>JBPPMQ010000065.1:0-3230 GCA_051306135.1 Nocardioides sp. | reverse complement strand
ACGGCTGCGAGACGGGCCTGACATGGTCGACGATCGCGATCGAAACGAACAAGGGCGAGCACAACAAGCTCGACCACGTGACGCGCTCGGTCGACCCTTGCCGTATGGCGCAACGGGCGTCGCGCCCATCTCCGAAGAACCGCTTGCGCCGGAAGCGACCCTGGCATACGCCCGAGCTCTCCTGGACGAGGGGCGCCCCTTCGCTGCGCACGAGGCCCTCGAGGTCCGGTGGAAGTCGTGCCCGGATGAGGAGCGCGAACTGTGGCAAGGCCTGGCGCAGTTGTGCGTGGGCCTGACCCATCAGGCGCGTGGCAACCTCGTCGGTGCCTCCCGGCTCGTCGAGCGTGCAGCGGGCCGACTCGAGGCCTACGAACAGGCTGCTGGTCCGACCTACGGTCTCGACCTCGCAGCGCTCATCGCATGCGCCCGGGGTCGGGTCCCGGGTGACTGAGAATTCGAGCACCGCTGGTGCGAATCCGGTCGTCGCGTAGCGCCCTTATGCCTGGCGAGTACGAGGCGCAGACTCTGCGGCAGTAAGACGCGTTTCGGTCCGGCACGCACCCGCGTGCCGTCTTGCTCGTGCCGTCAGTCCTCGCGCAGCGCTCGATGTGGTCGACGTTCCGTCCCGCTTCGGGGTCGGGCTCCGGGTCCGTCCGCTGCTTCCATTCCTCGAGCCTGGTCCCGGCCTCAATGTCGCTGGTTTCGACTAGCCTGTGCTGGTGACTGACGAAGACCGGATCGGCGAACTGCTCGCCCACTTTCCTGTGACGGTGGTGATTCCCGTTGCATGGGGCGACATGGATGCCATGGGCCACGTCAACAACGCCGTCTACTTCCGCTACTTCGAGTCAGCTCGGATCAAGTGCTTCGCGGAGCTCGGCATGGGCTCGATCGAGCAGTCGGACGGCGTCGGACCGATCCTGCACTCGGCAGGCTGCCGGTTCCGGATCCCGCTGACTTACCCCGACACCCTGACGGTGGGCGCGCAGATCGGGGAGGTGGGCGACGACCGGTTCGTCATGCGGTACCGGGCTGTGAGCCACCGACACGGTGCGGTCGCTGCAGACGGCGAATCGCTGATCGTCACCTTCGACTACGCCACCGGCAGCAAGGCTCGGCTGTCGGATGATCTCGCAGCGCGTCTCATGGACTTGCGTAAAGCCTGATCACGGCTCGGAGCAGTTCCGGGGTCGCGGCTAAGCGGCGAAAGAGACTCACCTCGAAGAGCGCCTCTTCCTGAAGCAGATCGCCACCGGAGCCCAAGACCGCGCCCGCAGGCGCGGTCTTGGAGTCGGGCCGACCTCCACGCCGGTCTGGTTCACCGTCCGGAGAACCGGCCCGACCCGGGGCTCGCGATCTGAGCGTCGTGTCAGGCGATCTGGAAGGTCTCGTCGCCGACCTCGACCTCAACGCGCAGCGTCCCGCCGAGGGCAGCGGCGTAGCGACGCAGGGTGTCGACCTTCGTCAGGTCAACCTTTCCGCGCTCGATCTCCGACACGCGCTTCTGACTGATGTCGAGCGTCTCGGCGACGTCGTTCTGGGTCAGTGCGAGCATCTCGCGAAGCTCACGCAGCCGGTACGCACGAACTTCAGCGAGCATGCGCTCCATGTGCTTGGCCTGCACCTCGGGGTTGCCTGGGCGCTCACGCATCAGGTCTTCAAGAGTCTTCGCCATCTCACTCACTTCCCGTCCCTCTTGCGCCGGGCCTTGGCCGGCGGAGTCCTCTTCGCGGCCTTCGCCGCCTCGTCTTCTTGTCTGACCTTGGCCAGATGGGCGTCGTACAGATCGTCCGCGGCGGGAATGTTGGTGACGTACCAGCGTTTCCAGCGCCCTTGCTTGTCTCCGGCCACGAGCATGATTGCTCGCCGCTTGGGGTCGAAGGCGGACAGAATCCGAACCTCGCTGCGCCCCGATGAGCCGGGCCGCAGCTCCTTCATGTTGCTGTGCCGAGAGCCGACGATGGAGTCCACCAACGGCCGACCCAGGGTCGGACCTTCGCTAGCCAGAACTCGCAGCGCGGCGAGGATCTGGTCGTAGGTGTCGATGTCCAGCCCTTGGAGCCAGTCGTCGACGAGTTCAACCTCGACCGACCACACACCATCAGAATACCCTTTATCCACTACTAGGGAAAGGGTATTCTTTCGATCGGCTCGCCTCGCCATGTCAGACCGCCTCGTCCCAGTCGGAGCCGCCGCCGGATTCCCGTGGAGCGAGGGCTTCGAGGATCTCGGCGGTCACCGGGTTCACCTTCCCGTCTGGCTCGATGTAGTGCTGCTTGGTGATCTGAGCCGAGGTGTGCCCCAGCATCTCCGCGCCAAGATCGGCGCCACCGGCTCGGTCGATCACGGTGGCGACAGTTCGGCGGAAGGAGTGCGGTGTAACGCCTGCGATTCCGGCCTTGTCGAGGATCGCCCGCAGGCGACGGCGCACGTTGTTGGTCGTCAACGGCGTGTGATTGCGACTGAAGAAGATCAGGTGCTCAGGCGACTCCTCGCCGACAGCGACAAGCCGCTGGCGCAGGACCTCGGCGGCGCAGGACGGAACGGAGACTGTCGCCAAGCATGGCCTCGATGATCTGCTCCAACTGACCGTCCGGCGGCGGACCCGGCGTTTCTGGCGCGCGGCGCCAACCTCGTGCGGCGTCTCGGATGGCGTCGACTTACTCAAGAGTCAGCGCCATGGTCTGCGACGGGGGCTTGTGCATCCGGGCGATGCCGCGGACCGGGTTCTCCTTAGGGGCGTCGTACCGGACCGCCAGACCGAAGGCGAGGCTGAGGACCGTTCGCGCCTGCTTGGCCGTGCTGTAACTCTTGGTGGACGCGAGCTTCTTGATGAACTGGTCGACCTTGCGCACATTGATCTCGCGGAGCGTGTGGGACTCGAAGGCCGGCATTACAAGTTGGCGCATGTTGCGCTCCTAGAGCGCACGTGTGCTCGGCGCAAGCTTTCCGGTGAGATCGAGATCTGCGAGCCACACCTCGACAAGACGACCGAACGTACTGTGGCCCGACAGGTCTCGGCTGCCGGCGGAAAGGCGATCACGACGCGTGAGCTTCAGCTTGAGTGCGCGCTCGACAGACTTGCGGGTGTCTCCCGTTGCTTGGACGAGTCGAAGCTGTCCATCGTCATCGCGTCGTCGTCCGACTCGATGACACCTGACATGTGTGCACCGACCGGCACGAGATCCCCAATCGTGCACAAGGTCCTGAAGTCGGTCACAGTCTCTCCG
>JBPPMQ010000161.1:0-21762 GCA_051306135.1 Nocardioides sp. | reverse complement strand
CGGGTGTCGGTAGCCCGAGAGCCAGCCGACGTTCGCAGCGAGCATTGGAGCTATGTCACCCAGTCGCTGGTAGTCCCAGCCAACCTGTGCGCATGCAGTGCCGGTCGCGGCGAAGACATCGGCGTCCTTCGCGGCGCGACGGTCGGGGCGTACGTCGATCACGACGCCCGTGCCGTCGACCGTCCTGACGAAGTAGTCGGGCGTGTGCTTGCGAGGACCGGACGAGGTCGGCAGGACGGCGGTGAATGGCTGCGCGGCGACGGCGACGACCTCGGGGGCGAAGTCGAGGAGCATCAGGTGATCTCGTTCGAGCCAGGACTCGTAGGCAACGTGGCTCTGTGTGGTGGCGAACCACCACGAGCCGGCGAAGTTGCGCTGACCTTTGAAGGCCCTCGGGACGCGGACCGGAGGGAGCGACTCGAACCGCTCAGACCACGCGTCGGACAGGTCGGCGATCACCGGCTCGCGCGACATCGATCTGAACGTGACCTGCACGCCCAGATCGCGTCGGGCAACCGCCAGAGTCGCCGCGCCGGCCGATGGCATACATCGACGGTGAACCCGATCTGCGTCAGATTGACTGAGACACGCCGTACGGATGCGTCAACTTCAGTGAGACGGATCCTCGAATGCGTCAGGTTCAGTGAGACTGCGACGACTCAACTGAGACAGGACAGCGGCGCAGGATAGTGAATGATTCATCTGATGCAATACGCAGACAATAAGTTGACATAATGCTCCTTATCGGCGATGGAGTAGGACGAGTCGAAACAGATGAGAGAGCTCGTCTCAACTCGACATGACCTCGTCCGTGCAGGTCAGACGTCACTTTCGCTAGTGCCGCGAACTGCCAATGGACCACACAGGGGCACTCAATGGCGCAGGTCAGCGGCCGTGTCTCTCATTAAGTGAGAGAGTCTCGCGTATGGTTGGCGTCGTGGAGATGGTTCCAGGGCGCATCCCGGAGATGCTGCTGCGGCAGGAAGTCGGCCTGCTCCGCGCCGACCAACAGGTGTTTGAGCACATGCTCGACCGCTGGCGCGCGCAGTTGCTCGCGCGTGGGTTGTCGACGGCGTATATCCAGTCGTCCTGCCGCGTGGTGGAGCGCTTTCAGGAGCACACCAACGAATACCCGTGGCGCTGGCACCCGATCCACCTGGAGCAGTACCTCGCCGACCGGCGGAGTGCGGAGAAGCCCGCGTCGGTCTCGACGCTGAGGGCGCAGGCTGGCGCGATTCGAGCGTTCTGCAGCTACTTGTGTGAGCCCGCGTATCGCTGGGTGCCGTTCTGCGAGAAGGTCTTCAACGACGTTCCCAGCCAGATCGTCTTCGACTGGAACTCGCCCCGCCACACGACAGACGACGCGGTTCCTCCGCGCCGGCGCGCCCTGACCCTCGATGAGATGGAGGCCCTGTTCGAGGCCGCCGACGACATCGCAGACGAGGAGTACGCCGCGGGGTCGAAAGGCTGGCTTCCTGCGCTGCGCGACTCGATCGCGATCAAGGTCGGCTACGCGTACGGCCTCCGCCGCCGCGAACTCACGATGCTCGAGTACGTCGACTTCGGCCCGAACCCACACGTCCCGGCCTACGGCAATTACGGCTCCGTTCAGGTGCGCTGGGCCAAGGGCACCAAGGGATCTGGCCCCCGGCGCCGCACCGTGCTCACCGTTCCGCAGTTCGAGTGGGTCGTCGATCTGCTGAAGGACTGGGTGTCCCCTGTTGGCCGAGAGCTGTTCGCAACGGCCGACCGTTCCGCCGCCATGTGGCCATCAGAACGGAGTGGGTCGGTCGTCGTGCGGACCTTGGATCGGTCGTTCAAGCGAGCCAGGGAACGCGCAGGATTGCCCGAGGAGCTGACGCTGCACGCCCTCCGCCACTCTTACGTCACCCACCTCATCGAAGCTGGCTACGACCCGATGTTCGTGCAGCAGCAGGTTGGCCACAGCTACTCGTCGACCACGGCGCTCTACACGTCGGTGTCCTCCGACTTCAAGCAGAAGACGATCCAGCGCATGATCGCCCGACGGCTGGCAGGCCGCGAAGGAGAGTCCCGTGACTGAGTTCGAGAAGTTCACCCCCGAGACGATCGAGTTGCTCCGACGATCCGTCGACACCTTTGGCCGATGCAGCACCACGCAGTACTACGTCGCGATCCCGCGGGACGCCGACGTCGAGGACGGCGAAGGTGGGCAGGATGGCTGAGCAGCGACGAATCGGCTACCGCTGGAATCTCCGCCAGCTGATGGCGCAGCGCAACTTGTGGAAGACCACCGAACTCATCCCGCTGCTGCGATCACGCGGGATCAACCTCTCCCCTGCGCAGGTACATCGTCTGGTCACCTCGACTCCCGAGCGCATCCCGGCGCGCACCTTCGCGGCCCTGTGCGACATCCTGGACTGCGGTCCTGGCGACCTGTTCGAGCCGTTCGTTGAGATGCGGGCCGCGGCCACAGCCGAGGCGCCACGACGGCCGGAAGACATCGGCGTACAACCCGGTCAGCCCATCGCTCGGCGCGTGAAACTCGTTCGACCCAGCGACGATGACGACTAACGGATAGTGGCGCGCCCACGCAAGCCGGACGACCCCGAGCGCCGGCGCGAGACCCCTTGCGACCGCTGCGGTGGCGGCTACTACCTCGTGGCCAGCTGGGGACCTCACGACCAGATCTGCGGCTACTGCTACCAACAAGCCAAGCGCACCCGCGGCACCTGCGCGTGCGGCCACATCGGAGTGCTGCCCGGCCGGATCGACAACAAGCCCGCGTGCCGGAAATGCTCCGGGATCACACTCAACATCGATTGCGTCCGCTGCGGCGCCGAGGACGAGCTCTACCGGACCGGGCTGTGCTGGCCCTGCGCGCTCAGCGACGTTGTGGATCGACTCCTCACCAACCCAGAGACCGGTGTCATGGCCACTGAACTCGAGCCGCTTGCCGACGCGCTGAAGTCGATGAAGCGCGCCAACAGCGGGATGACGTGGATCCGGCAGAAGCACGTCACCGACTTCCTCAAGCACCTCGCCGTGCACCCGACCATCACCCACGACACCATCGATGGGCTCCCACGATCACGAACCCGTGACTACGTCCGCGGACTCCTCGTCGAGCACGGCGCACTCCCCCGCCGAGACGAGACCAAGGTCCGTTACCGGGAGTGGGCCCAGGACGCGCTCGACCGGCTGACGAACGAGGACTACCGCGTGATCATCGACCGCTACGTCCGCTGGCAACACCTGCGCCGGATGAACGAGATGGAGACCGTGTCGCAGGGCACCTTCCTCCGCAGCAAGCAGACGGTCACCGTCGCGATCAACTTCCTCAACTGGATTCATGAGCGTCAGATCCCGCTGGAGGACCTGCAACAGGGCGACGTCGACGACTGGGTCGGCGGTGGCCCGACGACCCGGCTGCTCGCTGACAGGTTCCTCAACTGGGCCATGAGCAACAGACTCGCTCCCGCTGGGCTGAAGGTGCCTCGCCACCGCCGTGGCACCAGCAGGAAGCTCAGCGCCGCGGATCAAGATGCCGCGCTGACTGAGGTCGTCGACGGGAAGCGCCTGAGCGTTCGCGATCGCGCCGCGGCCATCCTTGTGCTCGTCTTCGGGCAACAACTGCAAGATGTCGTCGCCCTGACCTGGGACGACGTCACGGTCACTGAGGACCTGGTGACCGTCAGGCTCGGCGGCTTCGCGATAGCGCTCAACGACCCTCTCGATCTGCCGTTGCGCGAACTCATGTTGAAGCCCGGTCACGACCAGACCGCCGCACACCCCAACAGCAACTGGGTCTTTCGCGGCCACTCCCCTGGCCAGCACATCGACGCGATGAGCCTGCGTGATCGACTCCGCCGACACGTGTTCAGTACACGCGCAGCACGGCTCGGCACCCTCCACGAGCTCACGAAGCTCGCACCGGTCGCGATCATCGCGGATGCCTTGGGCTACAACCCGAAGACCATCGAAACCCACGCGACCGCGTCAGGCGCTGACTACGCCGGATACGTCGCCGCGGTGCTGACCGGCGACGGATGACTCAGATCCTCAGTCCGATTCACAGACGCAGAGCTGTATCGCCGAGTCCCCGGTGAACGCTCGGCCGGACCAGTCACCGAACCGCTCGACGAGCCGAAGCCCACCCAGGGAGAGCAGCAATGGCAGTTCCTGAGGAAAGATGCTCCTGAGCTCAAGGGGTGCGACGACGAAGTCCGGCTCTGAGTCGGTGGAGAGGTGCCACGTCCCTCGGGTCACCTGGTCGGCAGCGTCGTACGTCTCCGCGACATCCACCCGCACGTGGCCACGATCGGGGTCCTCGAACGACAACGCTTCGCGGGTACGTCGAACGCCGTCGGCATCGGCAAGGAACTGCACGTTCGGGTTGAACACATCGAACATGAAGCGCGCACCTGGAGCGAGGTGCGCTCGCACGGATCGGAAACAACTCATCAGATCGGCAGCGTCGTGAAGATGGAGCAGTGAGTTGCCTGCGATGAACACGAAGTCGAACGTGCGCCCGAGGTCGAAGTCCCGCATGTCGCCCTGCACCCACTCCACGGACAGCCCGCGCTCGTCCGCCTTGCGCCGAGCCTCGCTGAGCATGTCCGGCGAGAGTTCCAGACCGGTGCACGGGTGCCCGTCGGAGGCGATAGGGATCAGCTTGCGTCCAGTGCCACACCCAAGTTCCAGGACACTTCCGCGTTGCCGATCGGCTGCGGTCTTGTAGAAGTCGACGGCCGGCTCGCCACCGGGGAACATCCGGTCATACAACTTCGCGTCCGAGTAGAAGCGCTCACTCATGAAGTCATCTCCCCTTGGCTAGGCATCGCTCTGCCTACGGTCCAACCCCAAGAAGTGCCGCAAGCGGTCGGCCCCATCTACTGTCACCTCGCCAGCCGGGCGAACGAAGGCATGGGGCGTGACGACGACGCGCTGTTCATCCACCCCCACCTTCCCGTGCCGAGTGTGCTGGACGATCCGTCGCCTGCCGTTGTCGACGTACCCGACCTTGCGGCTGACGGCTGCCGAGGCGTGATTCCCCACGATGTAACCCGACTCGCACCTGTCAGCGCCGAGCACGTCGAAGGCGAAGCCAACGGCGAGCTGGCGCATCAGCGTGCCGGTCCCCTTCCCGTGGTGAGCCCGCCCCAGCCAGGACCCAGTCATGACGAGGCGCGTCTGCGGGAAGTCCGTCGCATGTAGGTCCTGCATCCCGACGAGCACGCCATCGCGACGGACCACGAGGGCCAGGCGCCATTCGTCGGGCGCGAAAGTCGCCCTTTGCGTCCACCACCACGCCAGAGACGTCGTCGGGAAACCGTCAGGAGATCCCGGCGCGAACGGCGCCTCGTGCCAGTCACGCAGGAAGGGCATGGGCAAGTCAGGATCTTGGATGCCTGCATGCACGAGGTCGACCAACTCCGGGAGGTCGTCGTCACGCAGGACACTCAGCGCTACAGGATCGCATGCGATCCGTAGCGCGAACGGCGGGAAGATCTCCTCCAGCGTGAGCATGCTGGATTCTTTCCGAAGCGGCCCACTTGCCGACAGTGGGTTTCCGTCGCCAGCGGTCATTGGGGTGCACGAAGGCACCCCAGCACCACTACTCGTCCCACTTCAACACGTCTCACTACCAGTCAGCCAACGGGAGTTGTTCCCGCAGTTCCAAGCTCGGTTTCTGTGGTTTGCCAGCCCAATTGGCGGATTGCCAAACGGTCTGGCGAATCCCTCCGAGCAGGTCGACCGGCGGCAACCCAAAGACGGCCTCTGGGTCGTCGTGGCTGGCACGGCGCGGCACGAACACGCCCATCGGCGGTGAGGGGACCAGACTCCCTACTATGCTGCATAGTATAGAGCGGGTTCGTCCCACGGACTGCGGGTGCTCAGACTTCCCCACTCCCGAGCACCCGCAGTCCCGCTCGTCTGCCTCTCGGGCTGCGAAGAATGGGTAAATCCCGCGGCGTTGAACGCCACCACGGTGACCGGCAGCGGCGGTTGACCGGCCACCTTGTGCACGCGAGGCAGGGATGCGGATTGCGCGATCGTGCACTGCGATCGCCGACGCCACAGTGCCCGTGACGGCGAGCACCTTGATGGTGGCCAGGAGCGTTGGATCGTAGAAGAACTCTTATCGAGCCGCGCAGCCCGTTCCCCTGCTTGGTATCGCTGTGGACGTCGGCGTCTTTCGTCGTAATCCAGCCGCTTCGGCGGCCGGTGCTGGGTCTCCCGATCGTCATGTGAGCAAGCGCTGACCTGTTGTCGGCCCTTCTCTGAAGGCGCGGCCTGCTCGTGGGGCGCAGGCCGCTGGGCTGCAAGCGCGACGGTACGTCTACTATGACATCTAGTAGAAAGTTGGTGGCTGGACTCGTTGGGGTGGTGGTGACGACGGATGCGTCGAACGTGAGCGCCCGGCCATCGCCTTCGTGGGGATGGGGTCGGTGGGCTTGGCGTGAGCTGACCTCGATGCGTACCGCCGTGGTTCTGCTCGCGCTCCTCGCATTGGCGGCGATCCCGGGATCGGTACTGCCGCAACGCAACGTGGCCACCGATCCGGCGGCGGTGCCGCAGTTCGTGGCCGAGCACCCGAGGATCTCGCCGTGGCTGGACCGACTGGGGCTGTTCGAGGTCTACGCCTCGCCCTGGTTTGCCGCGACGTACGGACTGCTGCTGGTCTCGACGACCGGCTGCGTCCTCCCGCGCTGCGTGCGGCTGTGGCGGGAGGCGCGGGCCGAGCCACCGAAGGCCCCACCGCGGCTGGACCGGTTCGAACACCACCGCGAAACCTCGCTCGACGCCCCGCCCGACGTCGTGGTCGCACAGGCCGCGGCTACCCTGCGCGGCCGCGGCTATCGCGTCGTCGTCGACAGTGAGCCCGACATTCCAGACGGCACTGGGTCCAGTGAGACAGCCTCTGGCCGGTCGGCGGTACGGGCGGAGGTTCGCGCTGAGAAGGGCTATGTGCGGGAGATCGGGAACCTGGCCTTCCACCTCTCGTTGCTGGTCCTGCTGGTCGGCATGGCCGGCGGGAAGCTGTTCGGCTTCGAGGGCCGAGTCGCGCTCGCCGAGGGTGACACCTTCACGAACGTGGCCTCCTCCTACGACGCGTTCACACCGGCGTCGCTGGCCGACGTCGACGGGCTGACCCCCTTCTCGATGACCTTGGAGGAACTCGATACGGCCTTCGCGCCGACCGGGCCACGAACAGGCGAACCCCGGAAGTTCGACGCACAGGTCACCTACCGCACCGAGGGCGGCTCGGAAGCCTCCGCCAACATCGCGCCGAACCAGCCGCTGGACGTCAATGGCACCAAGTTGTTCCTCAGCGGTCACGGGTACGCCCCCAAGGTCACGGTGCGCGACGGCAAGGACGCGACCGTGTTCTCCGGGCCGGTCATCTTCCTTCCCTCCGACGGTGCACTGACCAGCGACGGCGTCATCAAGGTGCCGAACGCGAAACCGACCCAGCTGGGTTTCGAAGGTGTGTTCCTGCCCACCAGCACGCCGATGGGCGGCGATGTCTCGCAGTTCCCCGGCCTGCTCGCGCCCCGTCTGGACCTGGTGGCCTACTCCGGCGACCTCGGCATGGACACCGGAGTGCCGCAGTCGGTGTACAGCCTCGACAAGACCGACCTGACCGAAATAGAGAGTCAGAGCCTGCGGATCGGCGAGACCATGGAGTTGCCCGACGGCGCCGGATCGGTCACCTTCGACGGCGTCGCCCGGTTCGGCAACTTCCAGGTCGCCTACGACCCGGGCAAGGAGATCGCCCTGGCCGCAGCTGTCCTTTTGCTGATCGGTCTCACCGTCTCCCTCACCGTCCGCCGCCGACGGGTCTGGGTCCGCGTCACCCAAAGCCCCGACAAGGAGGGCATCCAGGTCGAGACCGCCACGCGGTCCCTGACCCGCAGATCCGCACCGAGCGAGGACACAGACAAACTCATGCGGACCCTGAACAGTCTCGCCCCCGCTCCCGCTCCCGCCCCCGACCTTGACCCCGACCTCGATCCCGAGGCCGTGAGGAGTCCTTCGTGAACATCGCCGCACTCTCCGACAACCTGGTGGCCCTCGCCATCGGCATCTATGCGGTCGCCTTCACGGTGTACACCGCCGATCTGGCCAAGGCCCGCACCGGCGCCCGGTTCGGCACCCGAACTCGCTCCACCACGCCCGCCGCGGTCACCGGGTCGGCCAATCCCGTCGACTCACCCGTCGCCGTAGGTCCAGCGGATCCGCCCGAGGACGTTAAGGCATCCAACGTGGACTCGTTGCTCGACCGAAGCGACCTCGGCCGGACCGCGCGGATAGCGGGCCGACTTCTCACCATCGCCTGCGGCGTGAACATCGCGGCCGTGGTAGCACGAGGTGTCGCCGCGGAGCGGGCGCCGTGGGGAAACATGTACGAGTTCGCCATGGTCGGCGCCGCTGCCATCGCCACCGCCTTCGTCGTCGGGTTGCGGCGCTACCGGATCGAGGGGCTTGGGATCGGAGTCGCCGGACTGGTTCTAGTGTGCCTCGGGCTCGCCGTCACCGTTCTCTACACGCCGGTTGATGCGCTGATCCCCGTCCTCAACTCCTATTGGATGGTCATCCATGTGGCTGCGGCCATCGTCGCCGGCGGCGTGTTCACCATCTCCGCACTCGCCTCGGGAGCGTTTTTGATCCAGCGGCGCCGCGAACGCACCAACGACGCCACTTCGAGCATTGACGCAACCCGCCGCGGGGCTGGTGGTGAGTTGCGGTCGGAGACGCTGGAGCGAGTCTCCTACGGATTGATCGTGTTCGCCTTCCCGATCTGGACCTTCGCCGTCATCGCGGGCGCGGTATGGGCCGAAGCCGCCTGGGGCCGCTACTGGGGTTGGGACCCCAAAGAGACATGGGCGTTCATCACCTGGGTGCTCTACGCCGCCTACCTCCACGCCCAGTCCACGGCCGGATGGCGCGGAGGCCGCGCGGCATGGTTCAGCCTTTTCGGCTACGCCGCGTTCCTGTTCAACTTCGTCGGGGTCAACATCTGGATCCCCGGCCTGCACTCCTACGCCGGAGTTTGACCCGGTCGTGACCGCGCCCATTGCAGGCGGCACGACGCGATCAGATGCACCGCCGTGGTGACAGGGGGCAGCCGTGAGTTGGTGGGAGATCATCGCGATGTTCGTCGGTATCCCCATCGCCGTCTGCGTGGGTGTCGGGACGCTGGTGTTCTGGTTGACCGAGAACAGGGTGCCCGACGGGCTCGCCGCTGCCCGCGAGCAGCGCTCATCCTCCGCGACAGAGGCAGCCCAGAACGAACCCGAGAGCCAACCGGAAGCCATGCCCCAAGATCGGTCTGTAGATCTGCCCGCCGAGAAACATGGACCCGTCGCCTGTACCGAGGATGATGATGATGGAGGGTCGGGCGAGATGGCCGGCGACACGCACTGAGACACCAGTCGACCCGCGACCCGCGTCCCTCGCCCAGCAGCCAGCAACTGATGCGCAGCTACCAGGTCACTTCGTCGCAGTTGGCGGTGCGCTTCTCCTCTACCTGCAAGGTGGCGTGCTCGATGAGGTAGTCCTTCCGCAAGATCGTTTGTGCGGCCACCAAGGCGGGTTGCCCTTGGGTGTTGTCGAGGAGGACCAGATGGGCAGTAGCCACGTTCATCCCCGAGGTGAGGGTCCAGGCGTGCAGGTCGTGCACATCCTTCACTCCGGGCACCGAGGCCAGGGAGTCCGCGACCGCGTCGATGTCCAGTCCGGCGGGCGCGTGCTGCCCGAGCACCGCGAGGACCTGGCGGCCGAGCATGACCGCGCGCACCGCCACGAAGGCGCCGATCGCGAACGCGACAGCGGTGTCCCAGTACCCCTCACCGGTGGCGGCGATGAGACCGGCTGCGGCAAGAACCCCGACGCTACCGGCGGTGTCGGCGACGACCTCCAGATAGGCGCCCTTGACGTTGAGCGAGTCCTTCGCTCCGGCGCGCAGCAGGACCAGGGCGACCAGGTTCACCAAGAGACCGAGGAAACCGACGACCAACATGGCGCCGGTGTCAACGTCGGGGTTGGTGCCTATACGACCGATGGCCTCGATGACGACGTAGACGGCGACGCCCAGCATGAGCAGAACGGCGAGCCCGGAGGCGAAGACCTCCGCTCGGTAGGAGCCGTAGGTGCGGCGGCCGGTGGCGTCGGGGCGGGTGGCGATCTTGGTCGCCACGAGAGCGGCGCCCAGGGCGACGACGTCGGCGGCCATATGGCCGGCGTCGGAGATCAGGGCGAGGGAGCCGCTGATGATGCCTGCGACAAGCTCGACGACAAAGAACGTCGCGATGAGCCCGAAGGAGACCGCGAGCCGCCACCGGTAACGCGCGCCCGCGTGTCCCGTGACCTGGCCCGCATCCTGAGGCCCGTGCCCATGCCCGTGACCGACACCCATCCCGATGTCCCCTCCTAGTCGACCGCTGTCTACGATGAAGCATAGTAGTTGTCTGTGAACGGCTGGAGAATCCCCTTGACCGACAAGCCCGTGCACCCCAGCCGAGCGCTGCTAAGTGCGCTGCTGGTTTCGATGCTCGCATCGGTCGTCGTCTTCGCCTTGCCCGCCCCGCCCGCAGCGGCCCACACCGACCTGGTCGGCTCCGACCCCGCGGCTGACTCCACGCTGCGAGAGGCCCCAGACCAGGTGACGCTGCGGTTCAACGAGCCGATGGAGCCGCGCCTCGCGAAGGTCGCCCTCACCACGTCGGGCCGGGAAGCGGCACAGCTGACGGTAACGGCGGGCTCGGAACCGACCACGCTGGTGGCCGACGTCCCCGGCGAAGGCATGGCCGGTGGCGCCTGGGAGGTCGCCTACCGCGTCACTTCCGCCGACGGGCACCCCGTCCAGGGGACGCTGTCGTTCACCGTGCGCCTTCCCGCGAACGCGACCACTGAGCACCCCGAAGACCCAGAGGCCAATGCATCAACCGCCACCCTTTCCGATCGCCAAGGATCTGAGGAGCGCGCGCCCGCCGAGCCAGCCGATGGTGCGGCGTCAGGGAGTGGCGAGCAGACCGGCGAAGCGCGAGAGGGCGACGACGGCGCGGGATCGTGGCGACTTGTGGCACCCGTGATCCTTGGCGGCTTTCTGCTCCTGCTCGCCGCACTGCTCTTGGTGACCCGGGTCGCCCGAGTGGCACCCGTCCAGTCGGCCGACGGAACGTCTGCCGACGCCGCCGCAGCAGGCGATGACGCAGAAACCGACCACGGGGGGTCCGACAGGAGGACGGACGCCGCCACTCCCGAGGCCCACTCCGAGGCAGACGTATCAGAACCCGATCAGCCAGGACCCGACGATGACCAGCCCAATCGCGCCGAGTGACGCCGCGGTCACCGGCTCCGCGGTGACCGGCAGCGGAACCTGGCGCGCCGCCGGCCTGCTGCTGCTCACGGCTCTCGCGCCAGGTGTCGCGCTGGGGCTGCTGTTCCTCTCCGACGGCCTTGCGGTCACCAGCCTGCCGGGGCTGCCGGACTCGGGGACCGTCACACGGTGGGGCCTGCCGGTAGTGCAGGCGGTGCGGGATGCCAGCGCGACCGTCGCGGTCGGGGTCGTGGTGCTCGCGGCCACCTGCCTGCCCACCGCCCCCGGATCCAGTGACGGATCCGGTGGTGGGTCCCGCAGCGTGTCGTCGACGCAGCGGCTGCTGCTGAAGGTCGGTGCCGTGACCGCGATGTCGTGGGCGTGGAGCACGCTGGCGATGCTCATCTTCGTCTACGCCGACGCCCTCGGTGAGCCCGTAGGCGGCGAGGGGTTCTGGTCGCAGGTGTGGTACTTCGCCACCAACTTCGACCCCGGCCGCTACCTGCTCACCGGTGCCGTCCTGGCGGCGCTGCTCGCCACCTCCTGCCTGATGGTCCGACGTCCCGAAGGGATGGGGTTTGCGGCGCTGGTGGCGCTGGCCGGAGTGTGGCCGATGGCGCTCGGCGGACACGCGACCGGCTCGCTGGATCACAACCGCCTGGTGGAGTTGCAGCTGTTCCACCTGCTCGGCGTGACCGTGTGGACCGGCGGCCTGGTCGGCCTACTGGTGGTGCGGCGGCACCTGGGCGAGAACCTCGGACCCGTCGTACGCCGCTACTCCCGGCTTGCGGGCTGGTGCCTGCTGCTGGTTGCACTCTCCGGGGTTGCCGGTGCCGCCCTGCGCCTACCCGCCGCATGGGCACTGACCACCAGCTACGGGGCCATGCTGGCAGTCAAGGTCGCGGTGCTGGGCGCGGTCGCCGTTCTCGGCTGGTGGCAGCGGACCCGCATCGTCAGGCGTATCGAGCCTGGCGCCTCGAGTGCGTTCGCCCGGCTTGCGTTCTGCGAGGTTGCCCTGCTGCTGACTGGCGCTGGTGCCGGGGTCGCGCTGAGTCGCACCAGTCCACCAACCCCCGAGTCCGACCCGTCGCTCAGCAACGCACAGGCCCTCCTCGGCACCGACCTGCCACCCGAACTCGGCGTCGGTGAGTGGTTCACACAGTGGAAGCCCGACCTGATCTGGCTCACGGTCGCCCTGGCCATGACCGCCTGGTACCTAAGTGCGGTGCTCCGGCTCCGGGCACGGGGTGACGGATGGCCACTGCTGCGCACCATCGCTTGGCTGCTCGGCTGGCTGCTCGTCGTGTGGGCCACCAGCGGCTCCCCGGGCGTCTACGGACGGGTGCTGTTCAGCATGCACATGGTCCAACACATGACCATCGCGACCGCCGCACCCACGTTCCTCGTACTCGGTGCACCGATAACACTCGCGCTACGGGCACTGCCCCGTCGTACCGACGGGTCACTCGGGCCTCGGGAGTGGATCCAAGAGGCACTGCGGTCGTTCCTGGCCCACATCCTGACCATCCCGGTAGTGACGGCCGCGATGTTTGTGGTGAGCCTGGTCGTCTTCTACTACAGCGGCCTGTTCGAGCTGTCGCTGGAGTCTCACACCATGCACGTGGCCATGGTGGCCCACTTCCTCCTCGCCGGGTTCTTACTCGCGAACTGCCTGGTCGGCATCGACCCGGGAATCCACCGACCCATCTTCCCGCTCCGGGCGGTGCTGTTGATGGTGACGTTCGCCTTTCATGCATTGTTCTCGGTCTCGCTCATGTCCTCAGACCAAGTGCTCGCACCGGACTGGTTCTCAGCTCTCCAGCGGCCCTGGGGAGCCTCCCTGCTCGATGATCAGCAGTTCGGCGCATCACTGGGATGGGCGCTAGGTGATTACCCGCTCGCGATCCTCGCCGGAGCCCTCATCGTCCGATGGGTGGCCTCCGATCGACGCGAGCGACGTCGGTTCGACCGCTCCGAGGCCCGCACCGGGGGGCAGGCGATGGCCGACTACAACGCCTACCTCACCCGCCTTGGCAAGCTCGACGGATCCTTCAAGCCGAGCCGGGACCCTGCCCCTCCCTCGGCGCCGGAGACCACGGGCGAACGCCAGGAGTAGCCCCACCGCCCCGACTGCGGGAATGATCGCCGACCGCACCGACTGGGAACGCACCGCCGGCGTCACCCGATCGGCGAGCTCAACCTCGGCAACGAACGTCGCGGTCTCCTCCCCTGGCGCACGTTGGGTCACGGCGCCGTCGCCGGCGATGACCCCGGAGACACCGTTGGTAGAGGCCACCACGACCGTCCGCCCCAGCTCAACTGCCCGAGCCCGAGTGATCTCGAACTGCTGCTCGGGCTGGACGGTTCCGGTGAAGGTGGCGTTGCTGGTCTGCACCACCACGATCTGTCCACCGCGAGCGACCTGCCCGGGAAGGACGTCGTCGTAGGCAACGTCGAAGCAGATCGCGTCAGCCACCAGCAGACCGTCCACCGACAGTGGTCCCTCGCCTTGGCCGGGGAGTATGTCACGTGGGATGCGGTCGAACCGCGACGACCAACCGCCGATCACCGACCGCCACGGAATGTGCTCCCCGAAGGGCACCGGATGCGTCTTCGTATACACCCCGCCCCCGCCGACCTTGGGTCCGCTGTCGGGTCTCCAGAGAAGTCCGCGGTTGTAGGCCGTCTCAGCGGTCGGGCCGTCGAAGATCCCCCCGACCAGCACGGGAACGCCCACGGCGGCCACGGCCTCCTCGACCCCCACGCGCGCAACCGGGTCGCGGACCGGATCGACGGCGGTAGCATTCTCCGGCCACACCACCAACGCGAGCGACTCCCTCTGATCGGAGGTGAGGCCGTTGGCGAGCGCGGTGGTCGCCTCGACGTGGTTGCGGGTGACCGCCCGGTGATGGCCCGCCAGATCCCGGCCATCACCGGGAACGCCGCCTTGGACCGCGGCCACTGTGGTCGTTGCACCGGCCGGGACCTGGTAGGGCCAGATCGCCCCGGCGAGAACGGCCGCGCATACGCCCGCCAGCATTCCGGCGGCCGCGGCGCGACGCAGCGATGAAGTGCGGCGCAGGAAGACGCTGCAGGCGTGGCCAAATGCGAAACCTCCGGTCGCGATGAGGAGCCCAGTGCCGGTGATCCCGGCGTAGGGGAGGAGCGGCTGCCACGGGGTATCGATGGCGGTGAACCCGAGCCGGCCCCACGGCATACCTCCCAGCGGCCAGCCGCTGCGCAACGACTCGGCACTGATCCACACCGCACCGGCCCACACCGGCCCGGCCGGGAGCGACGCCACCGCACGCACCCCGACGCTGGCCACGGCGACACTCACTGCCAAGGCGCCGGCAAGGCCCAGCCAGGCCGCCCATCCGATCGAGTCCTCCAACCACCACAGCAGCACGAGCATGAAGGCCAAACCGAAGCACAGCCCGGACAAGGCCGCGAACCTCAGCGGTACGCGGGCCACGCTGGCCCACAGCAGCGCCATCGCTACCGGTGCGAGCCAGCCTGCGCCCACCGGCTCGAAGCACAGCGCGGCCACCAGTCCACCTCCGGCGGCACCGACCGCGTTGACGAGGCTGCTACGCCGGCCGATCTTGCTGCATCCGCCGAGTTCGCCGCCGAGGCTGCATAGGTCTCCAGCAGGCCCGGTGCGGGTCCGGGCGTTGGGAGCCCCGGTCCGACCGCGAGCTGCGGGGGAGTTGGAGGACATGGGATCCTGAGGACGGAACTGGAGCCAACTAGCAACGAGACGCGGCGAACCAACCGGTCTACGATGCACCATCGTAGACGGTCGGTTGCATGCGTGGGATGTGGAGGTCGGATGAGGCAGATGGGACAACTCGAGGCAGCAGTCATGCATCGGCTGTGGGACTGGGATCGCCCAGCCTCGGTGCGCGAGGTCGTCGACGATCTCCAGCGGGAGCGCAAGATCGCCTACACCACGGTGATGACCGTGCTCGACAACCTGCACCGCAAGGGACTGGTGCATCGGCAGAAGCAGGGCCGTGCCTATGTCTATACCGCGGTGATGTCCCAGGAGGGCCACACCGCGAGCATGCTCGAAGACGTCCTCGCCCAGACCCCCGACCGTGGTGCCGCGCTGCTCAACTTCGTCGAGCAGCTCTCCTCAGAAGAACAGGTCCAAGTTCGCACCGCCCTGGCGAAGTTCGGCAGGCGTGGCAATCAGTCACGTGATCCAGGCGAGAAGGAGTGAGCGTGTGCTTGCCCCCGCCGTCCTCCTCGTATTCGTCGCATTGGCCGCTGCGCTCGGCCCGCGGCTCCTTCTCGGTGCGGCCTGGGTGCTGCGAGCTCCCGGCTGGGGCATCCTGGCGTGGCAGGCGCTGACGGTCTCGGTCGTCGCCGCGATCGCGCTCGTTGGCCTCACCCTCGCCGCACCGCTCGCACCCCTCGCTGAGTTCATCGCCCGGCTGTGCCGCACAACCCCGGCCGAGGTCATCGAGCACTACCAGACCCCAGCAGGCATCTGGGTCGCCTACCTCGCAGCTCTGGCCGCCGCGGGGCTCGCCATCCGGATGCTGTGGCTGACCACCTCGACCGTGGTCAACGCCGCCCGCGGCCGCCACACCCAGCTGAACCTGCTGCGGATACTCGGCACCGAGCACCCCGACGGGTTCGTGATCGTCAAGCACCCCAAGCCGCTCGTCTACTGCCTCCCAGGACTGCGCAAGCGAGTCGTGGTCACCAGCGCCGCCCTCGAGATGCTGGACCCGCACGAGCTGGAACTCGTGCTCGCCCACGAGCGGTCACACCTGCGGTCCCGTCACGACCTGGCCCTCGCGCTCGCCGACGTGCTGCGCCGCGCGCTTGGCCCTCTGGCGGTCTTCCGAGTGGCACACGAGCAGGTGTCCACCCTGATCGAGATGCAGGCCGACGACGCCGCACACGACCGCCACGGGCTCGCCCGGGCCCTGGTGACACTCGGCTCCGGCCCTGCCGCCGCCGGCGTACCTGAGCCCGGACTCGGCGCCGGCAACGTGGCCGCAGTGGCCCGGGTGGAGCGGCTCGCGGCCGCCGCGGGACCGTGGAAGCCATGGAAGCGACGCCAGAGCCTCGCGGTCTTCCTGGGCACGGCCATCCTGCTGGCGACGCCGGTCGCGCTGGCGATGTCCCCGATAGTGGAGATGATCATCACCGGCTGCACCACCATCCTCGGCTGAGACCCGGCCGGCTGGTCGCTTCGTCCGTGGCTGGGCGTGCGTCGTTGGCTCTCAGCCGGCGCTCGGCCAGGGGTTGCGCCGACAGCCGTCCAGCCCGTAGGTCTGTTGCTGCATCACCGGCGCCCGCTCCCCCGGTCCGGGACAGTCGGCGTGGGGGTACCCGATGGCGTGCCCGACCTCGTGGTTGACCAGGTAGGTGCGGTACATCGGCACCGCATCTTGGTAGCCGTCGGTGCCGAAGGCCCACCGCCGGGCATTGAGCACGACCAGGTCCCCGTTGCGGCAGGAGACCTCACCGTTCGTCCTCAGCGGCGCACAGAGCTCATCCGTGGTTTCCGGGGTGGCGAGCAGAATCCGCAACTCACCAGCATCGGCGATCTGGTGGAAGGTGCGGCCGGCCACCGTCGGCCAGCCACGGTCATCGTCCAGGATGCGGTCGATCGTGCGCGCGGTCACCTGAGGGGCGAACGGGAGACCTTCCTCGATCTCCACCGTGTAGATCAGCTCCCCGGCTCCGGCAGCGTGGTCGGCGGTGGTGCCTGGGGGCGCGGTCACGACGAACTTGCCGGACCCGGCGGCCGGGATCCTCATTCCCGCCTG
Source organism: Nocardioides sp. (assembly GCA_051306135.1). Taxonomy (GTDB): domain Bacteria; phylum Actinomycetota; class Actinomycetes; order Propionibacteriales; family Nocardioidaceae; genus Nocardioides. The sequence continues at coordinate 4,668 of JBPPMQ010000161.1, read as the reverse complement.
CCTCGTCGCGTCACGTGTGGACCTCGATCCGGCTGGGACGCGGCCGGTGCGGCCCCGTCGAGCGCCGTCCCTCGCCCGCATCTCCGGTAGCGACGCGGGCGGCCCTGGCGAGGGAGCCGGTTGCGCGGCTGGCTCGTCCAGCATGGGCAACGCGTCTGGTGGAGGCGTCCTCGCCTCCGTGGGCTGCGGCCGTCCGAGCCCGCCACTGACCGCCGCAGTTGTACCACCCAGCACCATTGCCACCAGCGCCGAGACGACGATGACACGTCGAGCCGACCCGGCACGGCGGTGCCTGCCCGACCGATGCCTCCCGGACCGGTTGCTGTCGAATCGGTTCCTGTTGGATCGGGCACCGCCGGGCCGGCGCCCCGCGGCGGCTCTAGTCCTGCGCATCCGTCTCGGCCAGAACGGGCTCGATCAAGGCACGCAGCGTGCTCGCAGTCACCGGCCCCACGGCACGGGCCGCGACCCGGCCTTCGGCGTCGACGACCAGCGTGGTCGGCACCGCCGCGGCGGCCAGGGCGCCCTGGAAGGCGAGAATCGCCTGGCTCGAATCCGAGGAGACTACGCTGTCGTAGGGCACGTCGTGATCGCGCTCGAAGGCACGCGCGGCCGCGTCGTTGTCGCGCACGTTGATGCCAACGAACTGCACTTGGCCGGTGAACTCCTCCGCGACCTCGACCAACTCGGGTGCCTCGGTCACGCAGGGCACGCACCACGATCCCCACACGTTGTACACCGCGACCTGGCCGGCCAGATCGCCGGAATCGAACCGATCCCCGCTGAGCATCCGTGCCTGGAACGGCTCGCCCTCGATCCGGTCGTCAGGCTCGAACTCCTCGACCACCGACCCGTCGGCGGACCGCGCCCGCGGGTCACCACCGTCTGAACCGCTAGCGACCAGCCACGCCACCAAACCGATCACGGCGAGGACGACCAGGACCGGCAGGATCCGCGTCCCCGGGGTCCGAGACGGGGACGGTGCACCAGATGAACCGGGTGCACCGGCCGGACCAGGTGTGCTGGGTCTGCTGACCATTGCCTCGCCTTCCATCCCTTCCTGCCCCTTCTGCCAACCGGGGGCCGATCCCGCGGTATTCGATCCGTTCTGCGCGCCCGTATCAGTCGTGGGTGTACTAGATGGGGGGTTGCCAGCCGGCGATCAGGGCCTGCATCGCGGCCATCCACTCCGACCACACCCCGGTCAACTGGAGGACGCCCAGGACGATCAGGAACCCGCCGCCGGCACGCGCGATCGCCCTAGCGTGGAGCCGGGCCCACGCCAACCGCCGCATCGCTCCACTGACCGAGAACGCCGCCAGCAGGAACGGCAGACCCAACCCGAGGCTGTAGGCGAACGCCAGGACCGCGCCACGACCCGCCGTCGCAGAGGTCGTGGCCAACGTGAGCACCGCAGCCAACGCGGGGCCGATGCACGGAGTCCACCCCACCCCGAACACCACACCCAGCAGCGGCGCGCCGGCCAGCCCGACTCGCGGTCGGTACCGCAGCCGCACCGTTCGCCCCAGGAGCGGAACCCGGGCGCCTGCGAGCGCGAACACCAGCCCGAACAGCACCGTCAGCGCCCCCGAGAACCGGATGATGTCCTCCTGGTGGCGCACCAGCTGGGAACCCAACGCACCGAACAACGCGCCGTAACTGGTGAACACCGCCGCGAACCCAAGCACGAACAACCCCGCACCCGCGATCGTGCGACCGCGGGCCGTCGGCGCATGACCTTGGAGCTCGCGCACGACCGTCGACTCCTGGCCCGACACCCCGGCCACATAGGACAGGTAGCCCGGCAACAGCGGCAGCGAGCAAGGGGAGAAGAAGGACACCACCCCGGCGGTCGCGGCGACCACGGCCGCCAAGAGGAGGGAGCCGGAGAGGACGGTGTCCTGCAGCCCGTTCACGCGACCACCCCTACCCCGACGACGTTCATGCTGGTCATGTCGCGCTCACACCAGGGTCGACCAGTAGTACCAGAACCGGTCTGCGATCAGGCCCAACGCGACCACGACCGCCGTCGTCAGCACCACCAGGTGCCACTGCGCAGCCACCAGCACCACCCGGCTCCCGCCGACCTTCGCGCCGAACATCCCGGTGGTGGCGTTACGCAGCGTGACATACCCGAACAGCGGCAGCATCACCGTCCACACGACCATGCAGTAAGGGCACAAGGCGCCGATCCGGTACAGGCTCTGGAAGATCAGCCACCCCACGAACACCACCCCGAAGGTGACCCCGGCCTGCAACCCCAGCCAGTACCAGCGGGCCAGCCGGGCGCCCGCCAGCAGCGCAGCGCCTGTGGCGGCAACCACCGGGAACGCCGCCACACCGAGCAGCGGGTTCGGGAACCCGAACGCCTCGGCCTGCGCTGTCTGCATCACCGACCCGCAGCTGAGCACCGGGTTCAGGCTGCACGAGGGCGTGTAATTCGGGTCGCTCAGTAGCGCGATCTTCTCCACCGCCAGCACGAACGCCGCACTGAAACCGACCACGCCCCCCACGAGCAGCAGCCACCCCAGAGCACGGTCCGAGAGGGGACGAGCCTCGAGCGACCGCCCCCTCGCCGTCCCATCCGTCGGCTGGTCACTCGTCTGGGTGCGGTCCATCTGTGCCTCGTCGACGACTGCAATGCGGTCGGTGACTGCCGGGCCCGTTCTTGCTGAGTTGGTGACCGCTGGGTCCGCGGTGGTCTTCTCCAACGCTGGTCTCACTCCTCCCTCACTCCCTGCTCACTGGTTGAGGGCGTCATCGATCGCGGTGCTGAAGTCCTCGGCCGAGGTCGGCTCGAACAGCTCGCCGTTGAGGTAGAACGTCGGGGTCCCCTGGACTCCGAGGTCAGTGCCGTCCTCGACATCGCGCTGGACCCGGTCGGCCACCTCATCGGAGGCGTAGTCGGCGTCGTACTGGTCCATGTCCAAGCCGATCTCGACGGCGTACTCACGGAAGCGGTCGTCCAAGGGCTCCTGCTGCTCACCCCAGGAGGATTGGGTCTCAAACATCCGCTGGTACATCTCCTCGAACTTGCCCTGCCGCGCCGCCGACTCCACCGCGCGGGCGGCGCGCTCGGAGTTGAAATGCCCGGGCAGCGGGAAGTAGCGGGCCACGAACGTCACCTCCCCGGCGTACTCCTCGCGGAGGTCCTCGATGATCGGATAGGCGGCCCCGCAGGCTTCGCACTCGAAGTCCAGAAACTCCACGAGCACCACATCACTGGAGCCCTCCTCCCCCATGATGCGGCTGTCCTCGCGCACCAGCCGCGAATCAGCAGCACCACCGGGGGCGTCCGAGCCAGGCTCGGCCGCATCGTCACGACCGGCCCAGAACAGCAGCCCACCGATCGCGACCACGAACGCCCCGGCAATCAGCAGGGCCACTCTCACCTGGGTACTCACGCGCACGTCCTCAACTCGACACCGACTACTATGCTGCATCGTAGTAGATGGGTTGGTGGCCGCACTGCCTCGGCCCGGTACACGCCCAAGAGATCACAGTGATGGAACCGGCGATGGAGCGGGCAATGGAGCCAGACAACTCACCCATGATCAGGGCCTGGGACGGCGAAGTCGGGCAACGATGGATCACCGAGCAAGCCCGTTACGAGCGCATGCACGCACCCTTCGGCAGCACCCTCCTCGCCGCCGCTCAACTGCAACCCGGGATGCGCGTCCTCGACGCCGGCTGCGGCATGGGTGATCGCACCATCGACGCCGCCACCACGGTCGGACCACATGGCAGGGTCGTCGGCGTCGACGTCGCCACCCCGATGCTGGAGGTCGCCCAACACAGGGCCGTCGAGCTCGGGCTCGACAACGCACGCTTCCTCCGCGCCGACGTCCAGACCACCGAGGACCTCGGCTTCGAGGAGTTCGACCTCGCACTCAGCCAATTCGGCGTGATGTTCTTCGCCGACCCCGACGCCGCGTTCGCCAACCTGTGCACCGCGCTCCGACCGAGCGGGCGGCTGGTGTTCACCTGCTGGCAGGACCTCACACATCAGCAGCACCTGATGGTTCCGTTGACCGCGGCACTCGAACACGTGCCGATGCCCGAGTTCACCGCCGACAGCTGGTCCTATGCCGCCTTCTCGCTGGCCGACCCCAGACGCCCCCAGGCCCTGCTAGCCAACGCCGGGTTCGCCGACGTCGAGGTCCAGCCGACCGTGGCGCCGATGTACCAAGGCGCGGACCTGAACGACGCCCTGCGGTTCCTACGGCAGAGTGAGTTCGGCCAGGCCGTGTTCGGCGATTCCGGCCCAGCCGCCACCGCCCAGGGCTGGGAGGCGGTCGCCACCGCCCTTGCCCCGTATGTGCGCGCGGACGGCGTCTTCCTCGACGGCGCCGCCTGGCTGGTCACCGCGACCCGACCCTGATCGAACCCCCGCCCTCCCAGGCACCCTCACCGTCGAGCGCATCCGGTGCGGCGCCCTGTTCGAGGGGCGTTGTCCTATGCGGGATAGTAGTTCCGCGTCGCCGTCTCCCACGCTGCCGCCGTGGGGCCGGAGGCAACGTCACGACCCGGTCGCCGGCCACCCCCAGAAGGAGATTCCATGCGTAGCGCGCACCTGATCGCGGTCGCCCTGACCACCGTGCTTGCTCTCAGCGCCTGCTCCGGAGGCGACGATGAATCAACCAACGACACGCCGGAGGTCACCGCGAC
>JBPPMQ010000072.1:0-15103 GCA_051306135.1 Nocardioides sp. | reverse complement strand
ACCTTGGTCAAGGAGATGGCCACCTCCGGCGCCCGGCTGCAGCTGGCGATCGCGCCCGCCGGCTCGGGCAAGACCACGGCGATGCGGGCGCTCGCCCAGGCCTGGACCGACGGCGGTGGCAGCGTGATCGGCCTCGCCCCCTCAGCCGCGGCCGCGGACGCTCTGAGGGTCTCGATGGGCTCTCAGATCGACACCCAGACCGACACCCTCGCCAAACTCACCCACTCCCTGATCACTGGCGATGCCCCCGACTGGGTCGCCGGCATCGGCCCCCAGACGCTCGTGGTGATCGACGAGGCCGGCATGGCCGACACGCTCTCCCTGGACATCGCCGTGCAGCACGTCCTCGCGTGCGGCGGCAGCGTCCGCCTGGTCGGCGACGACCAGCAGCTCGCCGCAATCGGCGCCGGCGGCGTGCTGCGCGACATCCGCGCCACCCACAGCGCGCTGCAGCTGACCGAGCTCGTGCGGTTCACCGACCCGGCCGAAGGCGCCGCCTCGCTGGCGCTGCGCGAGGGCAAGGGCGAGGCCCTGGGCTTCTACCTCGACCGCGACCGGGTGCACGTGGGCGACCTGACCACGATGACCGAGGACGTGCTCGCGGCCTGGCAGGCCGACCGCGCAGCGGGGCTCGACGCGATCATGCTCGCCCCGACCCGCGAGCTGGTCAGCGAGCTCAACCAGCAGGCCCGCGCCCACCGACTCGAGGGGGCCGACCCCGCGAGGCCCGGCCTGGCCCGGCGCCTGGCCGACGGCAACGAGGCCAGCATTGGCGAGTTGATCATCACCCGCACCAACGACCGCAAGCTGCGCACCTCGGCCACCGACTGGGTCAAGAACGGCGACCGCTGGACCGTCCTGGCCCTCCAGGAGGGCGGCGACCTGACCGTGCAGCACACCCAGCACGGCCGTACCGTCCGCCTCCCCCAGGAGTACGTCGAGGCCTCCACCGAGCTCGGCTACGCCTGCACCGTGCACACCGCCCAGGGCGTCACCGCCGACACCATGCACGGCCTGGCCCCCGGCAACGAGTCGCGCCAGCAGCTCTACACGATGCTCACCCGCGGCAAGAGCGGCAACCACGTCTACCTCGAGGTCGTCGGGGACGGCGACCCGCACTCGGTGATCCACCCGACCCTGGTCCGTCCGCTGACCCCGACCGACATCCTCGAGTCGATGCTGGCCCGCGACGACGCCCAGCGGTCCGCCACCAGCCTGATCCGCGAGCAGGCCGACCCGGCCACCCGGCTCGGCGAGGCCTCCCAGCGCTACCTCGACAGCCTCTACGTCGCAGCCGAGGACCTGCTGCGCCACGAGACCATCACCGCCGCCGACGGCACCACGGTCAACATGGTCGACGCGCTGGACACCGCCGTCGAAACCCTCGCCCCGGGCCTCTCCGACGAGGCCGCCTGGCCCACCCTGCGCGCCCACCTGCTGCTGCTCGGCGCGGCCGGCGGCGAGAACCCCGTCGAAGCGCTCCGGGCCGCCGCCGGTGACCGGGAGCTGGAGAGCGCACGCGACCGGGCCGCGGTCCTGGACTGGCGCCTCGACGCCTCCGGGCTGCGCAACGCGGGCGCCGGCCCGCTGCCGTGGATGCCCGGGATCCCGGCCCGTCTGGCCGAGGACCCGCACTGGGGTGCCTACCTCTCCCAGCGGGCGCACCTGGTCGAGCAGCTCGCCGAGCAGGTCCAGACCCGCGCCGCCGAGCAGCCCTCGCTGCCGGTGTGGGCGCAGAACGGCATCCGCCCCGGGGCCGCCACGGTGGCCGACGTCGAGGTCTGGCGGGCAGCCATGCAGGTCCCCGTCGACGACCGGCGACCGACCGGCGCACCGCAGCTGCAGAAGGCGTCGGCGACGTGGCAGCGGCGCCTCAACCTGGCCGTCACCGGTGACCACACGCCGGCGCTAAAGGAATGGCGTCAGCTGCTCTACTCGCTCGCCCCGCAGGTCCGCGACGACGAGTTCACCCCGCTCCTGGCCGAGCGGCTGGCCGCGATGTCGCGTGCCGGCGTCACGGCCCACGAGCTGCTGCGCACCGCCGCCGCACCCGATCACCCGGCCGGCGCGCTGCCCGACGAGCTCGCCGCGGCCGCGCTCTGGTGGCGCATGGCCCGCCACCTCACACCCGCGGTCGCCGCCCAGATCGGCGACGGCTCCCACGGAGAGGGCGTCACCACCGACTGGGCGCCGCGCCTCGCGGACCTGTTCGGTCCCGAGCGGGCCGCGAGCATTCAGGCCAGCACCTGGTGGCCGGCACTCGTCGCGAACGTCGACCACGGCCTGCAGCGTGGCTGGCAGGTCGAGGCCCTGCTGGGCGCCGGCCGGGCGCTGCCGAGCGACGGCTGGGAGGGCGTCGACGAGTGCCAGGCACTGGTCTGGCGGACCTCGATCGCGCTGGAGACCGCTCCCGACGAGCACGCGCACGAGTACCACTTCGAGGAGCCGCCGGCGGACCTGTGGGAGGGCATCGAGCCGGAGGAGGCGATGTTCGTCGACCAGTCCGACGACATCCCGTGGCCGCTTGCTGAGGACCGCGGCATGGACCTCGAGCCCTCCGTCGACCTGGTCGACGAGCACCAGGTCGACGCGCTCGTGGAGGACCTGGTCGACGTCGACGAGGACCAGTACATCGAGAGCGACCTGACGCTGGCCGCCTACATCCGCGACCTCGGCGGCACCCGGCTGGAGCCCACCGACGCCGATATCCGGCTCATGTACCAGCGCGCCGACGAGTGGCACTCCTCCCCCGTCACGCGTGAGCGCATGGTCGAGATCAACGAGCTCACGCAGACCTTCTTCGAGTCCCGGTTCACCGACTCGTGGGGCCGCGACTACCTCACCGGCCGGTTCGGCGTCGACCTCGCCGGCGACGAGCGGTTCCGCCCCGGTCAGGCTCCGGCCGGCTGGACCAACCTGGTCGACCACCTCCGCGACCGCGGCGTCAGCGACGCCGAGATGCTCGCCACCGGCGTCGCAACCGAGGCCAGCACCGGCCGCCTCATCGACCGGTTCCGCGACCGCGTGATGTTCCCGGTGATCCACCAGGGCGAGGTGCTCGGCCTCGTCGGCCGCCGCCGCCCCGACCTCACCGACGACGACAAGGCCGGACCGAAGTACCTCAACACCGCCGACACCCCGCTATTCCACAAGGGCGCGCAGCTGTTCGGCGTCGTCGACGAACTGCTCGCCGAGGGCGCGGTCCCGGTGATCGTCGAGGGCCCGATGGACGCGGTCGCCGTCACGATCGCCAGCGCCGGCCTGTACCTCGGCGTGGCCCCGCTCGGCACGTCCCTGACCGATGAGCAGGCCGCGCAGCTGGCCGCCGTCGGCCGCGACCCGATCGTGGCCAGAGACGCCGACCTGGCGGGTGAGGTCGCGGCCGAGCGCGACTTTTGGATGCTCACCCCGCACGGCATGGACCCCGGCTACGCCCGGTTCCCCGACGGACTCGACCCCGCCGACCTGCTCGCTCAGCGCGGCCCGGCCGCGCTCACCGCCGCGGTGGCCAGCGGCCAGCCCGCCTTCCGGTCCTTGGGCGACCAGCTCCTCACCGAGCGGCTCGACAACCTCGGCGCCGAGCAGGCGCGGGCGGCCGCCATGCGGGTCATCTCGGCCCGTCCCAGCCGGGCCTGGGAGCCGGGTATCAACCAGGTGCGAGCACGGCTGCAGCTGTCCCAGCTGCAGGCCAGCCGGGACCTGCGGGACGCGGTCAAGACGTGGGATGCCGACCCGCGGAAGGCTGCGCTGGCCGAGCTGCACAAGAGCAGCGAGGTCCGCGCCCGACTCTCGGCCGCGGCCGAGAAGACGCCCGCCGAGCGGTGGGCGCCGCTGGCCCGCGAGCTCGACCCGCGCCTGCTCGACCAAGGCGACTGGCCGGCCACCGCAGCGATGCTGCAGCAGGCCCACGAGCACGGTCACGACGTCGGCGCCGCCACCCGCGCGATCGTCGCCGAGAAGCCCCTGGGCGACAGCCCCGCCCGCGACCTGCGCTACCGGATCGTCTCCCGTCTGGAGATCCCGATCGACACCGACGAGAGCACCCCGGCGCCGACCGCGTCGCAGGGAGCAGCGCGCGACCGGCAGGACGTCAACCGCCCGCGGCCGCCACGGCGCGGCACTCCGCGACGCTGACTGGCCGGACTGTCCGGCTTCCGTCAGTAGCCTTGGGCGCCCACTCTCCCCCGGCCGATCAAGGTGTCATGTCTGCCACGAAGCGACCCCAGGCGTGCGACGCGCGCTCAGGTGCGGCAGTTCCTTGCCGCCGCCGGCTACGCAGGTACCCCGCCGGACGAGCTGGTCGACGCGTACGTAGACCTGGTGGGCGCCGCAGGGCGCCCCGGCCTGCCGCGGCACCGGCTGCCGGTGCATTTGACCGCGCAGTCGCCGGGCTGGGTCGCCCCCGCGCTGGACGTCTTCGAGGCGGCGTGGCGAGAGCAGCAGCAGGCGCGGGCAGAGGCCGCCGCCACCGCGCGGGCCGCAGTCGATCGTGACGCCGAGCGGGCCAAGACGTACGTCGCCGGCGTGTGGGAACGCACCGGCGCCGGCGCGACGTGGACCGAGCTCGGTGACGCGCTGGGCTGGGCGCCGGCCTTGCGGGAGCGGATCATCCGGACGCTCGCGCGTGAGGGCGTGCTGTCCTACAGCCCCGAGCCGCGGTCTCTGGCAGTGGCCGGTGGTGCCGGCGGCGTCGAGGGCTAGTCCGCCGCCTGGTCGACCAGGTGGCGGCGCATGGCGGCGAGCCGTGCCTGCGGCTCAGGGTGGGTGGCGAACCAGCGTCGCTCGAGCCGCGCCCACGCTCGGCCGAGACCACCATCAGGCAGCGGCCGGGCGACGTTGTCCTCGTAGAACCGCATCAGCTCGGCCGCCGCGTCCAGGTCACGCGTCAGGTCGACGGCGAACAGATCGGCGGCGATCTCCTCCCGCCGGTCGAAGGCGACGCGCAAGCCCAGGAACGCCACGGCGGCAGTCATCGTGGCCAGCATCGCCAGGCCGGCCAGCTGCGGCGCAGCCGCGAGCGCCGTGACCGTGAGGCCGCCGCCGGCGAGCACGAGCATCAGGTAGCCAGCCAGCCACGCGTAGTGCGCCGCGGCCGAGGTCCGATCACGTCGAATGACGTGGGCGAGCTCTTTTCTGCACCAGAACAGTCGGGCTGTCGTGCTGGGTCTCGTCATGCCTCTCAGGTGTGCGCCTCATCCCGCTGTGCCCACACGTCGCAGGTCGGTGCCATCGGAAGAATCACAGCGAGTTCGGCAGCTCCAGGGCCCGTTCTCCGATGAGTCGCCGTACGCGGTCAGCCTCGCCCGCGATCTCATCTTTGCAAGAGCTCAGGAGGCCGTCCAACGCAACGACAGGCCGTGGCCGTGCGTCTGCGCGACCATCTGCCCGTCGACCCCGAGTACGAAGGTCTGATCCTCCGCCGGGATCACGGGTCCGGTTGCGGTAATGGACGGCAGGACGTTCTTGCCTTCGTTGCTAATCCACCGGCAGGCGCCAGCCGTGACAAGGTCGCGCATCATGTCGTCGAATCTGATCCGGTCGGCTGGCTCGAGGTAGGCGATGACAGCGCTGTGGAAGACGACGACCGTCCCGAACTTAGCGGCTCGCTCAACCAGTGCTGGTAGCTCGGTCAACAGGTCGCCGCGAAGCAGTTCTGGCGGCTCCGAACGAGCGATCGCGACCGCCTGAGCCAGCGTCGCCTTGCGGGAGGTTTGCTCGGGCCAGATGAGTTGCTCAAGCCAGCTCATCTGGTCGGTGTTGGTGACGTCGAGTGGATTCAGATCGATGCCGCCGCGCCACGTGACCTTGGGGAGCGTGGTCGGCAGCGGCGCTGGGCCGACGACGCGGCATCTCAGCGCAGGGTCGCCTCCGAGCCGAACCGTTCCGCGCGGCGTCTCCCAGGCGTAGCCCCATCGGTCCGGATACAGGCAGAGGCCAGCCGACGCACCAACCTCCAGCAGGGCAAGAGGGCCGTCGATGCCACCAAAGGCCGGCAGCAGGGTTGCAAGTCGTCCGACCTCGTTCGTTTGCGTGGCGCGGGCCAGGATGGTGGCGCGCAGTGACCCGTCGTCGGTCAGCAGGCGGTCACGGAATCGGTCGTACGGACCCGGAGCGGGGACACCATGCCAGCGTGCGGCAGCGAACACGAGGTTCGGTTGCTGCTTGACCGCGGGTAAGGACGCGATCCACTCCCGCGCAGCGTCGTCATCAGCCACATGAGTCGCCCAAGCAGCGAAGGTCTCGGAGTCGGAGACGGCGTAGGCGGCAAAGTTTCGGTACGACTCGGCGACATCCGCGTAGGGCTCCATGGTGCTGAGAATACGAGGGCGAAGCATCCGCCTGTCCCTGTGTTGTCGGCTTCGCCTTGGTCTTCGATGGGCCGGGCTGTCCACTTGCGCCGGCTTTGCTGAAGCCTACGAGCGCAGGATCGACCAGGTCACTTCACTTCAATTCGAGCAGGTCGTTGATTTTCGCCCACGCGGCTGTGCCGAGGCTGCGGTCGGCCTTCTCAGTGCCGCCGCGTCGCATGCGGACCCCTCCGCTGACGACGGGTTCGCCGGGCAGGATCGTGCGGTGCCCTGCAGCCGGGTCAGACACGATCGTGGTCGTGAGACCGTGGGCAGTCCGTCGAGCTTGGATCGAGTCGCACATGGCAGTTGCCGGCCACACCTGGTCGTCGCCGCCGGCGACGAGCACAAGGTCCTTGATTTCCTCAACGGCGATCGCAGCGTCGAGCACGCGCTCGGGAAACCGGTTGCGACTCGCCTCGTAGAGGCCGACGTAGGCCGGGATGTCGTCGCCAGACTGCCAGTCCTCGTCGAAGGGAACATAGGGAAGCGGCGCGCCGTCGACGCTCCAGTGCGAGGTCTGCGTGCCGTCTGGTCGCACGCCGGCCCAGACAACGTCAGATGGTGCGAACGCAACTACGGCGGTGACCTCAGGGCTCTGGCTGCCCGTCAGGAGCGCGGCCTCGGCCCCGAACGACGTACCCAGCACCAGCACCCGGTCGCAATCTCGTGCCAGGTCTGCGACGCGTCCCAAGAAGAGCTCCAGTGGAATCTCCCAGGGGCCGTCGTGCTGGCCTGGGCCGCCGAACCAGCGGATGGACTCGGCTATCGCCCCGTGTTGTGCCAGCAGTTCAGCGCGCGGGGAGTCGATCCGCCCGCTCGAGCCCGCGACCACCAAGGCACCGACGCCGGTGGGCGCCTCAGGGACCCACCGCACACCCTCCACGCCCGAGAGATCAATCTGCCGCATGGCGGGACTCTCTCACGGGCGGATCGGCGGTCGGCGTGGCCCGTCCGGACGGCGCGGAAAGATGGGCATGCCGAGGTTGGTCGCGGTGCGCTGCATCTGCGTGAGCTTCTGCTCGGCTGCGGCAAGGCTTGTCCGCAGGCCCTCGACTTCGCCGAGCCAGCCGCGTTCACTGGCCTCAGCGATCCGCTCTTCCAGACTGTCGATGATGCCCTGGAGCCGTTCGTGCTGGTCGGGGTCCGGGCGGAGCATCGGGCAACGGATGCAGGCATGTTCGTGTTGGCAGCCGGATCCGTAGGCACGCCCGCAGGTCCCGAGCTCGAGCTTGCGTTGGGCGAAGTGCCCAAGGAACTCGTCCCACTCGCTGTCGGTGGGCTCGCGGTACTCCTGCGACGGTCGAAGCGCCCGTCGTCGTGCGATGTAGGCGCGGTGGTGCTCGATCACGTCCTGGTCGTAGACCGCGACGTAGGTCTGGGTCGTCGCGATCGAGTCGTGGCCCAGAATCTTGGCGGTGATATGCACTGGCAGCCCGGACGCGACGGCCTCGGTGGCGAAGATCCTTCGGAAGTCGTGCGGGCTGAACTTGGCCGGGGTGCCGTCGCTGTTGGTGATCTTCGCGGTGGTGACCAGCTCATCGAGCAGCTTGATGACGTAGGAGGAGCTCATGGTGATCCTGCCCGTGCCCCACGGCCTCTGGAACAGGAACGGAAGCTCCGGGCTGTGGACGCGTTCGGCGCTGTCGTAGCGGCTGACCAGCGGTAACTGCTCGTTGACGCCGCGGACGTGGGAGATGATCTCGGCGAACGCCACCGCGAGTTCGGGGCCGATGACCAGGAGCCGTTCTTTGTCGGTCTTGGATGGGCTGATCTGCAGCATCGGGATCACCTCGCCGGTCGAGGGCAGCCGGTAGGAGACGAAGGAGCGGTGGGTGATCTCGAGAACCTCTTCGATACGTGCCCCGGTGTGACGCAGGACCTCGACCAGCGCCCACGCCCAGAACGCCCGGTCGGCCTCAAGGCTCAGGTTCCTGCGATTGTCCTGCGGCCGGTCGCTGCCGCCGCTGCGCGCCGGCGTATCGACGTAGACGTTCCCGCGGCTGGCCTTCCTGCCGGTGTTCGCGTCGTTGTTCAGGGAGGCCCGTCGCAGCGTCTCTCCGGCAACGGTGAACGACTTGCCAGGTGGGGTCGCGGCGGCTGTATCGCGCAGCTCCTTGGCTGCGGCTCGGTTGTCGCGGGCTGCGTCGACGAGCCGGGGAAGCAGCGGCGCGAGTTCCCGGATGCGCTGGTGGGTGCGTGACCGCGACTGCTTGAGCATTTTGGTCATGCCTGCCAGGTCGCGGGAGTCGACCGGGGAAGGTGCCGCCCATGCCGCCCATCGGGCGGGTTCTTCCAGCGCCCAGTGGGACAGGTCGGCGTAGAAGGCACGGACGGCCATGAGGATCGTGTATGGATCCTCGCGCTTCTTCCCGACGCGGTTGCTGCCGTAGAGAACCGGGCCGCTGAGCCTGGTCTTCCAGCGGCGGGCAACCTCGTCGGACAGGTGCAGGGAGTCGATGCCGGGCTCGTGGATCTCCAGGTCGCGCCAGAACAGCAGCACGAGCTTGGCCGCCAGGTAGCGGATGGAGTTGTAGTCCATGGCCGGGCGGCGTTCGTAGAGGTAGGCGACGAACAGGTCCCTGATTGGTCGACAGGCGACGTCGTAGCGGTCGACCATCTCCTCGATGGTCAGCTGCCCTCGTCGGGACGCCGCGAAGATGGTTGGTGGGCTCTCGGTCGACAGGATCGCGGCTTCCCGGAGCAGGGTGTACCAGCGGGGGTGGGAGCGGCCGCGGTAGCCGTCCTGTGCACGGTGGGCCTCGATGCAATCCGGCAGGGTGATGTCGCTCAATGTGCCGCCGTTGTGGACCAGCATCCTGGTGAGCTGGTTCAGCGCGTGGCGCCGGTCGCTCGGCAACATCCGCGCATCGGTGTCGCAGAGGCGCTCGATGTTGGCGAACCCCGCGGGATCACGCAGCGCCCGCAGCCGTTCGTAGAGCCTGGGTGTGGCGTGCGTGGCGTAGAGCCAGGAGTAGTCAGGACGGATCACGTCGAGCAGTAGGAGCCGGCCCGCCGCAGCGACGAGGTAGCCATGCTTGTCGGGCTCGGCAGCCAAGGTGGTCCACTCCTTCCCGGCCGCGTCCGCTCCCGAGGCGTGCCAGCGTTGCTGCCACGACTCCCCGGGGAACCTCAGCAGCCAGGCAAGCAGGGTTTCGGCGAACAGCACCTGGCTGCGGGCCTGCTTCGGCGAGGTGGTGCGGTCCGCGAGCTCCAGGTCGCGGACCGCGTCGAGCACCTCCTCATAGCTCATCTGGGAGGCGGGCCACACGGTCGGGCGGGCGATCGCCGGTGTCGGCAGAGTCGGGGTCGGTGACTTGGGGCGTAGGGCGCCGTTGTTGGCAGGGACGTGGCGCGATGGACGCGCGGCCCTCTGCAGATGCGCGATTCCGTCGATGTGATCGCTCATGGCCGCGGCCCACCGAACAGCACCGCCAGCACGTCGGCTGAGTAGCCCACGGTGTCCACCGGGGGCGGTGGTGGTGTGGTCGGCGGCCGTTCGGCACGCTCACGGTGATGGGCGAGCACCCGGGTGACGACCTCTTCCTCGCGCGGACGCAGGTAGATCTGGGTCGTGGTGATGTGGGCGTGGCCAAGCACCCACTGCACGTCGCTCAGCGACATCTTCGGGTCCTCGACCATCCGTTGCGCGGCAGTGTGTCGCAGGTCGTGCAGTGTCCAAGCGGTGCCCAGCGACTCGTTTGCGCGCTGCAGCATCCGTCGTGCCGCGGAGTATGTCAGCGGGCGCACCGGACGGCGTCGAGTCAGCCACAACGCCTGCTCGCCGTCGGGGCGCCGTGTCTGCTGTTCGTAGAGCCGAAGCCATACGAACGCGTCCGCGGAGGCCGGCAGCCATTGCAGCCGACCCGAGCCCTTCCGGTGCACCCCGATGCGCTGGTCGCCGGGGTTCACACGGTCCAAGGTGACGCCGAGCAGCTCCGAGGCACGGGCTCCGGTCGAAACGTAGAACGCCAAGAGTGCCCGGTCCCGGTCCGAGCGCAGCGTCGCGAACAGCTCATCGAAGAGCCGGTCAGGCAGGTGGCGCGGGATCCGCTCGGGCATCTTCTGCCGGAACGGTGCGCGCGGGCCCGGCGCGAAAGGCTGCATCGGGTTGTGGTGGGCTTGCGACCTTCGTCCGGCTCGGTGGTCGGCGTCGGGGACCGGGTTGAGCAGCGGCCCGTCGCCGGTGCTGAGTCGGTCGGCATAGAACATCTTGACCACCGCGAGGGCGTGGTTGATGGTCGCCGGCGCGTACCCTCCCGGCCGGTTTGCTGGGCCGGCCAGCCGCATCCACAGTACGAAGTCGCGTGCCTCGATACGACTCGCGCGCTGCCAGAGCACGTCGATCGCGGCCAGGAACCGCCACCATCGCAGCAGCGCCATGGCGTAGGAACGCAGCGAGCTGGAGCTCGCGCCACAGGCCAGCATCGTGGCGAAGAACTCGCTGACCTCCTCGACCGGCTCGCCCGTGGCATCCAGCAGCACCGTGCCCGGCGCTGCCTCGATGTGGGCCACGGTCCCGACCCTCGGGACGACCAGGCCCATCACATCACGCTCCATCCCATGCGTCCTTCTGCTCGTCGTTCGTTGTGTCGAACGGCAGCACGCAAATCCTCGCGAGCGGTGAACATCCAGATCCATCGGCGAGTCGCCCAGCCCGGATTACACAAGGACGGCTCAGGACAGTCCAGTTGGTGCGGTCAATAGATCGTGGGCAGCCAGGCTCTGCACCGCGGCGCAGCTGAGCCCGGTGAGTGCGGCTCGTGCGAACACCACGGTGGCCGGGTGTCCTGCTCGGAAGCGGGTCACCGCCAGTCCGCCGTCGCCCACGACGCGGTCCGCGTCGCCGGTGGGCGCACCGAGGATCGCGACGACGTCGGTGACAGGCGCTGCGATGTTCGCGAGCTCCGCGACCGCCGCCATCGCCGCGGCGGCCCGCTGCTGCAGCGCCTGGTCGACCGGCTCGGGGCGCGGCGGGTGCGCCAGCCGTCCGACCAGGACCTTGGCCAGCGCCGCGACCACTAGGACGGCGCCACCCAGGTAGGCGATCGCCACGACGATGAGGAAGGCGTAGGCCATGGGGTCGGGCATGGCTCTAGGTCTTGACGGCCGCAGTGGCGGGATCGCTCAGAATCGCTCTGAGACAACGCGCCGGCGCCACCGTGCCCGTCAGGCCGGGTTCGGTGTCTCTCAGCGGCGTTCTGAGGCCGATTCGCGCACCGGGTGCAGGCGTCGGCGTCATCTCGACGCGGTGGGAGCGAGTCCCACATCGTGTGCCGGCGTCGTCGACACCGGCGCACGGTCCTCGGCCGCGCGGCCGCGGGCGGCTGTGGCGGGCTCCTCGAGATCCTCGCTCGGCTCCACCAGCTGGCGGTGCTCCTCGGCGCTGGGGACGCCGTAGCGACGCTCGGCCATCGCCTCAACCTGCGCCACGGCGTTCCACACGTGTTCGCCGGAGCCGTGGGAGTAGCAGGCGTTGAGGTGCTCGCGCGCGTGGCCGAGCTCCTTCTTGCTCGAGCGCGGGTGCTCGCCGAGGGCCTTGAGAGCGCGCTGCGCGCGACCGATGGCCTCCGAACGCTCCCTCGCCTGCATCGTTGCCTCTGTCATTCCCTCGGTCCCTTCTCAGTTCGGGTGCGCGGCTGCGCACCGAGCGGGTCGTCCTTGATCTCGCCGGTGTCCAGGTCGACCTCGACGAGGCGCGGTCGACCGACCGGCTCGGGCTGCTCATAGGCCCGTCGGTTGGCGGGCAGCGCGTCGACGTCGTGGGCGAAGGCGTTCTCACGCCGCTGGGTGCTGGCCTCGCCCAGGTGCTCGTTGTGTCGCGGCTTGGCCGGCCAACTCTTGTGCTCGTCGTCGCAGTGGGCCCGCAGCCTGTTGCGCATGCGGTCGGCGAAGGCGGGCAGGCAGTAGCGGTGCCACTCCTCGAGCGCGTCGCTGGTCATCGCCAGCCCGGCGCGGCGACGCTGGTCGGCCAGCACCGCGATCTCGTGTACCAGGTGCGGGTGCAGGGGCCAGCAGCTGGGGATGAGCCCGGAGACGTCCCAGGTGTACTCGCGGTTGAGCCAGATCACGACGTCCTCGAGCCACTCCCACAGCTGGTGCCGCAGTTCGGGCTCCAGGCACGTGGCCGGCTCCCAGGGCCGCGGCAGCAGGGCGTGGTTGCCCAGAGCCTTCTTCTGCTCCTCGGTGCCGTTGATGGCGATGTGGAGCTCGCGGTAGGCCAGCCGGACCCGCTCCCCGGGCACGGGGAACGGGAACACCATCGGGCTGGGCGCGGCCCCTCGGGCCTGTTCGGTCGTCACAGCTCACTCCTGGTCGGTTCGGTCTCGTCGTCGACGAAGCCGAGGCGGCGCGCCTCGACGAGGGCGGCGGTCGCCCGGGCCTCGGGGGTGATGACCATGCGGCGGTCGTTGGTGAGCCGCGCGCGCAGCGCCCGCTGGTCAGCCAGGAGCCGCTCGCCGGCCTTGCCCTCCACGCAGCGGTGCAGCTTGGCGATGATCGGCTTGCCGTTCTCCGCGATCACCAGGGCCCGCCGCTCGGGGAGCTGGCGGACCTCCTCGGGCCGCATGATGGGGATGTCGTCGCCGGAGAAGTTGCGGCTACCGCCGTTGAACCCGCCGGTGGAGTGGGTGACGCGGCCGATGCGGACTGTTCCGAGCAGGTCGGAGATCTCCTGGTTGAACGCGACGTCCTTGGACCCGCCGAACATCACCAGGGTGTTGGTGAGCCCGAGCAGTGCCCGGGCCTCGTGCTCGCCGAAGATGCTGGTCAGCTGGGGACGGGTCTGGGCGGCCCAGATGAACGACAGGCCCAGCGCGCGCTCGTTGGCCATCCGGGTGCGCAGAGTCGGCAGCGGTGCGGTCGAGGGCAGCTCGTCGAGCACCGAGACCAGGGGCGGGCACAGCCGGCCGCCCCACGGTGAGCTGTTGGCCAGCAGCAGCCCGGTGTCCAAGACGTGCTCGGCCACCGCGGTCATCAGCGGGCTGGCCGAGGCGTAGGGGTCCTCGCGGCCCAGGAGGTAGATGGTGCCGCGTCGACGGATCACGTCGGCCAGGTCGGTCGCCGGGTGCCCGTGGCCGGGCACGCAGCGGCGGCGGATGTCGGCCTGGAAGAACAGGGACACCGCCTGCTGCACCGTGGTGATCGTGTTGCCGGCGGTGCGGTCGTCGCCGTTGAGCGCCCCGTGCAGCAGGCCGTGCCAGAACGGCTCGGCGTGCGGGTGCCGGCGCAGGATCTCCATCGGCTGGGTGGCCGCGGTCGGGTTCGCGACCCACTGCAAGACGTCCTCGAGGGTCTTCCCGGTCAGGGCCGCGGCGTGGAAGTAGCCCTGCAGCACCTTCGCCGACTCCGCGGCGTAGAACCGGGCGGCATCGTCCCCGGTGCCGCCGGTGATCGCACCCTTGACCGTGCCGGCGGTGAAGGCCTTGGCTCGCCGCTCGGCGACCTTGGGGTCCACACAGCCGGCGATCGGGTCCCAGATCAGCTCGTCGACGACGCCCTCGGCCAGCCCGAACGGGTCGAGGACCACGCACGGCCGGTCGTCGCGGGAGCGTTCGGTGAGGCTGAGCAGCAGGTCCTCGACCTTCGTCAGGGTGACCAGGGCAGCGCCCGGGGCACTAAGCAGCGCCGGGGTGAGCAGGTCGAGGGTCTTGCCGGAGCCCTGCGGGCCGATCACCCCGCCGGTGCGGTCCCACGGCACCCACAGCTCGCCGCCACGCGGCTCGTGCGCGTCCCCGATGCGCCAGCCCACGTCCCACGGGTTGAACCTCAGCTTCATCGCTCCTCCTTCGTCCGGCGGCCGTTCAGGAGCCACGGGCTGAGCCCGTGGCCGAGCTGCGGCCCGGTCTGTTCGGTGAGGTCGCCGGCGGCGCGCTGAACGGGTGCCGTCGTGGCGGTGGCGTGCTTGCCGTAGAGGTCGGGCCGGACGATGCCGGCGACCTTGCGCAGCCGAGTGACGCCCAGCAGCTTCTCGGCCTCTGCGGCGGTGGCCATGCCGCGCATGCGTCCCGGGCCCCACCGCTGGTAAGCCCACACACCGACCCAGATCGTGGCGCTCAGCAGGGCGGCCTCGGTGAGGGCGAGGCTGGCCCACACCAGACCGCGACCAGCCAGTCCGTCGGGGGTGGGTGCGGGCAGTCCCGCATCGGCGTGGCCGCCGAGCACGCCGGGGAGGCTGGTCCAGAAGGCGGTGCCGATCGGCGAGGGGAACGCGCCGGCGTTGGCGTCCGGCCAGGTCCACCCGGCACCGGCGAGCAGGTTCGCGACCGATCGGCCGAGCTGGATGCCGATGACGACGACGAACAGCGTCGCCAGGGCGACGGCGACGGGGATCTCCCAGGTCCAGGGGTACGGGTCGCGTCGTCGCTCTCTCTGCATGGATTCACCTCGTGGTCGAAAGTTCTGGCTGGTCACCTATGTGCCGGGAGCGCCCGGCAGCGATCAGACGGAGCGGGTCGGCTTTGAGGCGTTCTCAGCCAGCCAGGTCGAGGGGTCGACGTTGTCGGGGCCGTAGATCGAGCCGTTCTTGAGGTGGACCTCGAAGTGAAGGTGACACCCGGAGACGTTGCCCTCCTTGCCGACCTGGCCGATCGGCTCGCCGGCAGCGACCGTCTGGCCGCGGCTGACGCTGACGCTCTGCATGTGCGCGTACCAGGTCGTCAGCGACCCGGCGCCGGTGGTGACCTTGACCAGCTGAGGACCGGCCCAGCCCTGGCTGGTGTCGATCTCGATGGTGCCGGCGTGCGCGGCGTAGACCG
>JBPPMQ010000066.1:0-4097 GCA_051306135.1 Nocardioides sp. | reverse complement strand
GCACCGTCGGTGACGCGGTAGGAGTAGACGCTGGAGGCGCTGAGCACCATGATCAGGCCGATCACCAGTAGGAGCGCCGAGGAGACCAGCAGGAGGTAGTACGAGGTCAGCGGTTTGCGCAGTGCGTCCTGCGCGGCCGCTAGCCAGGGATTGCGCCGGTCTTCGCCCTCGGCCACCGCTGCCTGGGGCAGGGAGGAGGGCACCGTGGTCACGCGGCCAATCCTCCCCCCAACCGCCCCGGTCGGCGGGGAGTGAACCCCGCGTGTCGCTGGTGCTGGGGTCAGCGAAGAGCGCGGACGGCTGCCGCGAACGCGTCGCCGCGGGCGGCATAGTTCTCGAACTGGTCCATCGAGGCGCACCCCGGGGCGAGCAACACTGTGTCGTCCCGGTGGGCCATCGCCGCGGCCGCCGAGACTGCCTGGGGCATCGGGTCGGTCGGGGTGAGGATCTCCACGACCGGGACCTGCGGGGCATAGGCGGCCAGGGCGGACTTGATGATGTCCCGGTCACGACCGATCAGCACCACCCCTCGCAGCCGGTGGTGTATGCCGGCGACCAGATCGTCGAAGCGGGCGCCCTTGGCCAACCCTCCGGCGATCCAGACGACCGGGTCGTAGGCGGCCAGCGAGCTCATCGCGGCATGCGGGTTGGTCGCCTTGGAGTCGTCGATCCACCGGACCCCGCCGATGACTTCGACGAGTTCGATGCGATGTCCACCGGGGGTGAAGGATCGCAGACCGTCACGCACCGCGACCGGGCTCACACCGTGGGAGCGGGCCAGCGCGGCGGCGGCGAGCGCGTTGGCGATGTGGTGTGGGGCCTGCGAGGTCAGGTCGCTGATTCGGCACAGTTCGGCTGCCGAGGTATGCCGTTCGGGGATGAAGGCCCGGTCGACCAGGAACTCATCGACCACTCCGACCATGCCGACGCCGGGGGCGCCGAGGGTGAAGCCGACGGCGCGGGCACCCTCGGCGACCTCGGCCTCGCGGACCAGCATCTCGGTGACCGGGTCGGCGACGTTGTAGACGCAAGCCTTCTCCACGCCGGTGTAGATCCGGCCCTTGTCGGCGGTGTAGGCGTCCATCGAGGCGTACCAGTCCAGGTGGTCTTCGGCGACGTTGAGCACCGCGGCCGATTGGGCGGCCATCGAGTGGGTGTAGTGCAGTTGGAAGCTGGACAGTTCGACCGCGAGCACGTCGTAGGGCTCGGGGTCCATGACGACCTCGACGATCGGAAGTCCGACGTTGCCGACAGCCGCGGTGCGCAGCCCGGCGGCCCTCAGGATCGCTTCGAGCATCTGTGTGGTGGTGGTCTTGCCGTTGGTGCCGGTGATCGCCAGCCAGGGAGTGTGGTGGTCGGGGTCGCGCAATCGCCAGGCGAGTTCGACTTCGCCCCAGATCGGGATGCCTCGCTCCCGGGCCTGGACGAGCAGCGGCGCCGTGGGTTGCCAGCCTGGTGAGGTCACGACCAAGTCGACGTCGTCGGGCAGCGCCGAGGTGGCTCCCGGCTCCAGGCGGATGTCGGCTCCGAGGATCTGGAGCAGTTCGGCCTTCTCGGCTCGCTCCCCCTCGGCAGGCTTGTCGTCCACCGCCGTGACCTGAGCGCCGAGATGCAACAGGTTGTCGGCCGCTGCGAAGCCCGAGACCCCGAACCCTGCCACCACCGCTCGCACCGGCTCCCAGGAGTCGTGGCGACCCAGGGCGCTCGGATCGGTCATATTCGGGCGACCCACTCTGCGTAGAAGATGCCCAGCCCGGCCGCCACACACAACCCGGTGATGATCCAGAACCGGATCACGATGGTGATCTGCTCCCACCCGAGCAGCTCGAAGTGGTGGTGGATCGGAGTCATCCGGAAGATTCGCTTGGGAGTTCCGGTGAGGCGACGGCTCAGCTTGAAGTAGCTGACCTGCATCATCACCGCGAGGGTCTCGATGACGAACAGTCCGCCGATCAGCACGAGCAGCAGTTCGGTGCGGCTCATGATGGCCAGACCCGCCAACGCGGATCCGAGGGCCAACGATCCGGTGTCGCCCATGAAGATCCTGGCCGGCGAGGCGTTCCACCACAAGAACCCGAAACAGGCGGCCGTGATGGCGGCAGCGAGCACCGCCAGATCGAGGGGGTCGCGCACCTCGTAGCACTTGGAGAACTCCAGGTTGTCCGGGGAGCCGCACCACTGGTTGGACTGCCAGATGTTGACCACCGTGTAAGCCCCGAAGACCATCACCGAGGCGCCGGTGGCCAGACCGTCGAGGCCGTCGGTGAGGTTGACCGCGTTGGAGCTTGCGGTGACGATCAGCCAGATGAGCACCAGCACCACCAGGGTGGGCAGCTGCCAGCCCAGATCTCGCACGAAGGAGAGGTGGTGCGAGGCCGGGGACCAGCCGTTGGAGTCCTCCAACTCGGGCCACAGCGCCAACATCCCGAAGGTCAGCGCGACAACCGTCTGACCGGCCATCTTGGCCTTGCTGCGCAGCCCCAGGTTGCGTTGTTTGACGATCTTGATGAAGTCGTCGAGGAAGCCGACCAGGCCCATCCCCACGAAGAGGAAGATCAACAGCAGCGCTGAGGCCGACGGAGCCTCACCGGTGAAGAACTTGGCCGACAGATAGCTGATCACCGCGGCGGCGACGATGACCACGCCGCCCATGGTCGGCGTGCCGCGCTTGGTGTGGTGGGTCGTCGGCCCGTCGTCGCGGATCTCCTGGCCGTAGCCCCACTTGGTGAATTGCCGTATCGCCAGACGGGTGCCGAGCAGCGACAGCACCAGCGAGAGCGCGCCAGCGATCAGAACAGCCTTCACGGGAGTCCATCTTGGCCCAAGATGCGGGCCCGACCTAGTTGCCACCCCGCTGGGGCTCGCGGTCGGGGCGGCACAGGATCAGCCGAGCAGTTCGCGGGCGACGAGTCGGTCGTCGAACGGATGGACCACCGAGCCGATCTGCTGACCTGTCTCGTGGCCCTTCCCGGCAATGAGGACGACGTCGCCGGAGTTGGCGGACGACAACGCCGCTGCGATGGCGGCTCGACGGTCGCCGATCTCGACCACTTCCGCGCTGCCGTGGCGAGCGCCCTCCAGGACGGCGGCGCGGATGACCGCCGGGTCTTCGGATCGTGGGTTGTCGTCGGTCACGATGACCAGGTCGGCCCTCTGGGCGGCGATGAGGCCCATGACCGGCCGTTTGCCCGCGTCGCGGTCACCTCCGGCGCCGATCACCACGATCACGCGGCCCTGGGTCAGGGGCCGCAGGGTGTCCAGGGCCGCCTGCACGGCGTCGGGCTTGTGGGCGTAGTCGACCAGCACCGCGAAGTCTTGGCCGGCGTTGATCGGTTCGAGTCGCCCGGGTACGCCGGCGCTGTGACCGATGCCGCGGGCGATGGCCGCGGGGTCGAGGCCGCCGATGGCGCCGGCCGCGATCGCGGCGACGGTGTTGTCGACGTTGAAGGCTCCCGGGATGGGGCAACTGGCAGCAACCTGGACCCCCGGGCCGACCAGCGAGAACTGCGAACCCGACGGTCCGGTGCGGATCTCTGCGGCCGACCAGTCGGCCCCGGCCCCGAAGCTGGCCGCTGGGATGCGGATCTGGCCGAGCAGTCGCCGGCCGTGCTCGTCGTCGGTGTTGATCAGCGCTGTGCGAGCCCGCTCAGGGGTGAACAGCGAGGCCTTGGCTGCGAAGTAGTCCTCCAGATCGGTGTGGAAGTCGAGGTGGTCGCGGCCTAGGTTGAGGAAGACCGCGACATCGAAGACGATGCCGTCCACGCGCCCCAGCACCAGTGCGTGGGAGGAGACCTCCATCGCGCAGACGGTCACGCCGGCCTCGACCATGGCCGCAAGCAGGCCGTGCAGGTCGGGGGCCTCGGGAGTGGTCAGGGCCGTGTTCACCTCGGTGCCGTTGCTGCGGGTCCCGACGGTGCCGATGACTCCGGCGTTGACCCCGGCCGCCAGCAGGCCGTCCTCCAGCAGTCGGGTGGTGGTGGTCTTGCCTTGGGTGCCGGTGACGCCGATCATCGTCAAAGCCTGGGCGGGGTGGCCGTAGACCTGGGCCGAGACCCGGCCCAGCACCGACCGCGGGGCGGGGTGGGTGAGCACGGGTA
>JBPPMQ010000050.1:0-18891 GCA_051306135.1 Nocardioides sp. | reverse complement strand
CATCGGCGTCAGCAGGACGCGCAGCTCTTCCTCGGAGTAGCCGAAGATCTGCTGGCGACGCGTCACCGAGGCATGCGTGTGCACGATGTGCTCACGGTCGACGATGTCGTCGAGGTGGATGAGCCCGGCGTGCAGCCACTCGTCGTAGGGGTGCTCGCTGGCCAGCTCGGCCTTGATCTCCTCGTCCTCAACGATGCGGTCCTCGTCGGTGTCGACCAGGAACATCCGGCCTGGCTGGAGCCGGCCCTTGCGCACGATCGTGGCCGGGTCGAGGTCGAGCACGCCGACCTCGGAGGCGAGGACGACGAGACCGTCGTCGGTGACCCAGTAGCGGCTGGGACGCAGACCGTTGCGGTCGAGGACCGCGCCGACCTGGGTGCCGTCGGTGAAGGTCACGCAGGCCGGGCCGTCCCAGGGCTCCATCATCGTGGAGTGGAACTCGTAGAAGTCCCGCTGGTCCTGCGACATCTCGGCGTGGTTCTCCCAGGCCTCCGGGATCATCATCAGCACCGAGTGGGGCAGGGAACGTCCGCCTAGGTGCAGCAGCTCGAGCACCTCGTCGAACGACGCGGAGTCGCTGGCGCCCGCGGTGACGATCGGGAACAGCCGCTCGAGGTCACCGGGGATCAGGTCCGAGGTCAACAGCGCCTCACGGGCCCGCATCCAGTTGCGGTTGCCCATCACGGTGTTGATCTCGCCGTTGTGGGCGATGAACCGGAACGGGTGGCTCAGCGGCCAACTCGGGAAGGTGTTGGTCGAGAACCGGGAGTGCACCACAGCCAGCGCCGACTTCATTCGCTCGTCACGCAAGTCCGGGAAGACCTCGGCCAGTTGGCTGGTGGTCAGCATGCCTTTGTAGATCAGCGTGCGGCCGGACAGGCTCGGGAAGTAGACGTCGGTTTCCCGTTCGGCCCGCTTGCGCAGACAGAACGACATCCGCTCCAGGGCCATCCCGCTGACGGGTTCGCTGTCGCCGGCGACGAAGAGTTGCTCGAAGGTCGGAATCACGTCCAGAGCCATCTGTCCCAGGCTGGAAGAGTCGATCGGGACCGCACGCCAGCCGAGGACCTTCAGGCCCTCCTCGGCGGCGATCTGTTCGATCTTCTTGCGGGTCGACTCCACCGAGTCCACCTCGCCCTGGATGAACGCGGTTCCAACGGCATACGCGCCCCGGACGGGCAGGTCGAAGTCGACCACAGCGCGCAGGAACTCGTCGGGCACCTGGATCAGGATCCCGGCGCCGTCCCCGGAGTTGACCTCGGCGCCAGCGGCGCCCCGGTGATCCAGGTTCTCCAGGGCGGTGATTCCCTGGGCGACGATCTCGTGGCTGGCGATGCCGGTCAGGGTGGCAACGAAGGCGACGCCACACGCGTCGTGTTCGTTGCTCGGGTCATAGAGGCCTTGTGCAGGCGGGAAGGCGTGCTGATAGGGCACAGGGGACTCCCGTCGTCGTCGAGGATTGCCATGGAGGCTGCCACGCCTCATTGCTATGGCAGGACCCGGGACTGCGTTGGCCCGTATAGATGGATTGATGTTACCTGACAGAAACACTATCGGGCCACCGGGTACGGCGACGCGAGACGTTACCCGCTCGCAGCGGGGTTCCCCGTCACTGGTCCGGACCCCCGCCGGACCCGCTCTCGGGACCACTGCCGGGCCGCTCGGCGCCCACCACCCCACCAGCGCCGGGGCCTGAGTCGGCTTGCCGGTCGGACGCGGCTCGGTCGCGGTAGACCTCGGCCTCCTGCCCGGGGCGTCGGCGCAGCGCCCAGATGAGGTAGGCGGCCGCGAGCACGAAGCACACGATCGACATCCATACGTTGAACCTCAGCCCCAACACGTCGCTCAGTTCGACGTCGTCGATGCGCAGGTATTCGATCCACCCTCGACCGGCGGTGTAGACCATCACATACAAGGCGATCATCTTGCCGTGGCCGAGTTTGAAGCGGCGATCCAGCCAGATGAGCAACGCGAAACCCGCCAGACACCACAGACTCTCGTAGAGGAAGGTCGGGTGGAAGGTCGCCCACGTGGTGTCACCCTCGGTGAACACCGTCGAGGGCGGGTCGAAGTCATAAACCGACGGCCAGTGCGCAGAATCGATCTTCAGTGCCCAGGGCAGGTCGGTTGGCTTGCCGAACAGTTCCTGGTTCCACCAGTTGCCCCAGCGGCCGATCGCCTGACCCATCAGCGCGGCCGGGGCGAGAGCATCCAATACCGGCAGCAGCCGGATTCCCTTGACTCGGGCGGCGATGATGACGCCGACCGCCCCCAGCGCGATCGCCCCCCAGATGCCTAGGCCGCCCCGCCAAACGTAGAGCGCGGACCACGGGTTCTTGTCGTCCCCGAAGTAGAGGGCCTTGTCGGTGGCGACGTGGTAGAGCCGACCGCCGACGATGCCGAACGGCACCGCCCACAGCGCCAGGTCGGAGATCTCACCCTTGGTCCCCCCACGGGCCGCCCAGCGGCGCTCGCCGATCCAGACCGCGACGATGATGCCGAGGATGATCGACAGCGCGTAGCCGCGGATCGGCAACGGTCCCAGATACCACACGCCCTCGCTGGGGCTGGGAATGAACTGGGCGACAACCCCGGGAACCGTTGCGATCAGGTCAGTCATCGAGACTCCTGGAGAAGGATGCGGATGTCGGTTGCCAGGGTCGCCGGCGACACGTCCTGAGACCACAGCACGGTGGCCTGGCCGTCGGAGTCCATCCCGGTGATCTGAGTTCCGTGTGCGTTGAAATCGTAACCGCCACTGGGCAGTTCGGTCCCGTCCGAAACATAAATATGCAGGCTTTCGGCGACACCCGCGATGGTGTCGATGTCACCGGTCAGACCGACGAAGTTCGGGTCGTAGTGGTCGAGGTAGTCACCGATCACCGCCGGGGTGTCCCGCTTGGGGTCGCTGGTGATGAACAGCACCTCGACCTGGCTGCGTTCGTCCTCCTCGAGGCGCACCATCGCCGAGGCCATGGTCGACATCACCAGCGGACAGATGTCTGGGCAGTTGGTGTAACCGAAGAACACCAGGGTGAGCGGCCTGTCCAGGTCCGAGGCCAGCGAGAACGGCTGGCCGTCCAGGGTGGTCAGCGCCGAATCGTCGACCGGGTAGGGAATGTGGTCCATCGCCGTCAGGGTCGCCCCGTCGGTCGGGTTCTCGGATTCACCGCAGGCGGTCAGCAGTCCAGCAGCCAGGCTCACCGTCAGCACCAGGGCCGACAGGGCTCCACGCCGCCGCTCAGGCACGACCAGCGCCCGGTCGGCGTACACCCTCGGCGAGGTCGGCCGTCAGCGCCGCCACCCCGGTCAGGTCCCCGTCCGCGGTGTCGAGCATGGTGCGCACGAAGGCGCTGCCGACGATGACCGCATCCGCGTAGGCCGCGACCTCGGCCGCTTGGTCTGAGGTGGAGACGCCCAGGCCGACGCCGATGGGCAGGTCGGTGGCCATTCGGGTCCGGGCCACCAAGGGGCCCGCCAGGTCTGAGGTGGTCGAACGAGCCCCGGTCACACCCATCACGGCGGTGGCGTAGACGAATCCCCGGCAGTTCGCGGTGGTCATCGCAATCCGCTCCTCGGTGCTGGAGGGGGCCACCAGGAACACCTTGTCGAGGTTGTGGGAGTCGGCCGCCGCGATCCACTCTCCCGCATAGTCGGGGGTGATGTCCGGGGTGATCAGTCCGGCTCCGCCGGCGTTGGCCAGGTCGGCGGCGAAACGCGGCACGCCATACCTCTCCACCGGGTTCCAGTAGGTCATGACCAGAGTCGGTACGCCGAACGAGGCCACTGCTTCGACGGTGGCCATCACGTCCCGGATCCGGATGCCTCCCTCCAGCGCCCGCTGGGCGGCGGCCTGGATGGTGGGCCCGTCCATGACCGGATCCGAGTACGGCAGCCCGATCTCGATGATGTCGCAGCCGTTGTCGACCATCACCTTGATGGCCTCGATGGCACCTGGGACGGTCGGAAAGCCTGCGGGAAGGTAGCCGATCAGCGCTGAGCGGCCTTCGAGCCGGGCCGCGTCGAAGGCCACTGACGTCGAACTCATGCCGGGTCCGTGTGGTGGGCTGCGGAACCGAGGTTGAACCACTCCATGGCGGTGCCCATGTCTTTGTCGCCACGGCCGGACAGTGAGACCAAGATGGTGGCACCCGGCATCTGCTCGGCAACCTTCAGTGCCCCGGCGACAGCGTGGGCCGACTCGATCGCCGGGATGATCCCCTCGGTGCGGCTGAGCAGCGCGAAGGCGTCCATCGCCTCTGCGTCGGTGATCGGGGCGTAGGTGGCTCTGCCGCTGGCCGCGAGCCAGGCGTGCTGGGGGCCCACTCCGGGATAGTCCAGACCGGCGGAGATGGAGTGCGACTCGATGGTCTGACCGTCTTCGTCTTGGAGCACGAAGGTGCGGGCGCCGTGCAGGACTCCCTCCTCGCCGGCGGTGATGGTGGCGGCGTGGCGACCGGTGTCGTAGCCGTCACCACCCGCCTCGAACCCGAAGATCTGCACCGGATCGTCGAGGAATGCGGTGTAGAGACCGATCGCGTTCGAACCACCACCGACGGCCGCGACGACCGCGTCCGGCAGACCACCGAACTGCTCGATGCTCTGTCGCCGTGCCTCGTCGCCGAGTCCACGCACGAAATCGCGCACCAGGCTCGGGAACGGGTGTGGCCCGGCCGCGGTGCCGAACAGATAGGCGGTGTGGTCGACCGAGGCGACCCATTCGCGAAGCGCCTCGTTGATAGCGTCCTTGAGGGTCGCCGAACCGGAGTCGACGGCGACGACTTTCGCTCCGAGCAGTTCCATTCGGGCCACGTTGAGGGCTTGGCGGCGGGTGTCCACCGCGCCCATGTAGACGGTGCAGTCCAGTCCGAAGTAGGCCGCAGCGGTGGCGCTGGCGACTCCGTGCTGCCCGGCGCCGGTCTCGGCGATCACCCGGGTCTTGCCCATCCGCTTGGTGAGCAACGCCTGCCCGAGCACATTGCGGATCTTGTGGGCGCCGGTGTGGTTGAGATCCTCGCGCTTGAGCAGGATCCGAGCCCCGACTCGGTTGGACAGGCGCTCGGCCAGGTAGAGCGGGCTGGGCAGGTTGGCATAGTCACGACCGATCGCCTCGAACTCGGCGACGAACGACGGGTCGGCCTTCGCCTCGATCCAGGCGAGATTGAGTTCATCGAGTGCAGCGATCAGGGCCTCCGGCATGAACCTGCCGCCGTACCCCTCGCTTGGCCCGCCGAACCAGCCCATCGCATCGGCGTCGAAGTCGGTCACACCTGCTCCTTGTCCAGCAGTCCGGTCATCGATCGGACGGCCGCGCGCGGGTCGCCGTCCTTGACCAGGGCTTCGCCGACCAGCACCACGCGAGCGCCTTCGGCGACGAAACGAGCGACGTCCTCGGGGCCGCCGATGCCGGATTCGGCGACCTTGACGCGATCGTCGGGGACCAGCGGCGCAAGCCGGGAGAAGGTCTCGTTGTCGACCGCGAGCGTCTTCAGGTTGCGGGCGTTGACACCGATGAGGTCGGCGCCCAGTGCCACGGCACGCTCGGTTTCAGACTCGTCGTGGACCTCGACCAGCACGCTCAGGCCGAGTTCGCGTGCCTGGTCATAGAGCCGAGTCAGCTGGTCGTCGTCGAGAGCGGCGACGATCAACAGCGCCAGGTCGGCGCCGGCGGCACGGGCCTCGACGAGTTGATAGGGGTCGACGACGAAGTCCTTGCGGAGGATGGGAACCTCCACCCGGGCACGAACCGCGACCAGGTCGGCCAGGCTGCCACCGAAGCGACGCTGCTCGGTGAGCACGCTGATCGCGGCGGCACCGCCGGCTTCGTAGTCCGCGGCCAGGTCGGCCGGGTCCTCGATGTCGGCCAGGGGCCCCTTGCTGGGGCTCCTGCGTTTGACCTCCGCGATGACGCTGGATCCCGCCGTCCGAAAGGTCGGCATCGGGTCCTTGGCAGGGTCCACGTCGGCGAGGGCGGCGCGCACCTCCCTGAGCGGTCGGTGCGCGACCCTGCCGGCGAGATCCTCGCGCACTCCGACGATGATCTCGTCCAGGACGCTCATCAGTGACTGCTGGTGTGATAGCCCATCTTGGCCATCACGCCGAACAGGACCCCGGCGCCGAGCACCAGAGCCGTGCCGACCCAGAACATCGGCCAAATGACCGGGCTGAACATCAGTCCGACTCCGCCGACCGTGAAGCCGACGAGGGCGACAACGACCGCGGTCCAGGCTGCGGGGGTGTTGCCGTGACTGTCAGACATGGGGTACTCCTCGGGTCTTGGTGCGTCTATCGGAGCCGAGTCTAGTGACTAACCGGTCCGAGGTGGGCTTCGGCCCTCGTCAGCCGGGATCGACGCCGTTGCGGGCATCGTCGTCGGTCGGGTCCCGGCCGTCGTCCATCGATCGCCACAACTGTTGTGGCGTGGCGTCCTGGGCGCTGAGGTCAGCGGACGGTTCGGGCCGCTGACCGCGACCGAACAACAGCAGCAGGCCCCCCAGGGCCAGCAGAGCCAGTCCGATAGCGCGGGCTCCGGACTGGCCGAGCATCAACAGCACCAGACCGACCGCGAGGCACCCGGTCGCGGCGACATAGCGGACTCGACGGAGCACCGGGGACGCAGGTGTTCTCACCGGTTCCCGATCACAGCGGGCAGTTCGTCGGCGTCGAAACAGGTCCGGTCCCCGGTGTGGCAGGCGGGGCCCTCCTGGTCGACCGTGACCAACAGGGTGTCGCCGTCGCAGTCAAGACGCACGCCGCGCACCCATTGCCGGTGTCCCGAGGTCTCGCCCTTGACCCAGTACTCGCCGCGACTTCGGCTCCAGTAGGTCGCGCGTCCGGTGGTGAGAGTGCGTGCCAGCGCCTCGTCGTCCATCCACCCGAGCATCAGCACCTCGCCGGTGTCGTGCTGTTGGACGATCGCTGGCACCAGGCCGGTCTCGGTGCGCTTGATTCGCTCGGCGATAGCCGGGTCCAGGCGGGTCATAGGTCCAGTATCCCCTCACCGCGTTGGGCTGTGTCGGCGGCGCCCGGTTGAATGGTTCCCGTGCAGGCCTTCAGCGAACCGACCCGGAACTGGTTCGCGGCCTCGTTCCCCGCGCCGACCGCCGCCCAGACCGGTGCCTGGGAGGCGATCAGCAACGGTCGTCACACTCTGGTGGTGGCACCGACCGGGTCCGGCAAGACGCTGAGCGCCTTCCTGTGGTCGATCGACCGACTGCTGCGCGCCCCGTTGCCGGACAAGCACCAGCGCTGCCGAGTCCTCTACATCTCGCCGCTGAAGGCGCTCGGGGTCGACGTCGAACGCAACCTTCGTGCGCCGCTGTCCGGAATCGGCCATGCTGCTGGGAGGCTGGGCGTGGACGTCCCCCCGTTGCGGGTGGGCGTTCGGTCGGGCGACACCTCGGCCGCGGACCGTCGCACTTTGCAGTCCAACCCGCCCGACATCTTGATCACCACTCCGGAGTCGCTCTTCTTGATGCTGACCTCCCGGGCGCGAGAGATGCTGGCCGGAGTGGAGACGGTCATCATCGACGAGATCCACGCCGTCGCCGCCTCCAAGCGGGGTGCCCACCTGGGCATCAGTCTGGAACGCCTCGACGCACTGCTCCCCCGGCCGGCCCAGCGGATCGGTCTCTCGGCGACGGTGCGGCCGGTCGAGGAGGTCGCCCGGTTCCTGGGCGGCGGTATGCCGGTCGACATCGTGGCTCCGCCGGCACACAAGTCCTGGGACCTACAGGTCGTCGTACCGGTGGCTGACATGTCCTCGCCCGACAACGAGCAGCAGTCGGTGTGGCCGCACGTCGAGGCCGAGGTGGCGCGGCGGATCGGCGAGCACCGGACCACGATCGTGTTCGCGAACTCACGTCGCCTGGCCGAGCGGTTGACGGCCCGTCTCAACGAGATCGCGTCGGGAGCCGATGCCGACGAGGCGGGCGGACCGCCGGCCCAGGTGATGGCGCAGTCGGGAGCGACCTCGGGAGCTCCGCAGATCCTGGCGCGGGCGCACCACGGTTCGGTCAGCAAGGACCAGCGTGCCCAGATCGAGGATGACCTGAAGGCGGGCCGGATCCCTGCGGTGGTGGCCACCTCGAGCCTGGAACTAGGCATCGACATGGGCGCGGTCGACCAGGTCATCCAGATCGAGTCGCCACCGAGCGTGGCCAGCGCCCTGCAACGGGTGGGGCGAGCGGGACACCAGGTCGGCGAGACCAGCCGTGGGGTGCTGTTTCCCAAGCACCTGGGCGATCTGGCCCCGACCGCGGTCGCCGTGCAGCGGATGCGGACCGGTCAGATCGAGGCATTGCGGCTGCCCACCAATCCCCTCGACGTGTTGGCCCAACAGGTGGTGGCGGCGGTGGCCATGGACACCTGGGACGTCGAGGACCTGTTCGCGCTGGCCCGACGTGCTGCCTGCTTCGCCACCCTGCCGCGCAGCGCCTTCGATGCCACCCTGGACCTGTTGGCCGGGCGTTATCCGTCCGACGAGTTCGCCGAACTGCGGCCTCGGGTGGTCTGGGACCGTGTCGCGGGCACGTTGGCGGGCCGTCCGGGAGCTCAACGGCTGGCCGTGACCAGCGGTGGCACCATCCCGGACCGAGGCATGTTCGGGGTGTTCCTGGCCGGCGAGGGCGTCGGGCGTCGCGTCGGAGAACTCGACGAGGAGATG
Organism: Nocardioides sp.; assembly: GCA_051306135.1. GTDB lineage: Bacteria > Actinomycetota > Actinomycetes > Propionibacteriales > Nocardioidaceae > Nocardioides. The sequence continues at coordinate 10,226 of JBPPMQ010000050.1, read as the reverse complement.
GTCTATGAGTCCCGCGTCGGCGACGTGTTCGCCCTCGGCGCGACCAGCTGGCGCATCCAGGACATCACCCACGACCGGGTGATCGTGGTGCCTGCGCCCGGCGTGCCGGGCAGGCTCCCGTTCTGGAAAGGCGACTCCATCGGTCGGCCGGCCGAGTTCGGCGAAGCGGTCGGCTCCTTCACCCGAGAGCTGGCGGGCCTGCGAGCCACCAGGGCGGTGGCCCGCGCCACCGAGTGCGGCCTGGACGTCTGGGCCGCGGAGAACCTGGTGCGCTATGTCCACGAGCAGGCCGAGGCAACCAGGGTGCTGCCCAGCGACACCACTTTGGTGCTGGAGCGGTTTCGCGACGAGCTGGGCGACTGGCGACTGGTGTTGCACTCCCCTTACGGGATGGGCGTCCACTCGGCGTGGGCGCTGGCCATCAACGCACGGCTGCGGGAACGCCACGGCATGGACGGCCAGGCGATGGCCGCAGACTCCGGGATCGTGATCAGAGTGCCGGACACCGACGACACGCCTCCCGGCGCGGACCTGGTGGTCTTCGACCCCGACGAGATCGAGGCGCTGGTCACCGCGGAGGTCGGTGGGTCGGCCCTGTTCGCCAGCCGGTTCCGTGAGTGCGCCGCCCGCGCTCTGCTGCTGCCTCGGCGTCATCCGGGACGCCGCAGTCCGTTGTGGCAGCAGCGCCAACGGTCGGCGGCCTTGCTGACCGTGGCGGCGCAGTTCCCGACGTTCCCGATCATCCTGGAGGCGGTGCGCGAGTGCCTCCAGGACGTCTACGACCTGCCCGCGTTGGGCGCCCTGCTGACCCGCATCGAGGGCCGGGAGGTGGCGGTCACCGACGTCGAGACCTCCCAGCCGTCACCGTACGCACGCACCCTGTTGTTCGGGTATGTGGAGAACTTCATCTATGAGGGCGACGCCCCGTTGGCCGAACGCAAGGCCGCCGCCCTGACCCTGGACCAGACGATGCTGGCCGAACTGTTGGGGCGGGCCGAGTTGCGTGACCTGTTGGACCCCGAGGTGATCGCCGAGGTGGAAGCAGGCCTGCAGCGGCTCACCGCGCAGCGGCAGGCTCGGGACGCCGAGGCGATGGTCGACCTGATCCGGACCGTCGGCCCGTTGTCCACGACCGAGGTCACCGAGCGGTGCACCCAGGACCCGACCGAGTGGCTCACCGCGATGGCGGCGGCCCGACGGGTCGTGGAGGTCCGGGTCGCCGGTGAGCAACGGTGGGCGGTGGTCGAGGACGTCGGGCGACTGCGTGACGGGTTGGGAGTGCCGGTGCCGGTCGGAGGGCCCAGCCAGTTCACCGCGCCGGTCGAGGACCCGGTCGGCGACCTGGTCGGACGCCACGCTCGCACCCACGGCCCGTTCACGGCCGCCGAGGTGGCCGACCGTCTCGGCCTGGGGGTGGCGGTGGTGACCCACACCCTGACCCGGCTCGGGCACCGCGGTCGCGTGGTCGACGGCGAGTTCCGGCCCGGGGCCGCCGGGGTGGAGTGGTGCGACGCCGAGGTGCTGCGCACCGTCCGCCGACGCAGCCTGGCCCGGCTCAGGGACCAGATCGAGCCCGTGACCGGCGAAACGGTGGGCAGGTTCCTACCGGCCTGGCACGGCATCGGGACACGCCGGCAACGTCGTGGCGTGGATGGCCTGGCGACGGTGGTGGACCAGTTGGCCGGCTTCCCCGTCCCGGCCAGCGCCCTGGAGTCGCTGGTGCTGCCGGCGCTGGTGGTCGACTACCAGCCGGCGATGTTGGATGAACTGTGTTCCTCGGGCGAGGTGTTGTGGGCCGGTCACGGCCCGTTGTCGGGCAGCGACGGCTGGGTGAGCCTGCATCGGGCCGACGGTGCCGGGTTGAGCCTGCCCTCCCCCGATGCTGCCCTGTCCGCAACGGCCAGTGAGGTCCTCGGCCTGCTTCGGCCCGGTGGCGCCTGGTTCTTCCGGGAACTGCGCGACCGGGTCGACCGGGTCAAGGACGACGAACTGACGGCCGCCCTGTGGGAGTTGGTCTGGGCCGGTCAGGTGTCCAACGACACCCTGGCTCCGTTGCGGGAGTTGCTCCGCTCCGGTTCGACCACCCACAAGTCCCGGTCGACGGCTCCGCGTGGACGGTTGGGGTCGCGCACCGGTCCGCTGGGTTCGGGTGGCCGATGGGGCGTGCTGCCGTCGGTGACCCCCGACGCCACCCCGAGGGCCCAGGCGATGGGTGAGCGCCTGCTGGCCAGACACGGCGTGGTCACCCGTGGCGCGGTGGCGGTCGAGGGCGTGCCAGGTGGGTTTTCGTCGGCATACCGGGTGTTGAGCACGTTCGAGGACTCCGGTCGCTGTCGGCGCGGCTACTTCATCGACCGGCTCGGGGCCGCCCAGTTCGGCACCGCGGCGTCGGTTGACCGGCTGCGCAGTTTCGCCGACTCTGAGGACCAGTCGGCTGTCTGCCTGGCGGCCACCGACCCGGCCAATCCGTATGGCGCTGCGTTGAGCTGGCCGGAGTCGACCGGCCACCGCCCCGGTCGCAAGTCCGGGTCGTTGGTGGTGCTGGTGGGCGGCGCGCTGGTCCTCTACGTCGAACGTGGAGGCCGCACAGCGCTGAGTTGGTCCGAGGACGCCGGGGTGCTGGCCGCGGCGTGCGGCTGCCTGGTCGACACGGTGCGGGCCGGTCGACTGGGCTCGTTGACGATCCAGAAGGCTGACGGTGAGTCCCTGCTCGGCTCCCAGAGTGCTCTGCGTGCGGCGCTGGAGGAGGCGGGATTCGTGCCGAACTCCCGGGGCCTGCAGGTGCGTTGAGGCTTCCGGGGTCAGGCGGCGGAAGCGACCACGTCGGAGGTCGGACGGACCCCGATCGGCGTCGGTGTGGTGGCGGACTCGGCGCGGGCGACCGCGTCCGAGACATCGCTGAGCACCTGGGACAGGCGCACGTCCATGGCGCCGCACAGGGAGGAGAGGAGTTCGGAGGAGGCTTCCTTGCGGCCGCGCTCGATCTCCGAGATGTAGCCGAGGCTGACCCGTGCTTCGCGTGAGACCTGACGCAGGGTCATCCCCTTGGTCGTTCGCACCTCACGCAGGACATCGCCCAGCAACTGGCGGAACAGCACCATGACGCCTCCTGGATCGTTTGCTCTGGCCTTCCTGCATGCAACGTTACCGCACCGATGTTTCTTCGCCACCGATGAACCTCGCGAGCAGGTCGATCGCACGCCGACAGGTCTCGGCCTGAATCTCGGCGCGGGTGCCGCCGAGCGCTAGTTCGTGGGCCTCGGTGCGTTCGGCGTCGGCGATGCCGACATACACGGTGCCGACGGGCCGGCCCTCCTGGCTGTCCGGGCCAGCCACTCCGGTGGTGGACACCGCGACGACGGCGCCGAGCAACTCACGCGCTCCGAGTGCCATCGCGATAGCGCATTGCGCCGAGACGACACCGTGGTCCCTGATCAGGTGTTCGGGCACCCCCAGGACCCCCACTTTGACCTCGGTGGCGTAACTGACCACGCCACCGAGATAGACCGCGGAGGCGCCGGGCACCGACGTGACGGCTGCGGCGAGTTGGCCACCGGTGAGCGACTCGGCCGTGGCCAGCGACATCTGGCGCCCACGCAGGTGGGCGACCAGATCGCTGACCACGGCCATTGTCAGGTCCCTCGAATCAGGCGACGACCTAGGACTTCACAACCTTGATGTTCACTGTCTTGGACGGCGCCTTGTAGTTGTTCGACACCAACGAGGCGGTCGCCTTGTAGGTGCCCTTCTTCTGGAACGCCGCGACCGTGAAGACGGCCTTGCCCTTCTTGATCTTGGCTGAGTAGACCTTCTTGCCGATCTTCAACTGGACCTTGCCGGTGGCAGCACCAGGTTTGACGATCACTGTGCCCTTCTTGCCGACCTTGAACTGCTTGGGCTGCAAGGTCACCTGAAGTTTGACCGACCTCTTCGCCACGGTCCAGGTCGCCGAGCCGCTACTGGGGTTGGTGACACTGTCGCCGGCATACCTGAACGTGATCGCATGACGGCCTGCCTTCACCCCCGCCCCCGACAACGGCACCGTGACAGAGCCGCCGCTCAGCGCGAACTCACCGATCTCGTCCCCGTCGACCGCGACCGTCACCATGCCGGTGGCCGTAGCCGGGTCGACAGCGATCGTCACAGAGCCGTTCTGGCCGAACTTGGTCGTCACATCACCGGCGGTGATGGTCGAGTCCTGAGTCAGCGGCGCTCCCGTCCCGGTGACCGAGACCGGCACCCGGATCTCGGTGCCGGTGGCGGCACCGGTGATGAGCAGCGTCACCGTTCCGGTGTCCATCGGACTCGGCAGGGTGACCGAGACTGACGCGGTGCCGTACTCGTCGTTCGGGGTGGAGCCGGTGGCGTGGTCGACCGGGGCTGTGCCGAGGGTTTGACCGTCCAGGCTGATCGTCAACGAGGAGTCCTTGACGCTGCCAGGAGCCGTCATGTCCAGCGAGCTCAGGTCGAAGGTCACGGTGTCACCCTCGTTGTAGGTGGCCGGAGCCGCAGCGGGGAACGTGACCCCGACGCCGTGTTGCTCGAAGCCGACGTCGAGCGGGGTGCCCGACGCCTGTGCGGCCATGTATTCGACCTGTGCCTGAAGGTCGGTCTTGGCGGTGTCGCGCTTGTCGGCACCGTTGGCGAACTCCCAGAAATTGTCGCCCCCGGCGGCGAGGAAGGAGTTCATCGTGACCGAGTAGGTCTGGTCCTGGGACAACGCCACCCCGTCGAGCCACATGCCCGTCACGTGACCGACCTTGGCGCCGCTGTGCGCCGGGTCGTCGCTCTGGTAATAGCTGTAGGTGAATCCCGACGAGGTGCCCAACTTCAGGAACGGCCGCGACGGAATGTTGCCGTTGGCGTCGCGCTGCCATTGCTGTTCGAGAACGGTCTTGATCTGCGCACCGGTCAGGTCCATGTTGACCAGTGTGTTCGCGAACGGCTGGACGGCAGCGGCTTCCTTGTAGGTGACTTCCTTCGGGTACGTCGACCCGACGCCCTTGAGGTCTGCACGCAAGCCACCCGGGTTCATGAACGCGATCTGGGCGGGTTCGACACCAGGTAGATCCGGGGTGGCCCACCGCTGGATCTCGGCGACCAGGTTGCCCAGGGTGGATTCCCCGCCCCGGTTCTCGGTCGCACCGTCGGCAAGCTTGGCCCGGTCGAAGGCACCGCCGATGGTGCCCAGGACCGCAGCCCCGGGTCCGGCTGCTGCGGCGATCGCGTCGTCGACCACTGCTTTGACCTCGGGGTCCTCACCGAAGGCGAAGAGCGCACCGTCGTCGCCCTTGACCGCGACGGTGTCGACCCTGACGTCGACCGCCTCGCCCGAGGAGTCGAAGGAGTAGACGATCTGGTCCAGTGAGATGCCGTATTGGCCGGCCGACACGACCGGACGAGTGGTGACGCTGCGCCCTGCCCAGCCCGGCACCTCGAACTCACACGCGTACTTCAGGTGGGTGTGGCCCGACACGACGGTGTCGATGTTGTCATCGAGGCCGGCCAAGATGGTCGCGAAACCAGAGTCGGTGGTCTGCATGGTCGAGCAGTCGGTCGTCGGTGAGCCTTCGTGGAGCAGCAGCACCACCAGGTCGGCTCCGCCGGCCTTGAGGGAGTCGGCGTAGCCGTTCACGGTGGAGACGATCGGGTCGACACCGACACCTTCCATGCCGCCCGGGCTGACCAGTCCCATCAGGTCCTCGGTGACCGCACCGACGAAACCGATCTGGACCCCTCCGACGGTTTTGGTCGACGTCGGCATGACGATCGGGTCATCGACCTGGATCGGTCCAGTGCCGTCGGGGTCAGCGGTGTAGACCACGTTGGATGAGAGGTAATCCCAGTTCAGTCCGCCGTCGGCTCCATAGGGGTTGGTGGTGGCGTCGTAAGGCTTCATCACCCGGTTGATCAGGTCCTCGTAGCCTCGGTCGAACTCGTGGTTTCCGACGGCGGAGACTTCCAGGCCGGCCTTGTTGAGGGCATCCAGGGTTGGCTTGTCGTTGGCTACGAAGGACTCGAAGGTGGACGCTCCGATGAGGTCTCCTGCGGCGACGAAGATCGAGTTGTCCTCGCCGTAGATGTCTTTGAGCTGATTGACTCCGCTGGCCAACTGGGCGGCGCCGCCGTCGGAGGACGAGCCGATCAGCCGACCGTGGAAGTCGTTGGATCCGATGATCTGGACGTCGGTGACCGGGTTGGGGTTGGGCGGCAGGTTGATGCCGATGATCTCCGGGTTGTGGTCCGAGCCTCCGAAGGGAAGATCACCGTCCCAGAAGTCGGTCTTGTTGTTGTTGTAACGCCCGTAGTTGTAGGTGCCTGGCTCGTTGGCGTTGATCTCCCACACGTCGGCTCCTGAGATCATGGCGCGCGCCCCGGCGCTGGCGAAGACGTGATCGATCGATCCGGCCGCGCCGTACCCGACACCGTCGACGTTCGCGGTGAAGACGTAGCTCAGGTCGTCCGGGTCGTCCGGCTCGACCAGACCGAAGTCCAGGGCGTCGTCGGCGTACTCCAAGATCGCGTGCACCGGGTCTTCACCGGTATAGGCGTTGAAGTCCCCGAGCATGAACACTGCGTCGGTGCCGTAGTCGGCGGCCAGTTCGTTGGCGAACCGGGTCAGTTCCTGGGCCTGCTCGACGCGGGTGGCGTTGAACGCTCCGTGGAGGGGGTCGTTGGCGTCTCCGCCGGTGGCCGGCCCGTAGGGGGCATCGGAGTCGCCTTTGGACTTGAAGTGGTTGGCGATCACCAGGAAGCCTTCGCTGTCGGGGTAACCGACCGGCTTGAAGTACTGCGCGAACGGCTCACGGGCGTTGTCGAAGGGCGACGGGACCGGCGCGGAACTGCCTGGCAGGTCCATGACGGCGGGGCCGACCGGGACGACGCTCTGCACCTTGTAGATGAAGGTCGAACGGATGACGTCCTGACTCGACGCCCACGAGCAGGTGCCGCGCAGGTAGGCCAGGTTCTCATCCGCCGGTGAAACGGGCGTGCCGTTGGGGTTCACGGTCGAGCACATGCCTTGAACCGAGGTGTTGTTGAGGCTTTCGGCGGGCGAGAAGACGTAGTCCCAGACCTCGGAACCGGCTGCCTGGTTGAGCTCGTCGACCAGGTAGGAGACCGACTCGTCGCGCCAGGCCATCGTGGTTCCAAGACCACCGTCGGTCTTGGCGGGGTCGGGGTTCAGCGGACTGTTGGTCACACCGAGACGCAACTTGTTGGGGTTGGACATCTCCTGTAGCGAGACGACATCTGCGTCGAGCAGGTTGATCGCGGTGACGATCTTCGCGGTCTGCCGGTCCAGGTCCTCCTGGCGCACGGCACCGCGCGGGCCCGAGATGGTGCCGGAGGTGTAGGCGGTGGGCACGCCGGTGACCGGGTCCCACGCGGTCGGGGTCGCGGTCGGCGAGGTGCACTGATACATCAGCAGCGGCGCACCTGCCCGGTCGTAGTCATAGGAGCAGTTGTAGTAGGGGTTGGCGGCGGCGAATGCCTCACCGGTGAGAGTGAAGTAGTTCTCCACGTTGTAGGTCGCCAGCTTCAGGTCGCCGCCGACGTCGGCCGGGGCAGCGTTGTCGGCGCGGGTGTCCTCGAAGGTGACCACGTCGGTGCCCAGGTCCGGGCTCGAGGCGTCGTGACCGGCAGCCAGCACCGGACGGGGCGGCTGGAGATACCACTTGGAGTTGCGGAAGTCGAGCACGCCGCCCTGGGGGAAGGTGACCTTGGCGCTGACGCGGGCAGAGTGGGTCTTGTCGATGTAGGGGTAGGGAATGTCGGAGTTGTTGGAGTTCTGCGGGCTGTAGAAGGTGCCGGAGGTCAGGAACGCGGTGCTGGTGCCGTCGTCGAGGAACAGGCCTCGGTCCTTGATGTCCTGCTGGGCGGCGGCGATGCAGGCGCTGTCGCCGTCGCGGCAGATCTCAGCGGGCTGCTGCAACGGGCGGTTGCCGGTGGCCAGTCCGAACTCTCCGTAGGTCTGGAAGTTGTAGACGTCGGTGATCACCGTGTCGGTCGGGGCGAACAGTTCGCCTTCGTGGGCTTCGCGGTCCGCGGCCAGGGGGATCGTCGTCGTCGGCGTCACCGTGCCGAGACTGGAGCCGAGCTTGGTGAACGATCCGTTCGAGGCGTCGGCGTTGATCTCGGTCAGGCCCTGGAATTCCACCACCGTTCCGGTGACCTCGACCAAGTCGCCCCGGGCGATCGTCGCGGCCGCGGAGTCGAGTCCGGTGAAACCGCCGCCGCCGTAGACGAAGACCGCGTCCGAGGCGCCGGGGGTCTCATCGACGGCTCCGCCACTGCCGGCGGTCTGGAGGTAGAAGCCGCAGAATCCGCAGTTCTGGGCTCCGCTGGAGGCGAAGCCGCGGTCGTAGACGCCGGTCACGATGCCTCGCACTGTCACCTTCTCGCCCGAACCGGCGTAGGTCGACCCGCTGCCGGTGCCCTGCACGGTGGCGATCGGAATGACCGCGCCGGCGGCGCTGACGGTGATGGAGAAGGTGGTCGACGCGGTCGCCGCCGGGTCAGCCGAGTCACTGACGGTCGCGGTCACCGAGGTGGTGCCGTTGACGGTCGGGGTGCCACTGATGGTGCCGGTCGAGGCATCGAGGGTGAGCCCGGTCGGCAGGGTGGTCGAGGAGAAGGTGTACGGCGAGCCGCCGCCGGTGGCGGACAGGCTGAACGGCGTGATCGCAGTGTCGACAGCGAAGGCCTTGTTGCCCGGGTTGGTCAGAGCCAGAGCCTGGGGCCCGGAGTTGGAACTCGAGCCCAGTGGTGTCGGGGTGCCGGTAGCGAAGTCGTTGAGGTTGTTGTCGGTGTCGGTGCCCTCGTTCTGCCGTTGAGCCGACGTCGCGACGGCCGTGGCGCTACCGGTGGGGGCGGTCTCACTGGAGGTCGGAGTTGTGCCGTAGCCGACGAAGTCGATGACACCAGGGGCCGTTTGCATGCTCGTGCCGGTGGCGGTGATCCCGGTGGTGCCGGAAGAGAGGATTGCCTGCCCACCCGAGCCTGACATCGACAGCGATGTCGAGGTGAAGTCGACCCCGGTCAAGTCGGCGCCACCGGTGCCAGCCGTGGACAGGCTCACCAGATAGTGGCCGCCGGCCGCGACCGTGGTGTCGGGCAGCGCGGCAACCGACACACTGCCGCCACTGGAGTAGGTCCCGGAACGGTATTGCAGCGACATCCCGTTCATTGACAGTGCACTACCCGTGGGGTTGTAGAGCTCGATGAAGTCGGTCTTGAAGGCGGCCGAGGCGCTGCTCGACCCGCCGCCACCGTAGACCTCGGAGATCACCAGGCTGGTGCCGGCCGCGTTGGCCTGGGCCGGGGGCGCCATGAGTGGGAGTGCCGTGGCGGCGAGGGCAGCCGTGGCGACCAGGGCTGACGCTGTGCGAGGGGACATCGAGAAACCGCTCCAACTTGATGATGTGGTGAACGGGCGCACACGGGACGCCGCCAGCCGATGGGCGCCATCCCGACGATCGACGCCGGGATGGAGGATGGATGACCACCGAAGGTGAGAACGGTCGCCGGGTGGTGCCAGTCGACCGGCTGCGGCCCGAGCCGTAACCGGTCGACTGTGTGTCACAGCTGCTGGTCGGTCACTTGAACTTCAAGGTGACCGTCTTGGAGGTGGCCCTGACGGTGTCCGAGCCGAGGAACCTGACGGTGAAGTCCTTGGGTCCCTTCTTCATCTTCGGCAGCTGCTTGATGACGCCCTCGCCGGACTTGATCTTCGCGGAGTAGGTCGTCTTGCCGATCTTGACCTGGACCTTTCCGGCGACTTTGACGTCGGGGGTGGCCGTGATCATGATCTTCATCTTCCAGATCGTGTGAGCCTCCAGCGTGGAGGGCTTGATCTTGAAGTTCTTCCGCGCGATCTTGGCCAGCGGAACTGCCTCGGCCTCAACCGTGATCGGCACCGTCACCTCGGTGCCGGTGCTGGCACCGACCACGGTCAACGCGGTCTCACCGACGGGTGCATCCGACGGCAGAGCCACATCGACACTGGCCGTGCCGTAGTAGTCGTACACGTCGGCGCCCAAGGTGTTGTCCACCGTCGCCGTGCCGAGCAACTCGTCGCCCAGGTAGACATCCACCGAGGAATCGGTCTGGTCTCCCGGACCGGCCATGGCCAGCGAACCCAGGTCGAAGGCAACCGAGTCACCCGGCGCGTAGGAGGCCGGCGCGCCCTCGGGGAAGGAGACCTCCACCGCGGTCTGGGCGTAGTC
>JBPPMQ010000034.1:0-8340 GCA_051306135.1 Nocardioides sp. | reverse complement strand
GACGGTGAACTTCACAGACCCCTTGGGGGTGCCGCCGGACCCGACGCTGCTGACCTTGGTGGTGAAGAAGTTCTTGCCGCCCTTGGGGACGACATCCTTCTTCACGCCGAGCGCAGTCGAGGTGGCCACGGTGCCGGGGTAGGGGGCAGCGGAGGCCGGCGCGGCGTTGCTGACGAACAGCAGGCCAGCGGCCATCAGGAAACCTGTCGTCAGGCTTGCGGTGAATTTCTTCATGGAAATGGGTCCTCCCGGTCGACATCTCAGAAGACGCCGAAGATGCTGTTGTCGGACACGAGGCTACATGAACAAGTGTGCCCTATAGGTGTTTCATACCCGAATTTGTGGATGCGACGAAACGCAATGTTCACCGACTGGTCTAGACCAGAAGTCTTGGCCTCGTCCTGGCCTCGTCCCACCGAGTGGCGGGTCCCCCAGATCGTCAGATCGCGATCTCGACCTCGGCGACGCTACCCACCGACGCGTGGACCTGCCGGTCGACGACCTCGGCCTTCGGTGCCAGCGCCCGCAAGGTCCAGGTGCCGTCGCCGGCGAAGAACCGGAAGTGCCCACTGGCGCTGGTCGGCACCTCGGCGGTGAACTCACCCGACCCGTCCAAGAGACGCACATAGGCATTGGGCACCGGCTCGCCGGCCCGGGTCACCTGACCCTGGATGACGGCCTCCTTGGCGACGTTGACCCCTTCGAGGGACAAGCCTCCGACCCGTGCTCCGCACATGATGCTCAGGCCTCCCCGGCGTCGTTGCCCAGGGCGACCGGCACGCCCACCAACGAGCCATATTCGGTCCACGAGCCGTCGTAGTTCTTGACGTTGTCCTCCCCGAGGAGCTCCTTGAGCACGAACCAGGTGTGGCTCGAACGCTCACCGATGCGGCAGTAGGCGATGGTGTCCTTCGACCAGTCCACACCGGCCTCGGTGTAGATCGCCTTCAACTCGTCGTCCGACTTGAAGGTTCCGTCGTCGTTGGCCGCCTTGCTCCACGGCACGTTGGCTGCGGTCGGGATGTGACCGGCCCGCTGCGCCTGCTCCTGCGGCAGGTGGGCCGGGGCCAGCAGACGGCCGGCATACTCATCGGGGCTGCGGACATCGACCAGGTTCTGGGTGCCGATCGCGGCCACCACCTCGTCGCGGAAGGCGCGGATGCTCAGGTCCTGCTCGCTGGCGGTGTAGGTGGTCGCCGGACGCTCGACAGCCTCGTCGGTCAACTCACGGGAGTCCAACTCCCACTTCTTGCGGCCACCGTCGAGCAACTTGACGTCGGTGTGGCCATAGAGCTTGAAGTACCAGTAGGCATAGGCGGCGAACCAGTTGTTGTTGCCGCCGTAGAGCACCACGGTGTCGTCGTTGCTGACCCCCTTGGCGCTCAACAGCGCCTCGAACTGCGCCTTGCTGACGAAGTCGCGGCGGACGGGGTCTTGCAGGTCGGTGGTCCAGTCGAGCTTGATCGCACCGGCGATGTGGCCCTTGTCGTAGGCGGTGGTGTCTTCGTCCACCTCGACCAGGACGATGTCGTCCTGACCCAGGTGGTCGGCCACCCATTGGGCGGTGACGAGCGAGTTCTCGCGACTCATTGTTGTCTCTCTTCCTTGAGGTCGTGCGGTTCGGGGTCGTGCGGTTCGGGGTCGTGCGGTTCGGGGTCGTGCGCTGGTGGTTCAGTGGATGGCGCGCTGGATGAGCAGGTAGGCCTCGCAGCCCAGGCAGAACCGGAACACCGCGTTGAGAGTGGCGGCGATCAGCGCCGCCCCGATGAAGACCTGGCCGAGCACCGTGGCGCCGGCCAGGAGCGCGATCAGCCCGCCGCCGGTGAAGACCGCGCCGACCGCCTGGGCGAACTGCGGGGGCTTGGGGTCCTCCAGTTCGGACGGGGCCGCGAGCCGGGGCCGGATCAGGCGCTTGAACAGCCAGGCGTGCGGTGTGCGCTGAACGCCGGCCACCGCCCCGAGAAGGAACAGCGCGAACTGGAGGGCGGTCAGTGCGATGGCGGCGTCGGGCAGCGCCAGGATCGCGACGAGCACGACCGTGGTGATGGCAGCGCTGAACTGCGGGCCGCGGGGGTCGATCCCGGCCGGCGCCGAAACGCGGGCTGCGTGGATGCCGGCAGACGGGGGCGTGGTTGTGGACATGGAGAGACTCCTGAGTGAGTGCGGACGGCTACTGCAATGTTAGTTGAGTAATTCGCTGGACTAAAGAGCCCTGCTGGAATGACTCAGCCGCACATTCGACACAGCGACGAGCGCACGCGGCAGTGGTCCACTGCGCGGCGCTTGGTCAGCATGGTCGAGGTCACATCTTCGAGGTTAGGGGCTGGGCTGACCCCGCGCGAATTGCTGTCTTGCATCGTGGACATGCGTCTCACGAGTTGGGATCGCGGGTGGGATTCAGCGACGAGATCGCGGTGAGCACCTGATCCCTGCGTGGCGCACCAGCCGCGCGTGCGACCTCGCGGCCGCTGCCGTCCAGCACGATCGTGGTCGGCGTACGCATGATGTCGTGGGCGCGCACCAACTCCAGGTGCGATTCCGCATCGATCTCGATGTGGGTCACCCCGTCGGTGTGCTCGGCCACCTCGGACAGAATCGCCTTGGTCGCCCGGCACGGGGCACAGAAGGCGCTGGAGAACTGCACCAGCGTGGCCCGCTCCCCCAAGGTCCCCAGGGCCGCGAAGTCACTGTCCACCTGCGGTTCGCTCAGCGTGCCCACCTCCGACTCGGGAGCGCGGCCGACCCGGAAACTGCCGTCGGTGCGGCGTCGCTGCAGCCCGAAAGCCACCGCGATCACCACCGCCACGCCCGCAATCACCAACCCGGTCACGCCCTGTGCAACGCCGCTGGGATGCTCTCCATTCCTGACGCTGGTGCCCACAGATAGGTTGGCGCGATGAAGAAGGCGCTGATCACCGGCATCACCGGCCAGGACGGGTCCTATCTGGCCGAACTGCTGCTCGAGCGTGACTACGAGGTGCACGGACTCGTGCGACGTTCCTCAGTGGTCGCCCGGGACCGCATCGACCACCTGCACCTCGACGACTCCCTGGCCGGCCGGTTCTTCCTGCACTACGGCGACCTGACCGACTCCACCAGTCTGCACCACGTCGTCTCCTCGGTGCGCCCCGACGAGGTCTACAACCTGGCCGCCCAGTCCCACGTCGGTGTCTCTTTCGAGATGCCGGAATACACCATGTCGGTCAACGGCCAGGGAATCGTGCGGATCCTGGAGGCCATCCGGTCCTGCGGGCTGGCCGACACCTGCCGCTTCTATCAGGCGTCCACCTCGGAGATGTTCGGGCTGTCGGCGCCTCCCCAACGGGAGAGCACCGCGTTCTATCCCCGCTCGCCCTACGGCACCGCCAAACTTCAGGCCCACTGGGCGGTGGTCAACTACCGCGAGTCCTACTCGATGTATGCCGTCTCCGGGATCTTGTTCAACCACGAGTCGCCGCGCCGCGCAGAGAACTTCGTGACTCGCAAGATCACCTCCGGGGTCGCCCGGATCCGGGCCGGGCAGGCCTCCACCCTCATGCTCGGCAACCTCGACGCCGTGCGGGACTGGGGCTATGCGCCGGAGTATGTCGACGGCATGTGGCGAATGCTCCAGGGCACCTCCCCGGTCGACTACGTGTTGGCCACCGGGGTCGGCACCACCGTGCGGGAGTTCTGCTCGACGGCCTTTGCCGCGGGCGGCCTGTCCTGGCAGGACCACGTGTTGACCTCCACCGACTTCGAGCGCCCGGCCGAGGTGCCGACCCTCATCGGGGACGCCGCGCGAGCCGGCGCCGAGTTGGGGTGGAAGGCCTCGGTCACCTCTGCGGAGTTGGCGCGGCTGATGGTCGAGTCCGACCTGGCGGCTGCCGGCCTCTGAGGGCCGGGCGGTTCCACTCGAGGGGCCGGGCGGTTCCACTCGGGGGGCCGGGCGGGTCCTCTCAACCGCCGGCGAAGGGCGGCAGGAACTCCACCGTCTCACCGGGGTGGACCGACTGCTCGGAGTGCGAGACCCGTCGGCCGTCGACCAACGCCGAACAGACTCCGAGCACCCGCTCCAAGTGCGCGTCGCGGTGCCGAGCGGAGAGTTTCGAGATGATTTCGGAAAGGGACACAGGGCCGTCGACCGCGAGATCCTCGCCGTGGATCCCCGCGGCAGCCTTGGCACCAGCCCAGTAAAGAATTGATATATGTTGCAAGTCACGCACCATGAAGCCTTCCCATGTTGCCCCAGTGTTTCGCTATGATGCACCAAGAATCAACCAGCCGAGGCTCAGCGTTGCGTTTCGGTGCTCTCTGAAACAGGACGCAGGTATCCCATGAGCACCCTTCTTCTTCTCACCAACGCTCTGCAGCCCTCCGCCGAGATCATTCCCGGACTGGCGCTTCTCGGACATCATGTCAAGATTCTGCCCTCCGAAGGCAGCGCCTTGCTCGAGGCCCCCGACTCCGACTTGCTGCTGGTCGACGGCCGCCAGGACCTCGCCCACGCCCGCGACTTGTGCCGCCTGATCCGCACCACCGGGACCGACATCCCCGTGCTGCTGGTCGTCACCGAGGGCGGGCTGGCCGTGGTTGCCCACAACTGGGGCATGGACGACGTCGTGTTGCACACCTGCGGCCCCGCCGAGCTCGAAGCCCGCATCAAACTGGCCATCGGTCGAGTCTCGGCCGCCCGCAACGCCGCCGACCCGGAAGCCCACGTGATCCGCTCGGGCGAGGTCGTGGTCGACGATGCCACCTACACCGCGAAAGTCGGGGGTCGTTCGCTCGACCTGACCTTCAAGGAGTTCGAGTTGCTGAAGTTCTTGGCTCAACACCCGGGTCGAGTCTTCTCCCGCCAGCAACTGCTCCAGGAAGTGTGGGGCTATGACTACTTCGGTGGCACCCGCACCGTCGACGTACACGTGCGTCGCCTGCGCGCCAAGCTCGGCCCCGAGAACGAGACCCTCATCGGAACCGTCCGCAACGTCGGCTACCGCTTCGTGCTGACCAAGCAGAACGACCCGATCTCTGCCGAGGCCGCGCGTCTCGCCGATGACCGGGTGGAGATCTGAGTCCTGAGGAGATCCTCTCGGTCGCCCGGTCCGCCGAGGCGGCCGACGGCATCGCACCCCTGGACGAGGCAACCCTGTTGGCGTTGCGCCACCACCCGGACTCGGTGCAGTCCTGGGGCGACTCGCGCGGGTTCGGCCTGCTGATCGACTCGGTTCTGTCACTGGTGGTCGCTCCGTCCGACCGCGGCATGGGCCTGGGGACTTCGTTGTTGGAGTCCGCGTCGCTGCCGTCGCCGGTGGAGGCGTGGTCGCACGGATCCCACCCGGGAGCCGCGGCGCTGGGGGCCAGGTTCGGGTTCACCCACGACCGCTCGCTGTGGAAGATGGCCCGCAGCGCCGATGCGCCGACCATCGGCGCCTGGCAGGTGCCCGACGGAGTCAGCCTGCGCGGCTACCGCGACACCGACGCCGAGGCGCTGCTCAGGGTCAATGCGGCCGCCTTCTCCTTCCATCCCGAACAGGGTGAGATGGACGCAGACGATCTGGCCCAACGGGTGGCCGAGCCGTGGTTCGACCCCGACGGCCTGCTGTTGGCCGTCTCCCAGACCGGGGACCTGCTCGGCTTCCACTGGACCAAGGAACACAGCGACACCGAGGGCGAGGTCTACGTCATCGGCGTCGCCCCCCACGCCCAGGGCCGAGGACTGGGTCGCACCCTGCTGCTCGCCGGGCTCGACCACCTCACCGCCCGCGGCCGCACCTCGGTGCACCTCTATGTCGAAGCCAACAACGCCCCCGCGATCGCGCTCTACGGCAGCTTCGGGTTCAAACCCGTCGAGACCCACGCCCACTACTCCCGCTGAGCAGATCGCTGGCGGACGGGCCCGCTCAGCGGGTGGGACGGAAGTGCAGACCCACCTCAGGATCGACGATCACCTCTTGGGTGGCCGGCATCTCCAGGGTCCCGCCGTCCTCGACGGTCTCAGTGATCGTCAACTGTATGTCGACATCGACCGAACGCTTCAACACCCCGAGCGCGATCGGCCCCAACTCGTGGTGGCGGGCACTGGTGCCGACGAAGCCGACCTCGCGCCCGTCGAGCACCACCGCAGACCCGGCGGCCGGCAGATGGTTGAGGGAACCGTCCAGGTGCAACAGCACCAGCCGACGCGGCGGGCGCCCCAGGTTGTGCACCCGGGCCACCGTCTCCTGGCCCCGGTAGCAGCCCTTGTCCAAGGCCACCGCGTCGAAGAGACCGTCGACCCACCCGACCTCGTTGGGGATGGTGCGCTGGTCGGTGTCCAACCCGAAACGGGGCTCGCCGCGCTCGATCCGCAGCGCTTCGTAGGCCCACAGCCCACACGCCGGCCCGGCCGCCGCCGCAAAGGTGGCCAAGGACTCGACCGGCACGAACATCTGACCCGACGGCCGCCATACCGAAGCCACCTCCTCACGCACCGCGACCTGGACCTCGGACCAGAACTTCATCTGCTCCAGATAGCCGACCAACGCCTCGCCGCGACCCGGTTCGGTCCATGCCGTGAAGGCCTCCCCGTCGTCGACACCGCAGAAGAAGTGCTCCACGTGACCCTGTGGACTCAAGATCAACCCGCTGAGCCACACCCCCGGTGTCACCGCAGTGAAATCGGCCGAGGTCAGGTCGTTGAGCCAACTGAACCGATCCGGACCCGAGACGGCGAACACGTCGCGGTGGGACAGGTCGACGAAGCCCTCCCCAGCCACCAAGGTGCGCTGCTCGTTGTGGAACGACCCGTAGTGGGCGGCGACCCCGGCATCGACCCCGGCTGCCTCCACGGCACCCTCTAGACCCAATAGGACCGACTTGCTTGACCTCACGTGCACTCCAGACATTGACCGAACACGACCAGGTGACCCAGGTCGACCGCAAAGTTGTGCTCACCCTCGAGCAGAGCGGCCAGCGAAGCCGCCACCATAGGGTCAACGCTCTCGACCCGCTCACACTTCCGGCATACCAGATGAAAGTGTTCTCGCTCGGTGACCGAATGATAGGTCGAGGCCCGGTCCGAGAGGTGGGCGTGGCGCACCAACCCGACCGATTCCAACACCTCCAGAGTCCGATAGACCGTGGACAGATTGATGGCCTCAGACGCCGACCGCACCTGGGCCAACACCTCGTCGGGAGTGGCATGGCCCAACTGCTGGACCGCGGCGAGGATCAGTTCGCGTTGCGGGGTGAGCCGGAAGCCACCCGCCCGCAGCGCCGTGCGCCAGTCGGGATCGGACTCGTGAGGGTGGCTGTGAGGCATCCTCAACCTCGCTGGAGGCGCGCCCACAGGTGCGGTTGCAGCGGCTGACCCATGGCGGCCATGTCGTAGGCATAGAGCAGGGCGCCGTCCACGTTGCCGTAGAGCCGGGTGCCGCCGGCGACCTCTTTGGCCGACTCGGTGCGAGCCACAGCGTCAGTGGCCAGCTGTAGTTTGCCGCCCTCGGCCGTGCCGTACCAGACCTCGACGATCCCGGTGGAGTGAGTCAGCACGAACTCGACCTCGCCGTCCTCGCGGCAGCGCAAGAACCCGGCCTCCAGGGCAGCCTCGCGCACCTTCTCCCCAGCTGCGTCGATGATCCAGGAGCGGGAGAAGTAGTGGAAGAAGGGGCGGCCGTCGTGGGTGAAGATCAGTTCCTGACCGAACTCGAACTTCTCGATGGTCGGGTAGTCACCGTGGCCGTTGCCGCGCCACGTGCCCAGCATCCAGGCCACCGGATAGCAGTTGGGGTGCAGGTTGTCGGGAAGTTCGAACGCCATGGCTCAGAGTCTAGTGAGAGTCTAGAGCGATGAGTCAGACACGAGCGCTGGTCGTGAAGTGCACCGCAGGCGCCGATGAGCCCGAGCGTGCCAACCAGGCCTTCACCGTGGCTGCTGCGGCAGCCGCCGCCGGTGCGCAGGTGAGCTTGTGGTTGACCGGGGACGCAGTCTGGTTCGCGGTGCCCGGGCGGGCGAGCATGGAACTGCCGTTGGCCACCCCTGTTTCCGACCTGTTGGACCTGGTCGTCTCCATGGGTTCGGTCACGGTGTGCTCCCAGTGCGCGGCACGTCGTTCGCTCGTGGGGACCGACCTCGTCGAGGGTGCCCAGATCAAGGGAGCGGTGGTGTTCGCCGAGGAAATCCTGCGCGATGGGGTCCAGGCACTGGTCTACTGACCATCTTTGGGTGCCGACCTGCCCGAGACCGGCCCTGTTGGGCGGTCGTCTTGAGTAGACTCGGCAAACCATGGAAGAGCAGAACCCTAGGCGCTTCTTCGGACTCGGACGTAATCGCCACCAACCCAGCGAACCATCGGATCGCGCCGACGGAGAGCTCAGCGAC
>JBPPMQ010000187.1:0-15107 GCA_051306135.1 Nocardioides sp. | reverse complement strand
TCGAGCTCAACCTGGCCGACCGGGATGCCGACTTCATCGCCTGGGTCCACGCCGACATCGCCGCCCGACGTCGGCGCGACCCCTACGAGATGCCGCAAGACCTCTGAACACCCACGAGCCCGCCCGGCAGGCCGGGCATCCACAACCAGCCCGATCCTGCATGCCGTCCGGGCGACTCCGGCGGCACCCTCACATCCACACACCTCATTGGAAAGGGCCGACCTCCATGTTGCTCGCCCACGCCGTCACCCTCGCCCAAGCACGCTCCCACCTCGCAGCCCTGGCCGACACCGCCACCAGCTTTGAGGCATCCGTCGAATACGAACGCGTCCTGCTTCACCTCGACGACCACTACCGCGACACCCTCCCCGCACTTAGTCCCGTACCCGACCAGCCGCCGCGAGTGCTGTTCCACATCGCCGCCGCCCGGATCGAAGGACTCCACACCCACGGACTGGACCTACTCAGCGTCGAACTGCTCCTCGACATGCTCCACGCCGCCCACTCGATGGACCAGTCCTGATGTACGGCACCACCAGCAGCGACCTACGCGACGCCCTCGGGATTCTCCTGCGGCAACACCGCATCCAGCAACGACTCGGCGGCCCCGGCATCCACACCGTCCCCGAAACCACCACCCGGATTGAGCGCGCAGTCCTTGGCGCCAGGATCCGGCGGTACCGCCACGCCGTGCTCACCTGGACCCAGCAAGCCCTCCGCGCCGTCCACCCCACCCCCGACCTCCACACCATCCCCAGGGATATGGCCGCACCAATCGAGGAGTTCAGCACCCGGCTCAACTCGACACTGGCACACTCCACCGCCGGCCTCCCGGCTATGGCCGAACTGTCACTGACATCCCGGTTCGAGATCGTGGAGGCGTGGCGGGCTGCCGCCCGCGCCGCCGCGTTCGGGGAACACGACCTCGCCGACTACGGAGCATTCAGCTACCGCGAAGCCCTCACCCTCCTGGCCGACGCCTGCGACATCACCCGCGCCCTGGTCGTGCTCGACCGCCGCTACAGCCTGGTCCCCGACTGGGAACCCCTCCACCATGCCGGCTGGCTCAGTCGCGCAGCCGACGCCGCCCGCGTCACCGCCAAATCGGTCGAGGCCGACTATCGGGTCGACCTCCACGGCCGACGCCCCGCTCCACAACTCGACACCGGCGCCGCCGAACCCGGCGTCGACGGAGTCATCCAAGCCGTCCGCAACACACTCGTCAGTCTCCAGGCCTTCCCCGACGCGCACACCCTGCGGCTCGTGCTCGACTCCCAGCGGGTCCTGTCCCACGAACTCGCCACCCGGGTCCCCACAAGTGACCTTGACCTCGACCTGGGTGAGCGGTGGACCCACCGGCGCGACCTCTATCGCCGCCTCATCCAACACACCCGCGACCTGGATGGCATCCTCGGCACCAGCCACGCCGCCGGCTCTGCGTCCCTCGCGGCTACCCGCGCCCAGAACCTCGACCACCGCCACATCTCCGATGCGCAGGCCGAACGGTTGAGGCATCTCCTCGGGCGCATCGACGACCAGATCGGGCGGATCATCGAACACGGTGCCCGGCACCGCCTCTACGCACAACGGCTACAAACCCTCGACCTCGACCAGCACCCCAACCGCATGATCCAACGACCGACCAGCCAGTTCGTCCCCATCACCACCACCCTCGACGGCACCCTGCTCCACACCATCCGAGAAGAACTCCGGCCAGCAATCACGCGGCAGGCGGCACCCCAGTCCGCCCGACAGAGCAGGGAAGACCTCGAAGCAGCCATCCACCACCGGCCGACACCCCGTTTCCACCGCGGCTCGGATGTCCGCACCATGTAGTCGGAACCTCGCGGCGTCACGACGATGTCAAGCCCGGCCGGACGACTCGGCGGTCACACCTAGACACCAAGGAACTTCCCTGGTCCGGTCATCCCGCGAGAGGCATTAGAACCATGAGCGCACCGCAGTCAACCCTCGATAACCCGTACCTCAGCCTTGCCGAGGCTGCTGAACTCGTCGGTCAGTCGGTGAGGACGTTACGGCGTCGGATCGCGTCGGGCGCCCTGCCTGCGTATCGATTCGGTCCCCGATGCATCCGGGTTCGTCTGTGCGATCTCGTAGCGTCTGGGTCACGGATTCCGAGCGCTCGTTCGTGAAGGAGGGCTGACGCACGGGGGCGGCACCTCCCTGATGGCTACTGCTCTTCGCTGCCTGCGGCGGCTGTTCGGCGGAAGGTGATGACTCGCTCGTTGAGTGCCACAGCTATAGCTTCGTCCTGGGCGTTCTCTGCGTGCTGATAGATCGACATGCTCGCCAGCGACGAGTGTCCTCCCCGGCGTTGTATGGCGGCCGCGGTGGCGCCGGTGGCGCCAGCGATGGTGAGCGCGTGGTGTCTGAGGTCGTGCACCCGAAGATCGTGAATCTCGGCCTTCTCGGCGGCCTTCTTGATGTGGTTGGTGACGTAGCGAACGGACGCATGACACGCCTTTCCTGGCGCGGTGAAGACCAGCCCGTCAGTGCCGGGCCGCGTGAACTGCAGAAGGTGCTCTCGCACGAGGGGCATCATGAATTCAGGCATTGCCACGGTCCGCTTGCCGGCAGAGGTCTTCGGTTCACCGATATCGCGGCCGCACCCAGCACAAGGATTCTCGGCGTCCGCCATCCGGTGTGCCGATACCTTTCGGCTGACTGAAACCAGACCGACCAAGGACTTGCCGTCGTCGGAGCGAATGAAGTCTTTGCGTCGCAGTTCGAGGAGTTCGCCCTCCCTCAATCCGCACCAGGCAGCCAGCGCAGCGAACAAGCGGAGGCGTTCTGGCATGGCCCCGACGAGTCGGTCGAGTTGGGCAAGACTGACCGGGTCCACCTCACGTCGTTTGACAGAGCCGGCCGATCTGGTGCTGGAGCTCGCTCGACCGCGGGTGTTGCGCGGAAACGGCGCTCGATCAATCAGCCCGTCGTCCTCAGCTGCGTTCAGAAGCGCACGAAGGACGCGGTAGGCCTCAGCTCTGACCCCGGGTGTCTTTCTCAGGGTGGGGTCGGCCATCAGTCTCTGAACATCTTCGGGGGTGATGGCCTTCAGCGGTTTGGCACTGAGGGGGGCCAGTTGCAGTCGCAGAATCCGCCGATAGGAGTTTCGAGTCTTTGGCCGGAGCGCGCGGTCGGGATCCTCGATGTAGGCCGCACCCCAGGACTCGAGTGTGTTGAGTCGGTCGTACTCGGCGGCAGCCAGGGCCTCGGCCTTTCGAACCTCGGGATGCTGCCAGGCGCCGCTGTCGATGAGGGCCTTTTCGGAGTCCAGCCAAGCGCGGGCATCTTGCCGGGCGCTGAAGCCTCCGCGGGATATGCGCTCAAGTGTTGGAGCGAAGTAGCGGGCAAGGTAGGTCTTTGCGGGTTTGCCGTGGGCGTTGCGTGCCTTGGTAGCCATGCGGGTTTCAATGGTTCCGAATCCGCTGGTGCGGGGCTTGCGTACAGTCATTCTTTGGGCCTTCCCGAGTGTCCTCTTCCTAGCAACTAGGTGTGTCGAACCCGTAGCCACTAGGGTCCAATTCTAGTGGCTCCCAGGTGGCTACGGGTGTCACTTTCTGACCATCTTTGACACGTTTCCGCAGGTCAAGGCACGCTTGGAAGGCACCTTCCGGGGGCCGTTCCGCCGACTGAAAATCGGTAGGTCGGCGGTTCGACCCCGCCCCTGGCCACACCAAGGATTCGGCCCCTGACCTGCGGAAACGCAGATCAGGGGCCGTCGCCGTATCTAGACTCTAGAAGCCCAACCGCCGCCAAGTGGCTCCCAAGTGGCTAGCGAGCGGGTCCAAGGTGTCACAGATGAGTGCCTTCTGAGACCGGACGACTGAATCCAGGGGCGTCGACCTGGTCCCCGAACCTGCCGCAAACGCTGCGCCTGGCAGGCGGGCTCCCCCGCCCCCGAACGCCACGAGAATCGGTCGGATCGTGGAGGACCGGCGCGGGCAAGGCGGTCGCCGGATCACGACTCACTGGCGGGGATCCGCCTACCGGCCCTGGGATGTGTTCATTCAGGACAAACCGGACCTGGGAGATTCGAACCCAGAGCCTTCTCATTGAGCGAGGAGCCCTTCGAAGGCCGCCAGACGAGCCTCGACTTTTCGGAGAGCCTCGACGAATCACCCGCTGACCTGTGCCGATGTCCAGGACCGGAACGTAGATGTCGTTTCAGTCTAGGCGACGATTCGGCAGATCTGGGCGAGCTTCGGTGGACTTCGGTGTGCTCAACTGCCGAGAATCCGCCGACCGCAGGTCATCGGACACAACAGCCGCCTCCTAAGCGAAAGGTCGCCAGTTCGACTCTGGCCCAGGGCACCAGCGCAGACGCGCAGGTCAGGATGCCGGACAGGCTTCTGACCTGCGCGTTTGTCATTGTTTCGCTCCTATCGACCTGTGCCGCACCGTGTCAGTCCAGGTTGGCCCGACTATGTGAAGGGCGTGTTGACAGCGTTCTTCACGGCTGGTTTATGGGAGTTCTATGTCAATTTCTCATGCCAGGAAGCGCTTCGATCGACCCCTGTGCACGGGGCGTTCACATGCCTGTCGACGACGTTTGAAAACGAGGCCATAGCGACGGGGTGGTTTCCAGTGAACATCGCAACGAGGACCATTCATGAAGGGGTTCTCGCATGTCGTCTCGTCGCATTCCCAGGGGCCGGGCGGTCGGCCGATGACAGCCAAGCGGCGTCGCTTCCTCGAACTACTGGCCCAGGGGTCCAGCCTCGCCGGGGCCTGCCGTGAGGTCGGTGTGAGCAGATCGACGGGCCACATCTGGATGGAACGGCACGGTCGTACGCCGCAGGGATGGCACGGTCAAGATCGTGCGCCACGCTCACGACGCTGCGGCCCCTCGGCAAGTAGGTCAAGAACCCTGCGCCGAAACTCGGCTGAGTATCCCGGTCGTCCCATCTGAACCTCCTGGTGTCATGCACCAGAATCCAAGAACTCAGACGCCGTAGAACCCGGGACACACCAAAGTCTCCGGAAACACCGGCGCGGTTCAAACGGTTCAACGGCACCATGTCGCGCGAGCTGTTCGGCCACGAGATCTACCACTCGGTCGTGGAGGTCCGGCACGTGGTCAACGAGTGGACCATCATCTATAACACTCGCCGCGCCCATCGAGGACTTGCTGGCAAGACTCCCGCGGCGTACGCCAAGATGTACCCCGAGACGCAAGATCCATAAGGGGATGGTGGTTGCCCGTGAGAGGAACTACCACCACCGCGCCTCGACCAGTCCGGCACACCCCCGCCTGCGGGCGTCGACCCCGGAACTCTCACACCGGGCGGACCAGAAACCTGGGGCCGGACATTACGGAAGACCTAACTTCTTTGAATTCGCTCAATCTGCCTGAGCCTCAGGAATTCCCGTAGGGACAACACTGCAACGACAACAGCCATGGACATCGCAATAATTGCCAGCCCCAAGATTACTCTTCGATTTGCCGACTCCGACACTGGAACGTCTGATCGCATAAGAAGCGCAACTCCGCCAAGGAAAACGAAGAATACTGTACGAAAAATACCCCGAATCGCCTCTTTTCTACTAGATTCGTAAAACGTACCACGCCTAGGCATAATATCTCCTGCTGCTTAATGCGCTATTTATTCGATCCCTGAATGAATACATTAGTCCGGCTATTCCGGCCCATCCTATTGCCCTGAATTTCGATGCCGTCCAGCTAAGTATTCTACCAACCCAATACTTCATGGAGGAGACGACGCTCGTAGCCACAAGGCCCGAACCGGGTAGGCTGGCGATCGCGGACCAGATAAACGTGGCAATGGCTTCCGTCCAGGTCCAATAGTCATGTTTCACGTATATGTGCCATCCAAGGTAAGTCAGAGAACCAACCAATCCCGACGCAACGGCACGGCAGACATAAAAGAACGTGACGGAGCCGGCACAGACTCCCGTAAGTCCGATCCCGACGAGTTTCATTGCGCCCTTATATACCCATCCCCACATTCTTCCATCAATGTCTTGCATATTGACAGCGTCATAAGGGTATGAGTACCGCGTTGCACCGCCGCCGAGCACAGAATCCACGGATAGAAATGTACCTGTCACGGGATTGTAGAGCCGTGCGCCCATGAGGGTGATTCCTCCGATGGTGTCGCTGGAGCGCTGCTGGGTTCCGAGGTAGTTGTATCGCCCGGTGGCGTTGTTGCCGTTCTCATCGGTCTCGTTGTAGGAGGTGATGGTTGCGGCGCTGGTGGTGATGGGGCTAGTGGCGACGGTGTCGCCGTGGAGGTTGGCGAGGGTGAGGCCAGCGCCTGATGCGTCGGCGGATCCGATCATGCCGATGCCTGGGAGGGTTAGGTATCGGGTGTTGACCCAGGCGTTGCCGCCGTCTTCGCTGGTTTGGATGTTGGTGGGTGAGTCTCCGGTGCCCGTGAATCGGTAACGGACGCGAGTGGTTTCGGTGCCGTCAGTCTTGTTGACGATCGCGGCTATACGGCCCGTGCTGTCGAGCGTGTAGCTAGCTTCTTTGGTGGTGCTTCCACCCGAGCCGTTGTCGACGTCTTGGGTGAGGGTTTTGACCATATCGTCGGCGTAATAGGTGACTCCAAGGTTCCCAGTGGGTTCTGCGCCGTTGGTGGCGGCAGTGTCGGCTGCTGGGATGGTGAGGGTGCGGCCGAGGTTGTCGTAGCTGTAGCCGGTGTTGGTGATCCGGTTTGCTGCGTCGTAGATGCTGGTTCTGGTGCTGTCAGCGGCAGTGGTCTGGCATGCTCCGTCGCCATCTGCGGCGTAGCTGGTGAGGCTGGTGCGTTCGGAGGCTGCACTGAATCCGTAGACTCGGGTGGTGCAGGCCAGTTCGTCGTCGGTGTATCGGTTGTCGTTGACAGTGGTGAGCCGGCCGACGTTGTCGTAGGTGTAATTCTGGCTGCTGGCCGTCGAGGATGCTGCTGCTGTTCGTCCGTCGACGAGATTGGCGGAACTGAACCCGATGAGTTCCGCGCCGCCTGTGCCGGTGTAGACCAGGCTGTTGGTGGTGCCTGCTTCATCGTACCCGTAGATGGCCGTCATGCCGTTGGGGTAGGCCACTGTGTCCAGGGCCCCGCTTGCGGCGTGGGAAAGAACGGCCGTATCGGGTGTCCCTGCGGTTAGTCCTAGGTCGACGGTGGTGGGGACCCGACGGTGCTCTTCGCCGGCTGAGGTTTCCTGATCGTAGGTGTAGGTGTAGGTGCCGGTGCCGTCGAAGGTGGTGGCGATTTGTCCGTCGGCCGTGTAGGTGGCGGTCGAGGTCATACCGGTGGAATCGGTGTATGACTTGGTGCGTCCCCACTGGTCGTAGGTCGTGGTGACCGTTCCATTGGAATCTGATTGCGATGTCAGAACTCCGCTCGTGGCGTCATACGCGCTGATCGACGTAACTGTGGCGGCGGCCTCGCCAGCGATGGCTGTGGACTTACTGGTGCTGCGTCCGAGTGTGTCGTACCCGACTACGGTCGAACGGGTAGTGGAACCCGATGTCTCGATGACGCGCGTGGTCGCAAGGTCGACGTTGTAACCGGCATTGTAGGTCGTCGGGAGGTTGGGTGACAGCGTTCCGGCTGGTCCTTGCTTGCATACGAGGCCAGCCCAGTCGGCACGCCACGGGGTGCCCGCAGCGGACGTGTCGCAGTCGGTGTCGGTGTTGCCGACACTGTAGTAGTTGGTCCAGGTGGAGTGTGCGTCGCTTCCGGCACCGGTGGAGTCGGTTGCTCCGCCTGGCTGTCGGGTTTCGATCTGGTTCCCGTTGGTGTCATAGCGGGTCGTCTCGGTGGACCATGTGTCGTCTTCGAGCAACGTTTGTACTCGTGACGGCGTGCCGAGGGTCCATCCGTCGCCGTCGCCGGCCACGACGGGGCCGTAGAGGTTCCGGGTGACAGACGCGTCGTAGGAACCTGACTGGTCGGCGTTGACTGCGTCGTAGGTGGTGCTGACGACGAGGCCGAAGTTGACT
Source organism: Nocardioides sp. (assembly GCA_051306135.1). GTDB lineage: Bacteria > Actinomycetota > Actinomycetes > Propionibacteriales > Nocardioidaceae > Nocardioides. The sequence goes on along the minus strand of JBPPMQ010000187.1, from coordinate 7,135 downwards.
TGGCCGTCAGGGATCGCGGGTCGGGTGTCGTCTGGAACTGTGAGTTCGTCGTCGTAGGTATAGGCGGTGTGGTTTCGGTACAGCCCGGTGGTGCCATCTTTGAGCGACGAGGTGTGTGCGGGCCCGTATTCTTCCTCGACTCGCGTGCCAGGCGTGATCGCGTTCTCGCCATCACCGATGGATTCAGAGTTGTAGATAGTCAGGCTGGAGGCCTCCTCTGCGAGTTCCTTCGCCAGTTCCTTGGCCTCGTCTGTGGCGACGCCGCCCGCCAGGGCGCGTGCTCGTCCTGCGCCGTCGAGGGTGCGGACGATGTTGCCGTGTTCGTCGTACCAGGTGGTGTCGACCAGCCACTGTCCAGCACCGAAGACGGCGGTGTTGGTTCCGGTTCCGTCGGCGGATGCGTAGAACAGTTGGGCATACGGCCAGTCAGTCTCGTTTGGCGTACTGCCTGGGACGTGGGCGGGGTTGAACACCGCGGTGGCGGTGTCGGGAACCGAGTTGGCGTCTTGGCCCCACGCCTCGACTGTCGAGCCGGTAGAGAGGTCGGGAAGTCCCGGGCCGCTGGTGGGGACGTCGTAGACCACGGTCCAGGTGGCATCGCCGGTTTCGGTGTTGGTGTCGGGGTCCAGTGCCCGTTTGACGGCGGTCAGGCGGCCGGAGGTGTCGTAACTGAAGCGCCATTTGAGTTCCCCGGCGGGGGTGACTCCCGACAGCAGCGTGCGGGTCGCGACAACGGTGTACTCGTAGGTGACACACAACGGTGTCGCTGGGCGCGGGTCACACACGCTGGTGAGGCGTCCGTTGCCGTCATAGGTGTAGGTCGCGATGGTCTGGTTGATCCGACCCGCACCAGCTCCGCCGGGTGTCCCGTTGCTGGTGGGTTTGGGGTCGTAGACCGATCGTGCAATTGAGGTGACGTGGCCATTGGTGTCGTAGGACAGGTTCAGGCCACGGCAGCCAAGACCCTGGGTGAGCGCGGTGCATGTGATCGAATCGTCCGATACCTGCGAGATCCATGTCAGGTTCCCAGCCGTGTTGGTAGTGAAGGACGTTGTGGATTCGTCCTCGCCGGCCGATGTCGAGGTCGGCGGTCCCCACACACCAGCGGTCTTCTGCCAAGTGACGGACCCGGCATAAGGCGCGGTCCACTGCAGCGTCTCATCACCGGTCGCGCCGGTCGGGCTGGTCAGGGTCAACCGTGATCCGTCGTCGGTCGCGTCCGCACGTGCATATACGGTCTCGTGGGTCGAGGCGTCGGTCTGGCGTGGTTCAAACAGGACTGTGGTATCGGTCGTCGCCAGTGCGATGGTTCCGTCGAGGTCACGATGGTCCACGATCGTGGCTTCAGTGAACGAGGAGTCGACCGACAACCCAGCGGCGGTCCATCCACGGCCGAAGGGGCCGTCTTCGGTTGTTGAGGAATCGAAACTGGTGAATGAGCGCCCAATACCGGCGGTGGAGTCGACTGCATCAAGTCCGGCTAGGGTTGCTTCTCCGGTCTGCAGGTCGACGTTGAGCGGTCCGACACTCGTCGAGGGTGCGTTGGGGTTGTCGATCAACTGCACCGTCTGGGCGTCGGAACAGCTCGAGGTGTAGCAAGCCCTTAGCTCGAGCAGTGCAGGCGCGGTGATGTAGTTCCCTGACCCGGGGGTGATTTCCTGCTTGGTGGCATCCCACAGCAAGTCGAAGGTGTCAGAGTAGGTAGCAACGCCGAACAGCGGGCCACCGGTCGTCTGCAGACCAGTCCAGGGAAGGTGGTCGAAGGTGAACAGCGACGGCGCGCTCGGGTTGGTTTGCGACGCGATCTCGTTCCAGGTGGTCTCCGTCGCGTAGCGCCATTCCAGCTTGAGCGGGTCGGTGGAACCGTTGGGGCCCTGGATCGACAATGGGAAGACGGCGTTGGATCGCATTCGGTCGTTCGGAGTGACGAAGGTAGGTGCTGTTCCGACGCCGAACCCGAATTCCTTCGTGGTCTCATTACCGGCAGCGTCGATCGCTGTGACAGTCAGACGGTGGGCGCCCTCGGGTGGGTTCCATGAAAGGGTCGCGTCACCGGCGCCATTGGCGAAAAGGAGCTTCGGGCTCTCTTCGCCGCGGGTGTACCGGAACAGGGTGGTGTCGCTGGATCCGTTGAAGGTGAAGGTGTTGCTGGACGGGGCGGTTGCCACCCAGCCACCGTCCGTGTGGTTGGTTGCGGTGATCGTCAGCGACGGGTCGGTGGTATCGACGGTAAAGCTTCGCGCCGCGGATGCGTTCTTCGAACTCAAGGTTCCGTCGCTGGCTTTAGCGGTGACCGTGTAAGTCTGGCCGTCACTCAACTTTCCGGCAGGAACCTTCACCGAGGCAACGCTCCCGCTGGCGACCTTGGAACTTGTTCCTGTGTAGACGGTCGTGCCCGCGGTGTTCTTGACTGTGAACTCAGCCTGAACCTTGGCGCCGTCAGGGTCCGAGATGGTCGACTTCAAGGTCGGTTGGAGGTCAGTGGAGTACCCGGTGTTGCCGGGACTGACCGACGGTTTGGATGCGGTCGTGGGGTAGGAGTTGTAGGTGACGACCAGGTTGGGTCGCATCGACGCGTCGGAGTAGTTCGCTGAGCGGTACCGACGGAAGCTGTTGCTGTTGGTTTCGTCGTTGGCCGCGACCCGCAGGCCATCGTTGGCACCGCCGTCCGCCCAGTACTGAACCATCGGGGTGACATCCCAGGTCGCCCACCCCGCCGGACAAGCACTACCGCCACCAAATGCCGTACCGAAGGTGGGTTCGTTGCCGCCGCCCACGCCTGGCTGATTGGCCCACGTCATCGTGTCGCCGTCCCAGCTTTCGGCAACTCGACGGACCTTGATCTGCGCCGAGGTGCACGACGCCGAGTTGAAGTTGCGTAGGCGCATCTCTGCCGAGGTGATGCTGACTCCAGCCCATTTGCTGGTGTTGGCTGCACTGAATCGAACGAACGCACGCGACTTGTGGGTGCCACCGTCGTCGGTTCCAACCTGAAGCTTGGCATCGCCGGTCTGGCCGGTGGTCAGGCCGGTGTTCTGCAGCCACACGTCACCGTTGGTGTAGGTGGTGAAGGTCGGGTCGATCACGACCGGGTACACCGTGTCCGGGTCGTCCAGGAAGTCCGCATCGACCGTGAGTGTGTAGGTCGCAGTCCCCGCACCGTTCTCCCCGACATCGACCGGGACGGGGAGGACCGTGTCGCCAGAGTCGATGGACGGCACAACGCTTTCCGTCGCGGCCTGGTCTGATCCTGCCGAGCCTTCAGACTCTGACTCGACGGATTCAATCGCTGTGGTGTCGCTGGAGTCCCACATCAACGGTTGCGGCGCCGCAACCAACTGCCTACCAGTGGCCGTGTCGACCGACAAGCCCCCGTCCTCGGTGGCGCTGAGTTCAGCGCCGTCGGTGAGAACCGGCAGGGTGACCTCCAGGTCGGTACCGGTGCTCGGGGCCTCGTGGAGCACGATGTTGTGGCTGAACCCGCCGGGGATCGCGGTCACCACCAGGTCACCCGCCCCGCCGGCAGCGACACCAACATAGGTGGCGTCACTCGCAGAGACGACCGGCTCAGGCAGGACCGTCGGCCACCGCCACTCCAGGTCGCGACCCGCTTCGCTCAATCGGGCGACCACCTTGGTGCCGCCTGCGGAGAACTCAACGTCAGTCGGTGAAGCAACCGGGGTGAGCATCCCGTCGGCTTCAACCAGCTTGGTGTCGATGTCGACCCACTGGCCAGCATCGGTGAGTACCGAGGTCGGACCCGACGCCGTCTCCGAGGTCCACGTCCCGTCCGGGTTCGCGAACACACGCACCGAATCGGTCCGCTGCGAGGAATCCTCGACCCGCTCCCCCAACGCCTGAGCCGACACCATCGCCGACACCGGGTCCGGCCGCGACGCCTCGACAACGCCAGCTTGCTGCCCAATCGCCGGTGCGGACTCAGTCGCCACCGCCGGCGCGGCACCCGGAATCAACGACAACGAAGTCGCCACCACCGACAGCGAAACAACACCAACCAAACCGGACAACGAACGCGTGCAGACAGCAGGCACAGACCCTCCCGGGCGCTAAGAAGACAGGGGGACTTGGAGTCCGCCCTCCCCGCGAGCTCCCAGCTGGGCAAACCATCACCGATGTGCCTAGCACTTGTCAACTAGTGGCATGTTGCATCTCGTTGCCACCCCTCGGTCCCATGTCGCTCTGGCCCGACCCAACAGTTCACCTGAGCGCGACGTCGCTGTGTCGACGTCGCACGAGGGGTCGCCCTCCCAAGTGCGATTGCCTAAATGTTACTTCTTTCAGGCACATCGCAAATCGCGATGGCGTGCCAGAAGGAGACAACTTCATGAAGATCCGAATTCGGCAGGTGCTCGCGGCCCTGATGACAATCGTTGCGCTGACCGCCGGAGCGGCCGCCTTGGTGGCCGGCGACACTCCAGCCGTCGCCGGCGGCGATCCGTGGTGCTGCTGAGATAGCAGAAACGGGGTTGGGCGCGCGTAGTGGGTGCGCGCCCAACCCCTAGCTACGTATTGAGTCGCGGTCGGGAGGAGAGACCGATACGCCCGCCCCGGGATGAACTCCAGCCGAGACCGCTGATCGTCTGAAAGCGTCCGCGGCTCCGTCATTATCACCGAGTGCTGTCAACATTTCTGCCACTCGGAACCAGACCGTTGCCAAGGAGTGGTCAGCCCCGACAGACGAGAGAAGCAGAACCGCACGCTGGACCATCGACAACGCATCTGCTGCCGAACGGCCGATAAGAATCTCGGCGCATACGATCGCCGCTTCGGCCTGCAGCGATGGCGCTGCACTGGTTTCCGATCCCAAGCACTCGTACGCGTGTGCAATAGCTCTGGTCGGATCGCCCGCCAGCGCAGCAGCCCTAGCCAACCCCAGAGAAACTCGCGCCAAGTCCACCGGGCTACCGGCGGAAGCCATCAGCGCGTCTCGGGCGGTCGACAGTACCTGTTCGGCCTCCCCGACCTCGGGCGGATCCAATCGCAAAAGCGACAGACCGAGCTGGCAACGAATCAGGCCCACGTTGCGAAGGCTGTCGGCATACTCCATCAACGCGACGGCGTCACGCGCCAGCCGGACAGCCCCGCTGGGATCGCCAGTGTTGGCTGCGATGATCGACGAATTCCAGTACGCACGAGCCCGGGAAACAGGATCCTCTGCACGATCGGCGGCGTAAATGGCCCGCGCGCAGAGCCGCTTCGCATGGCCATGATCACCCAAGACAAAGTACGACGCCGCAAGCGTCAACGAAAGCGAAATTGCATCCGGAGCGGCACCACCGCCGCCCGCATTGAAAACATCAAGCCAACGCTCACCCACCTGAACCGATCGGCCGAGATCCCCGACCTCGCGGTAGCAGGCAGCGAGTCGGGTAGCGGCCCGCAGTCCGACCGACACCTCCGTGGTCGTCGAAACCAACGCCTCCAACTCAACGATTGCAGACTCATAGTCACCGCGAGCTTCATCCGCGCGAGCCAAAGCGAGGACAAGGTCCGCCGGCCGGTAGTCAGGCGGGAGCGAGGCCCGCAGCGCCGCAAGCCGTGCGATGGCGGCATCACCGGCACCAGTCGCGAACTCCAACTCGGCCAATGACAATTCATGATCAGTTCGTTGCTGATCGGTGGCAGACAATCCGAACAGGAGGCTGTCCAGGTCAACCCCGAGGCGGCCACACATAGCCTCCAGGATCTCCGGGTCCGGCCTGCGTTGACCAGCCTCGATCCTCGAAACATACGGCGTGGACACAAGACCGTCTGCCAGTCTGGCTTGGGTAAGTCCGGACCGCTCGCGGGCAGCCCGAAGACGCCGACCCAGAACCGTCGGCTCAATCTGCCTAAGTGCCAAAAGATGGTCGGGGCCCACGCCACGAGTTCTACCAGACTTCCCACGAATTGCTGACTCCCGCGGCGAGTCCTATCCATGCCAAATTCGCTCAGCGCTGCCACGTACGTTCTTCTCCCATGCCTCCACGCAACGTGGCGTCTACGCCAACCGACACAAGTGGCAGAATGCCCCAAGGTTGGAACCGTACTACGACATCTGATCCAGGGGTTTTCAGCCTCTGTCAGTGATCGCCGAAAACGGCGTCTGACCTGCGGAAACGTCTTTCGACGTCTTCCAACGGCAGGCGCCGTTTTTCGTTGTCGTGCGTACCCAGTGCACCCCAAAGTTCGCCGTCCGGGCCCATCCCCGTGGGCCGCGCACGGGGCATGGCGCGTGCCGTCTGCGGCTGCCGGGGCGCGCCCGCCGAGATCCCCGTCGCCACCCTGGCGACCGGAGGACGCTCTACTCGAGGGTGACCACCACGATGCCGGCCACCTGGTTCGTGAGCTCCGGGTCAGGCGTGTTGTCGTTGAGGACGTCGAGGACGTAGCCGGGTGGAGCGCGGCGCAGGCCCCGGAGCACGTGGCCGAAGTACTCGACCCTGTTGTGCATCCGGTCATGCGGCAGGTCGGTGAAGACCCTGTCAGAGGTGATGGCGTCGGGCACATCGACCGGCACCGGAGGCGCCGCCTCTTCGACACCACCAAATTCGGCCACGCGGCGAAGGGACACCCTGGCGAAGACCTCACGCGCCACGGCGCGAGCACCATGCTGCGGCTCGGAGAGAAACTCCTCCACGTTGCGGGTCACCTGGAGCCGCGGGGGCACGCTGCGGTGCCACCAGCTCTCGGCACCGCTCAGCTGCTCAAGCGCCAGTCCTGACCCCACGGCACGCTCGGCGGCCAAGGACGGGCTGAGGTCGCCGGTGAACACGAGGGCGGGAACCATGGTGATCGCACGCCGCAAGCAGCCATCGCAGCCGGGCGGCCCTTCCTCGCAAGGCCATCCGTTGCGGTACCCGAGGCCTCCGAAGTAGATCGCGTACATGGCGGGAACCTCGAGGACGTCGGATGCGTCGAGGAGGTTCGCGAGCTGGCGTCCGCCAGCATGCTTGTAGTCGACCCTGGCCGTGCCGGACTGGGTGAAGGTGAGGTTCTTAGCTTGCACCAGTGTTCCGAAGCTTGTCCCGTCCGGAGAGACCCACCACCACAGCCAGTCAGCACCCACCAGCGCCTCTTCGCGCCGGTTGAAGTCGGCGAACTTGATGGTGGGCGAGGCACTACGCTGGACGAG
>JBPPMQ010000030.1:0-23198 GCA_051306135.1 Nocardioides sp. | reverse complement strand
ACCACACCGCCGTCGCCGACCTGACCGCAGGCATCGAGACCGCCACGTCAGTCGAGCGTGACCAGGTGCGCCAGGAGACCGATGACGCACGCCTCTGGGCGCGCACGGAGCGGGCGCGCCTGGCCGATATCAAGGTCATGCAGATCCTGACCGAGAACGAGTTCCGTCACCTCGTCGAGATGCACGGGCGCATGTTCGACGCCGGGATGGGCGCCGAGGCGGTCAAGAAGATCATCGAGCAGATCGACCTCGACGAGCTGAGCCAGACCCTCCACGTGGAGATGCGCCAGACGTCGGGACAGCGCCGCAAGAAGGCGATCAAGCGCCTGCGCCTGATCGAGGCCTTCCGCAAGAGCGGTGCGCGGCCGGAGTGGATGATCCTGTCCACCCTGCCGGTGATCCCGCCGGATCTGCGCCCGATGGTGCAGCTCGACGGCGGTCGCTTTGCCACGTCAGATCTCAACGATCTGTATCGGCGCGTCATCAACCGCAACAATCGCCTGAGCCGGCTGCTGGACCTCGAGGCCCCCGAGATCATCATCCGCAACGAGAAGCGGATGCTGCAGGAGGCGTGCGACGCCCTGATCGACAACGGCCGGCGTGGCCGGGCGATCGCGGGCACCGGAAACCATCGGCTCAAGAGCCTGTCCGACATGCTGAAGGGCAAGCAGGGCCGATTCCGCCAGAACCTGCTCGGCAAGCGCGTCGACTACTCCGGCCGCTCGGTCATCGTGGTGGGCCCGGAGCTGAAGCTGCACCAGTGCGGGCTGCCGAAGAAGATGGCGCTCGAGCTGTTCAAGCCGTTCGTCATGCGCCAGCTCGTCGAGAAGGGCTTCGCGCACAACATCAAGAGCGCGAAGCGCATCGTCGAGCGCGTGCGCCCCGAGGTGTGGGACGTGCTCGAGGACGTCATCAAGGACCACCCGGTCCTCCTGAACCGGGCGCCCACCCTCCATCGGCTCGGCATCCAGGCGTTCATGCCGACGCTCGTCGAGGGATCGGCCATCCAGATTCACCCGCTCGTGTGCTTCGCGTTCAACGCGGACTTCGACGGCGACCAGATGGCGGTCCACGTTCCGCTGTCGACGGCGGCGCAGCGCGAGGCGAAGGAGCTCATGCTCTCGACCCGCAACCTGCTGTCCGCGGCGGATGGGTCGCCGGTGGTCTCACCCACCCACGACATGGTGCTGGGCTGCTACTACCTCACCGTCCAGGTCGACGACGAGAAGGGTGCGGGACGCGCCTTCTCGAGCGCCGACGAGGTGATCATGGCCGCCCAGCTCGGGCAGGTCCATGTGCAGGCCCCAGTGAAGGTCGAGCTCGACCTGCACGACGGACTGGCCGAGGACGGCACGACCACGTCGCACTCCGAGGTCGTCGATACGACCGCCGGCCGCGTGATCTTCAACCAGGCCCTGCCGCGCGAGCTCGGCTTCGTCAACAAGGTGATGGATCGCAAGGGTCTCAAGGAGATCATCGCGCGTTGCTACCGCGATCTCGGGCCGGCTGCCACGGCGACGCTCGTCGACGGCATCAAGACGGTCGGGTTCCGCTACGCGACCGCCGCCGGCATCACGATCGGCGTCGACGATCTTGCGGTCCCGAAGCAGAAGACCAAGCTGTTGGCCGATGCGCAGGGTCGCGTCGACGGGATCGACCGCGAGTTCCGTCGCGGCTTCATCACCGAGGACGAGCGCTATACCCAGACCGTCGAGGTCTGGCGCGAGACCACCGATGCCGTCACGCAGTCGATGCTCAAGGGACTCGACGAGCGCGGGTCGATCATGCTCATCACGAATTCCGGCGCCCGGGGCTCGGTGACGCAGATTCACCAGCTGGCCGGCATGCGCGGCCTGATGGCTGACCCGTCCGGACGCATCATCGACCTGCCGATTCGCTCGAACCTGCGCGAGGGCATGAGCGTGCTCGAGTACTTCATCTCGAGCCACGGCGCCCGCAAGGGCCTCGCCGACACCGCGCTGCGCACCGCCGACTCCGGGTACCTCACCCGGCGCCTGGTGGACGTGTCGCAGGGCCTGATCATCCGTGAGCAGGACTGCGGGTCGACCCGAGGCATCGGCGTGCTGGTCGGTGAGCGGGACTCGGCCGCCCTGTACGGCCGCGTGCTCGCCAAGGACGTCCCGATGCCGGGTCGTGACGAGGTGCTGATGCCCGCGGGCACGCACGTGTCCGACCAGCAGATCCGCGACCTGCGCAGTGCGCTGGTCCGGGGCGTCGACCCGGCCACGGGCGAGCCCTTCGACACCGAGCCCAGCGACGACGACCGCTCGATCACGGTCCGCAGCGTCCTGACCTGCGACACCGAGGTCGGGATCTGCATCGCCTGCTACGGCCAGATGCTCGCGACCGGCGAGATGGTCGACAACGGCGAGGCCGTCGGCATCATCGCGGCCCAGTCCATCGGTGAGCCCGGCACGCAGTTGACCATGCGTACCTTCCACACCGGCGGTGTGGCCTCCGCGGACGACATCACCCAGGGCCTGCCCCGGGTGGTCGAGCTCTTCGAGGCCCGGACCCCGAAGGGTGTCGCCCCGATCGCCGAGGCCAGTGGCCGCATCGAGATCGAGGAGACCGACAAGGCCCGCAAGGTGCTGCTCACCCCGGACGACGGCAGCGACGTCGTGGAGTACCCGGTGTCGCGCCGCTCGCGCCTCAACGTCGCCGATGGCGACCACGTCGAGGTCGGTCACCGCCTCACGGTCGGTGCCCCCGACCCGAAGGAGGTGCTGCGTGTCCTCGGTGTGCGGTCCACCCAGAAGCACTTGGTGGACGAGGTCCAGGGCGTCTACAAGAGCCAGGGTGTGGCCATTCACGCCAAGCACATCGAGATCATCGTGCGGCAGATGCTGCGCCGGATCACGGTGTTGGAGTCGGGTGACGCCAACCTGCTCCCGGCCGAGCTCGTCGACCGGGCGCTCTTCGAGATCGAGAACCGTCGGGTGGTCTCTGAGGGTGGCAAACCGGCCGCGGGTCGTCCCGAACTGATGGGCATCACCAAGGCTTCGCTCGCCACCGAGTCGTGGCTCTCGGCGGCCTCCTTCCAGGAGACCACCCGAGTGCTCACCGACGCGGCGATCAACGGTCGTTCCGACAGCCTGCGTGGGCTGAAGGAGAACGTGATCATCGGCAAGCTGATCCCTGCCGGCACCGGACTGGAGCGTTACCGCAACATCCGGGTCGAGCCGACCGAGGAAGCCCGAGCCAACGCCTACTCGGTCTCCTACGACGCCTACGACTACGAGTTCGGCAACACCGGCACCGGTCAGGCCGTGGCTCTGGACGACTTCGACTTCGGGTCGTACCAGAACTGATCTGCTGATCAACCGCTGAGGGCCGTGATGGGAGACCATCGCGGCCCTCAGCCATCTGCGGGGCCGGCTCGCGGCTGGTCACCTGAGGCCGGTATGGCGCGCCCACCTAGAATGAGGCCATGGATACCCTCCCGGCAGCGACCGATGTGCTGGTGGTCGGGGCGGGACCGGCGGGCTCTGCCGCCGCCACCTGGTCGGCACGGGACGGCCGCGACACACTGTTGGTCGACATGGCGAAGTTTCCACGCGACAAAACCTGCGGGGACGGGCTGACGCCCCGGGCGATCCATGAACTCATCGGGCTGGGCCTGGAGGACTGGCTGCGGACCCACCCGGTGATGCACGGACTGCGCGCCCACGGTTTCGGGCAGACCCTTGAACTTCCCTGGCCGGGCGGTTCGCTGCCCACCTGGGGCTCGGCGGTCACCCGCACCGAACTCGACGACCATCTGCGCACGGCCGCGATCAAGGCCGGTGCCGGAGCCGTCGACGGTGCCAAGGCCGTCGAGGTGACCACCTCGGGGGGCCGGGTCGGCTCGGTGACCTTCGAGGTGGCCGGCGAGCGGCACCAGGTCGCCTGCCGCGCCCTGATCATCGCCGACGGCGTACGCTCACCGCTGGGCAAGATGCTGGGCCGCGAGTGGCACCGCGAGACCGTCTATGGGGTCGCCGGCCGGTCCTACGTCACCTCGACCGCCAGCGACGACCCGTGGATCTCCTCCCACCTCGAACTGCGCGACGAGAACAATGCGGTGCTGTCCGGATACGGCTGGGTGTTCCCGCTCGGCACCGGCGAGGTGAACCTCGGAGCCGGCACCTTGGCCACCGCCAAGCGACCCGCCGAGGTGGCCATCAAGCCGTTGATGCGTCTGTATGCCGACCAGATCCGCGACCAGTTCGGCCTGACCGGAAACCTGCGCGCCGAAGCCTCCGCGCTCCTGCCGATGGGTGGCGCGGTCAGCAACGTCGCCGGACCAAACTGGGCCTTGATCGGAGACGCCGCGGCGTGCGTGAACCCGCTCAACGGCGAAGGCATCGACTATGGCCTGGAGACCGGTCGAATGATCGCAGAGATGCTCGATGAGCCCGACTGGACCGTGTCCTGGCCCGCGGTGTTGACCCACCACTACGGAGAATCGTTCTCGATCGCCAGACGCCTGGCCGGCCTGGTCACGGTGCCCCGAGTGCTGGCAGCGCTGGGACCGGTGGGCATGAGGTCGGACTGGATGATGACGCTGGCCTTGCGTTGGATGGGCAACCTGGTGACCGACGAGGATCGCGACCGCGCCGCTCGGGTGTGGCGCTGGGCGGGCCGCCGCTCCCTGGCCCGCGACGCCAGGCCGCCGTTCTCGTGACCGATCCAGCGCTCACCCCGCAGCCCGGCGCTCGACCACGGCGCCGCACCAAGACCAAAGAGAAGGATCCTCGGGTCCAGCGGGTCGCCGCCTACGCGGTGATCATTCGCGCCACCGCCGCCGGCGAGGAGATGCTGCTCAGCCGTCTCTCGGACGAACTGACCAGCAACGAGTTGTGGACCCTGCCGGGTGGCGGGGTCGAACACGGGGAGGACCCGCGCACGGCCGCGGTCCGCGAGGTCCACGAGGAGACCGGTCTGGTCGCCGAGGTCTCAGAGTCCGCCCGGGTGTTCTCCTTCCACCAGAAGCGGGCTTGGCGCCGGGGGCGTCGCGTCGACGCCCACGCGGTCAGGATCGTCTACGACGGTTGGGTAGCCAAGGACGCACCCGAACCCCACACCCTCGAAGTCGACGGTTCCACCGCGGAAGCACGTTGGGTCTCCCTGGATGCGGTGTCGAGCGGCGCCATACCGACGGTGTCGCTGGTCCGAGACGCACTGGCCGCCCATCAGCCCACCCGCGTCCAGCGGGTCGCCGCTTACGCGCTGATCCGACGCGACGACTCGGTGTTGCTGACCCGGATCTCGTCCAAGGGGTTCCACGCCGGATCCTGGACACTGCCCGGCGGCGGAATCGACTTCGGTGAGTCCCCGCAGGACGCACTGGTTCGTGAGGTCGAGGAGGAGACCGGGCTGCGGTGCACCGTCGGCGAGGTGATCGCGGTCGACGACGTCTCCATCCGAGGCAGCAGCCCCGCCGGTCGATGGGAGGAGTTCCACGGCGTCCACCTCATCTTCGCCGCCGAGGTCGCCGACCAGGTCGCCGTCGGGGTCGAACCCCGCGTGGTCGAGGTCGACGGCACCACTGACGCTGTCGCTTGGGTGCGGCTGGACGACGTCGGGGGGCCGCAGTTCCCGGTCCTCGATGTGGTCCGCACCGCACTCGGCTGATCCGGTCTGGGAGAATCACCGCTGTGACGTCGGAACTGGTGGCCGCTCTGCGGGGACATGGCATCTACGACGTCGACGACTCCGACCTGGCGCGGTCGCTGTATGCCTCCGACGCCTCGCTCTACCGCATCGAACCGATGGTGGTCGTCCGACCGCGCGACATCGAGGAGGTGCTCGCGGTCCACGAGGTCTCCCGGTCGCTCGGGGTGCCGATCACCATGCGCGGCGCCGGCACCTCGATCGCCGGCAACGCGGTGGGTCGGGGCATTGTCGTGGACACCAAGAAACACCTGCGTTCCATCACCATCGACGCAGATGCCGCGACCGCCACGGTGGCGCCCGGGGTCGTGCACGCCGACCTGCAGCGTGCCGCCGCCCCCCACGGTCTTCGGTTCGGACCGGACCCCTCGACGCATCCGCGCTGCACCATCGGCGGCATGATCGGCAACAACGCCTGCGGGTCCAGGGCTTTGGGTTACGGCCGCACCGCCGACAACGTGGTCGGTTTGACGGTGCTGTTCGGCAATGGGGAGATCGCCCACCTGGGCACCGAGCCGCTCGGCGCGACGGCCCAGCGTCTGGCCACCCTGGCCGAGGACAACCTCGGCCACATCCGCACCCACTTCGGCACCTTCAACCGGCAGGTTTCCGGCTACAGCCTGGAGCACCTGCTCCCCGAACGCCGTCACCCGGCGAAGTTCATCGCCGGCTCGGAAGGCACCCTGGCCACCATCGTGTCCGCCACCGTGCGCCTGGTCCCCGAGGTTGGGGTGCGGCACCTGGTGGTGCTGGGGTATCCGTCGATGGCCGAAGCCGCCGACGCCGTGCCCGCCCTCCTGGCGGCCGCCCCGCCCGGAGCAGACGGCCTGATCGCCTGCGAGGGCCTCGACAAACGCATCGTCGACCTCGTCGCCGCCAGGGGAACGGCCCTGCCAGCCCTGCCCCGGGGTGCCGGTTGGCTCTTCGTCGAGGTCACCGACCCAGCCCTGATCGATCCCGTCGTCGCGGCCGGGGGAGCGCTCGAGCACAGGATCGTGACCAGTGCCGCCGAGCAGGCAACGCTGTGGCGGATCCGTGAGGACGGCGCCGGCCTGGCAGCCAGGTCGCTGGCCACTCCGGCCTACTCCGGGTGGGAGGACTCCGCGGTGCCCCCGGAGAACCTCGGCGCGTGGCTGCGCGACTTCGACCAGATCATGGCGGCTCACGGCGTCGACGGCGTGCCCTACGGCCACTTCGGCGACGGCTGCGTGCATGTGCGGATCAACTTCCCCTTCACCCCGGGCGGCTCCTCCGACGTCTTCCGCGACTTCATGACCGCCTGCGCCACCAAACTCGCCGAGTACGGCGGCAGCCTGTCGGGCGAGCACGGCGACGGGCGCGCCCGCAGCGAACTGCTGCCGATCATGTATGACGACACCTCGATGCGTCTGTTCGGTCAGGTCAAACAGATCTGCGACCCCGACAACCTGCTCAACCCCGGCAACCTGGTCGACCCCGACCCGTTCGACGCCGACCTGCGTCCGGTGCGGCCCCGAGCCCCGCTCACCCCCGGCCTGCGACTGCTCCACGACCACGGCTCGCTCGCCGACGCGGTGCACCGCTGCACCGGGGTCGGCAAGTGTGTGGCCCCGAAGAGCAACGGCGTGATGTGCCCGAGCTATCTGGCCACCGGCGACGAGAAGGACTCCACCCGCGGTCGTGCCCGGGTGCTCCAGGACGTCACCACCGGAGCGCTCGCCTTCACCGACGACGCGGTCGCCGACGCTCTCGACCTGTGCCTGGCCTGCAAAGGTTGCGCCTCAGACTGTCCGACCGGGGTCGACATGGCGACCTACAAGTCCGAAGCGCTCTACCAGCGCTACCAGCACGAACGCCGCCCCCGCTCGCACCTCATGCTCGGTCGACTGCCGAAGTGGGCACGCCTGGCCGCGCCGACGGCGAAGCTGAACAACCTGGCCCTCAAGGTCGCGCCCGTCGCTGCTGCCGTGAAGTGGATGGCCGGCATCGACAGGCGTCGTAGCGTGCCCGCGTTCGCGGATCGCACCCTGATCAGGTCGACCCGGGACGCCGAGGGCACACCGGACGTGTGGATCTGGGCGGACTCGTTCACCAACCACTTCTTCCCCGGCAACGGCACCGCCGCGATCGAGTTCCTGGCCGCCCACGGGCTGAAGGTCCGGGTCATCGAGGACCAGTCCTGCTGCGGTCTGACCTGGATCACCACCGGTCAACTCGACCAGGCCAGACGGATCGTGGCCGAGAACACCGCGAACCTGGCCCGCCACGTGAAGACCGGCATACCGGTGGTGGCGCTGGAGCCGTCGTGCCTGGCCACCCTGCGTTCGGACGCGGTCGAACTGTCCGACTCCCCGGATGCGGTGCTGGTGGCCGAGAGCGTGCTCTCGTTCGCCGAACTGGTCACCCGACTGGACCTGGGTTTGCCGGACCTGACCGGAGTCGAGGTCGTCGCCCAGCCACACTGCCACCAGAACGCGATCATCGGCTGGGACGCCGACCAAGCGCTGCTGGCCAAGGCCGGTGCCACCGTGACCAGGGTCGACGGCTGCTGCGGACTGGCCGGCAACTTCGGGGTCGAGAAGGGACACTACGAGGTCTCCGTCGCGGTCGCCGAGACGCACCTGCTGCCCGCAGTGCGCTCCCATCCGGATGCGGTGATCCTGGCTGACGGGATGAGCTGCCGGGTCCAGCTCGACGACCTCGCCGACGTCCCCACCATGCACCTGGCCGAGCTGTTCGCCTCGCGGGTTTCGGGCCCGATGATCGCGACCCTGCCATGAATCCGGGAGACGCTGTGCGGATGGTGACCACCAAGTGGGGTGGCGCAGCACACTGGGAGTACGACGCCGTCTATCTCGGCGCCGACGAGCACGGTGACTGGATCGGCGCGCCGATCGGCACCCACTACGCACGTCCGGGCGCGGCCTTCGACGCCTCGTTCGACTCGGTGGTGTGCGTGCCGTCGGCGCCGTTCGTGGCCGCGTTCAACACCGAGCAGGCGTCGGCGGAGATCTATGTCGACATGACGACCATCCCGATCTGGGAGGGCTCGGTGTGCACCTGCGTGGACCTCGACCTCGACGTCGTGGTCAAACGGGACGAGCGCGGCACCTTCATCGACGACGAGGACGAGTTCGTTGAGCACCAGGTCAGCTACGGCTATCCCGACGAGATCATCGCGATGACCGAACGCTCGGCCGCTTCGGTGCTCTCCGATGTGCTCGCCCGGACCGCTCCGTTCGACGGGACGGCCGCGAAGTGGCTGGCCGTTCTGCACGAACTAGACTCCAGAGCGTGAACCCGAAGACCCGACGCCTGATCATCCCGGGCTTCCTCATCGGGTTGCTCCTCATCGTGGTCATCGCTGCGCTGGTGAAGTGATGGCGACCCTGGAGGTCTCCGAGGCGTTCGCGCAGGTGCGGGCGGCCCTGCTGGCTCCCGACCTGGTCCGGGCCGTGCTCTCGGGCAAGCAACGCACCGGCGAGCCGGCCTGGCGGCGGGTCGAGATCCGGCCGGTCGATCTGAAGTCCGGCCGCCACCTCCAGATCGTGCGGTTCGATGCCACCCAGTCCTTCACCGCCAACCACCTCGGCCCCGACGCGGAGAGCACGGTCGACGAACTGCTCTGCGAACCGTTCGGCAACGTGCATCTGGTCAGCACCGACACCGAGACCCAGATGCGGGTGACCAAGAAGGGTCAGGTGCTGGTGGCCAGCAAACGGGCGGCCGCCCAGGTCGAGACCAGCCACGACCGCACCAAGCAGCGTCTGGTGCCCGCCGACGACCCGCTGTGGATCGAGCTCGGGGTCAGCGACCCCGATGGCCGGCTCAAGCCGAGCCGGGCCGACAAGTTCGTCCAGGTCGAGGAGTTCCTGCGCCAGCTCGACGTCGCCATCTGCGATGCCCGCGGGGCCGGCAAGCTGCGCCGTCCGACGGCCGAGGACCCGCTGCGCCTGGTCGACCTGGGCTGCGGCAACGGCTACCTGACCTTTGCCGCCGCCCGGTTCCTGGCGCAGTCGCGTGACCTTCCGGTGGTGGTCATCGGGGTCGACGTCAAGGAGCAGTCCAAGCAGCACAACGACGCTGTCGCCGAACGGTTGGGGCTGGCGGCCGAGTTCGTGGTCGGCACCATCGACGGGGTGGACCTGGACCGTGCCCCTGACGTCGTGCTCGCCCTGCACGCCTGCGACACCGCCACCGACGACGCCCTCGCCCGGGCCATCGAATGGGGCTCGCCGCTGGTGCTGGCCGCGCCCTGCTGCCACCACGACATCGCCGCCCAGCTGCGTCGCGCCGAGACCCCCGAACCGTATGCGATGCTCACCCGCCACGGAATCTTGCGGGAACGGCTGGCCGACACCCTGACCGACGCCCTGCGCGCCTCGCTGCTGCGCACCCGCGGCTACCGGGTCGAGGTGGTGCAGTTCGTGGCCAGCCAGCACACCCCGCGCAACACCATGCTCCGGGCGGTGCGCACCGGCGCGGCGGGTGAGACCGCCCGGGCCGAGTACGACGACCTCACCGAACAGTGGGGCCTGCGTCCGAAGTTGGGCGACCTGCTCGGGGTTGCCGGGAACCCGGCCGGTGCTTGAGCGGCTGCTGGCCGGCGTACTCCCGCTGCCGTTCCTGCTGGGGGCACTGGCCGCGCCGAGCCAGGCCCGGGAGGTGGTCTTCGAGTTCCAGGATCCGGCGATCACCGAGTCCAGCGCCCTGGTCGCCCTCGACGACGGACTGTTCGCCACCACCAACGACTCCGGTGACGTCGGGCGGGTGTTCCTGGTCGACTCCTCCGGGCAGACCGTCGGGGTCACCCACTGGTCGGACTCACCGATGGACACCGAGGCGCTCGCGCCCGACCCTGACGGTGACATCTGGGTCGCAGACATCGGCGACAACCTGGAGGTCCGGTCAAGGATCCAGGTCGCCAAGGTGCCGCTGGCCCGGGGTGAGCGGACCGTCGACCCGGTCGTCTATGACCTGGCCTATCCCGACGGGGCACACAACGCCGAGACCATGATGATGGCCCCCGACGGCCGGTTGCTGATCGCCACCAAGGAACTGTTCGGTGCCAAGCTGTACTCGATCGGGAAAGACTTGGACCCCGAAGGTGTCAACGAGCTCACTGAGCTCGGCTCGGTGGTCGGGGTCACCACCGACGGTGCCTTCTGGCCTGACAACGACTACTTCATTGTGCGCACCTATCCTGCGGCTGTGGTCTACGCGTGGCCGTCCTTGGAAAGGGTGGGCATCTTCGACCTGCCCGACCAGCGGATCGGGGAGGGCCTGGGCATCGACTCGTCGGGGCGGATCTTCGTCTCATCCGAGGGAGTCGGGGCTGAGGTGTTGTCGGTCGACCTGCCGACCGCGATCGCACGCAAGATGCAGCCGGCCAAGCCGTCGGCCACCTTCACAGCCTCGCCCCAGCCGTCGGAGGTCGAGACGGTCGAGCAGACCAGCACCCCGGTGTGGCCGTGGGTGGTCGCCGGGCTGGTCGTGATCGGGGCAGTGGCGGCGCTGCTCGGGCTGCGTCAGAGGCGTTCGACGACGTAGTCGACGCAGGCGGTGAGGGCTTCCACGTCTGCGGGGTCGACGGCCGGGTAGACGGCCACCCGCAACTGGTTGGTGCCCACTCCCCGGTAGGAGTCCAGGTCCACGATGCCGTTGGCGGTCAACACCGACCGCAGTTGCGACTTGTCGATGGCCGGGTCGAGTTCGAGGGTCACCACCACGTCGGAACGGTGATCGGGGTCGGCGACGAACGGGGTCAGGTACGACGACTTCTCCGCCCAGGCGTACAGGGTGGCGGCCGAGGTGGCCGACCGTTGCACCATCGCGTCCAGGCCGCCCCGGGTGGCCATCCAATCCAGTTGCTGCTGCATCAGGAACAGGGTGGCGATAGCCGGGGTGTTGTAGGTCTGGTTGGCCCGCGAGTTCTTGATCGCGCCAACGAGGTCGAAGAAGGCGGGAATGTGCCGCCCGCTGGAAGCGATCCTCTCGGCTCGTTCGATCGCGGCCGGCGACATCAGGCTGAGCCACAGTCCGCCGTCGGAGGCGAATGCCTTCTGAGGGGCGAAGTAGTAGACGTCGACCTCGCCGGCGTCCACGGCCAGGCCGCCGGCGGCCGAGGTGGCGTCGACCAGGGTCAGTTCACCCTCACCCGACCCGTCCGGGCGGGTGGTCGGTGCCATCACCCCGGTGGAGGTCTCGTTGTGGGCCCACGCGTAGGTGTCGACCTCAGCGTCGGCCTCGGGCAGCACCTGGGACCCTGCTTCGGCTCGGCGCAGGACCGGCGCTTCCAGCCACGGCGCGCTCGCTGCGGCCGTGGCGAACTTGGCGCCGAACGCACCGAAGACCGCGTGCTGGGAGCGTCGCTCGATCAGCGCGTAGGTGGCCAGGTCCCAGAACGCTGCCGAGCCGCCGTTGCCGAGCACCACCTCGTGCCCCTCGGGCAGCGAGAACAAGTCCGTCAGCCCGGCACGGACCGAGCCGACCAGATTCCTGACCGGTGCCTGCCGGTGGGAGGTGCCCATCAGGTCGGCCCCGGTCGCCGCCAGCGCCGCAAGGTGGGCCGGGGCCACCTTGGAGGGCCCGGAGCCGAACCTGCCGTCGGCCGGGAGCATGCCCTGGGGGATCTGGATCGTCATGAGGGCATTCTCCCAGCACCATGGCGGCCGATGGCCAGTGCTCGCGCTGTGGAACGTTCGCAGTGGTTGTCTGTGGTGCTCAGGCGCCCCAGGCCGGGTTCCAGCCGGCAACGGCCTCGGCGGGCCGCGGTGCCGGCCCGGTGTAGATCGCCGACGGACGGATCAGGCGCCCGGTGGTCACCTGCTCCAGGATGTGCGCCGACCACCCGCCGGTGCGCGCACAGGTGAACATCGAGGTGAACATGTGGGCAGGAATGTCGGCGAAGTCGAGCACGATAGCGGCCCAGAACTCGACGTTCGTCTCCAGCACCCGGTCTGGGCGGCGCTCGCGCAGTTCGGCCAGAGCGGCCTTCTCCAGGGCCTCGGCGACTTCATACCGCGGTGCGTCCAGTTCGCGGGCGGTGCGACGCAGCACCCGGGCACGGGGGTCTTCGGCCCGGTAGACCCGGTGACCGAAGCCCATCAGGCGCTCGCCGGAGTCGAGCAGGTTCTTGACATAGGCACGGGCGTCGCCGGACTTCTCGACGTCCTCGATCATGCCGAGCACGCGCGACGGCGCACCGCCGTGCAGCGGGCCGGACATCGCGCCGATAGCGCCCGAGAGTGCGGCCGCGACGTCAGCACCGGTGGAGGTGATCACCCGGGCCGTGAAGGTCGAGGCGTTCATGCCGTGTTCGGCCGCCGAAGACCAGTAGGCGTCGATCGCCTTGGCATGGGCCGGGTCGGCCTCGCCTCGCCAACGAATCAGGAACTTCTCCGCCAGAGTGGCGCCCTTGTCGACCTCACGCTGCGGCACGATCGGCTGGTGGATGTCGCGCGCCGACTGGCCGGCATACGACAGCACCATGACGGCTGCCCGGGCCAGATCGGCGCGGACCTCCTCCGGACTGGAGTCGTAGGTCGCCCGGAAACCGAAGGCCGGGGCCAGCGCGGCGATGGCGGACTGCAGGTCCACCCGCACGTCACCGGTGTGGACGGGCAGGTTGTAGGCCTCGGCCGGCGGCAGCCCCGGCGTATAGGAGCCGTCGATCAGCAACCCCCAGACCATCTCGAACGGCACCCGCCCCACGATGTCCTCGATGTCGACGCCGCGGTAGCGCAGCGCAGAACCTTCCTTGTCGGGCTCGGCGATGGCCGTCTCGAATGCGATCACGCCTTCGAGCCCGTGGTGTACCTGCGTCATTTCTCCTCCTTGTGACCTTGGCATTCTGCCCCATGGTGGCGGCGGTTAGTGTCGCGGCATGGATTCCATTGCCGATGCCCGCCGCGAATACACCGCGGCCGGGCTGACCGAGGAGGACCTGAGCGCCGATCCGTTCGACCTGTTCGGCCGTTGGTATGACCAGGCCGCACCGCTGTTGGAGCCGAACGCGATGGTGGTGGCCACCGTCGATCCGGACGGCACGCCGTCGGCACGGATGGTGCTTCTCAAGGGTGTCAGCCCGGCCGGGTTCACCTTCTTCACCCACCTGACATCGCGCAAAGGTCGGGCGTTGACGGCCGACCATCGGGTGGCGTTGCTGTTCCCCTGGCACCAGGTCGAACGTCAGATCCGGATCGAGGGAACCGCGCAGGAGGTCGCCCGCGACGAAGTAGAGGCCTACTTCGCGTCTCGTCCGAGGAGCTCCCAGGTCGGCGCCTGGGCCTCGCCGCAGTCCGAGCCGGTTGCCGGTCGCGAGGAGCTGGCCGACCGCTACACCGAGGCGGCGGCCCGCTTCGACGGCGTCGAGATGCCGGCACCGCCCCAATGGGGTGGCTATCGGGTCAGGCCGGATTCTTTCGAGTTCTGGCAAGGCAGACCGGGGCGGATGCATGATCGACTGACTTACCGGCGTGACGGAGCTGCCTGGGTCACTGGCCGACTGGCCCCTTGAGATTCAGTGGAGTGCACCGAGGCCCCGGTCCAGAAAAGCATTTGTGAGTGAGTGCTCACTCACCTAGGCTCTAGCAATGAGCCGCGCACGACCCCTCCACCCCGACGAACGTCGTCGCCAACTGGTGGAGGCGACCGTGCCACTGCTCTACCTGCACGGTCGGTCGGTGACCACCAAACAGGTCGCAGAGGCAGCCGGCGTCGCCGAGGGCACCATCTTCCGGGTTTTCGAATCCAAGGACGAACTGGTCGACCAGGCGCTGCAGCAAGCGTTCGCGCCGGGACGGCTCGGCCTGCGAGTGGCCGAAATCGACCCGCATCTCGGCCTTGCAGACAAGGTCGTCCAACTCGTTTCGATCTTGCAGCAGCGCTATCTGGCCACCTTCGAGTTGATGCGCGCCTGTGGGGCGATCAGTCCGCCCACCGCCACCGAGGAACGCAGCCAGGAACGTCGCGCGGTCCAGTTGCAGATGGTGGCCTTGATCGAACCGGATCGGGAGTTGCTGCGCATCGACGCCGAAACCTTCGTGCGCACCCTTCACATGCTCACCTTCTCTGCCTCTCACAAGGACTTGTCCGAGAACAAACCCCTCACTCCGGTCGAGATCACCGACCTGCTGCTGCATGGGGCGTGGCGCCGAACCGACCCCCTTATTAGCGGAGAACAGCCATGCTGATCCGACTGCTGCGCACCCACCTGGCGCCGTACAAGAAGAACCTGACCGCCATCGTGGTCCTTCAGACCGTGGCCACCGGCGCGATGCTCTACCTGCCGAGCCTCAACGCCGACATCATCGACAACGGTGTGGTTCCCGGCGACAACGCCGAGATCTGGCGCCTCGGCGCGATCATGTTGGCGGTCACCCTGCTCCAGATCGTCTGTTCCATCACCGCCGTCTGGTTCGCCGCCCGCACCGCGCTGGGCTTCGGACGAGACGTGCGAGCCGCGGTCTTTGCGCACGTCGGCACCTTCTCGGCTCGCGAAATGGCGGTCATCGGCGCACCCAGCCTGATCACCCGCACCACCAACGACGTGCAGCAGGTGCAGATGCTCACCGTGATGGGCTGCACGATGGCGGTGCAGATCCCGATCATGATGGTCGGCGGGGTGCTGATGGCGATGCGTCAGGACCTGCACCTGTCCTGGCTGCTGATCGCGGTGGTGCCGGTGCTGTTTGTGGCGATGGCCGTCATCGTGCGTCAGATGGTGCCGAACTTCCGGCTCATGCAGACCCGGATCGACGCCGTCAACCGGATCCTGCGCGAGCAGATCACCGGCATCCGGGTGGTGCGGGCCTTCGTCCGTGAACCGCTGGAAACCCAACGGTTCGGTCGGGCCAACGACGCGTTGACCGACGTGGGTCTGCGGGCCGGTCGCTGGATGGCGACGATGTTCCCGGTGATGATGGTGGTCATCAACCTCAGTTCGGTGGCGGTCATCTGGTTCGGCGCCAAACGAGTCGACGCCGGCCTCATGGAGATCGGTCCGATGACCGCGTTCTTGGCCTATCTGATGCAGATCCTGATGAGCGTCATGATGGGCACCTTCATCCTCATGCAGATCCCGCGCTCATCGGTGTGCGCCGACCGGATCTGTGAAGTGATGGACACCGAAAGTTCGGTGCGCCCGCCGGTCGACGGCGTCCGCGACACGTCCGGCCACGGCACATTGGTGCTCGACCGGGTCGGCTTCACCTATCCCGGCGCCGAGTTCCCGGTGCTCGACCAGGTGTCAATGTCGGCCCAGCCCGGTCAGACGGTAGCGATCATCGGCTCCACCGGCTCGGGCAAGTCCACCCTGGTCAACCTGGTTCCACGACTCTTCGACGCCACCTCAGGTCGGGTCCTGGTCGACGGGGTCGACGTGCGCGACCTCGACCCAGACTGCCTGCACCAACGGCTCGGACTGGTGCCCCAACGCGCCTTCTTGTTCTCCGGGACGATCCGGTCCAACCTGCTGCACGGCAAACCCGATGCGACCGAGGACGAGATGTGGCACGCTCTGCGCGTCGCCCAGGCCGAGGACTTCGTGTCGGCCCTGCATGACGGGCTCGATGCCCCCGTCGCCCAGGGCGGCACCAACCTGTCTGGCGGGCAGCGGCAACGCATCGCCATCGCCCGCGCGCTCATCAAACGACCACAGATCTATTTGTTCGACGACTCCTTCTCTGCACTGGACACCGCCACCGACGCGCGCCTGCGAGCAGCACTGGCCCCGCAGACGCGGGACGCAACCGTGGTCATCGTGGCCCAACGGGTCTCCACGATCCGAGACGCCGACCAGATCGTGGTCCTAGAGGACGGTCGGGTCGTCGGCCGCGGCACCCACGCCGAACTGGTGGCCGGCAACCAGACCTACGCCGAGATCGTGGCCTCCCAACTCGGTGCCGAGGAGGTGGCCTGATGGCTGAGCAGACAACTGGTGGCGCACCTGAACTCAAAGTCACCGAGCGGATCTCCCGCGGCGGCGGTGGGCCCATGGGTGGCGGCATGGTCGGGCAGAAGGCCTCGAACTTCAAAGGCTCGCTGCGCAGACTCCTCACTCGACTCGCCCCGCAGCGACTCAAACTCGCCGGCGTCCTCGGGTTCGCGGTGGTCTCGGTCTTCGGTATGTCACTGGGCCCCAAGTTGCTGGGCGATGCCACCGACGTGGTCGTGGAGGGCTACCTGCGACGGCTCAACGACGGACCCGGGGTCGACTTCGACGACCTGGGTCAGGCCCTGGGTCTGGTCGCGCTCGTCTACGCCGGAGCGTCGCTGCTCGCCTGGGTGCAGGGCCTCATCCTCAACTCGCTCGTGCTCTCCACGGTGCGGGACCTGCGCAACGACGTGGAGGCCAAGGTCAATCGATTGCCCCTGGACTTCTTCGACCGGCAGGCCCGCGGTGAGGTGCTGAGTCGGGTCACCAACGACATCGACAACATCAGCCAGACCCTTCAACAGACCCTGTCGCAACTGCTCAGTTCGGTGCTCACGGTCGTGTTCGTGCTCGGCATGATGATCTGGATCTCGCCGTTGTTGGCCGTTCTCGCGGTGATTTCGGTGCCGGTCGCCATGCTGGTCTCCGGCGCGGTGATGAAGCGCAGCCAGGCCCAGTTCATCGCCCAATGGCGCCAGACCGGCCAACTCAACGCCCATATCGAGGAAACCTTCTCGGGCATGGAACTGGTCAAGGTCTTCGGACGCCAAGCCGAGGTCGAGGAGACCTTCAAGACGTCCAACGACCAGCTCTATGAGTCGTCGTTCAAGGCTCAGTTCATTTCCGGGCTGATCATGCCGCTGATGATGTTCGTGGGCAACCTCAACTTCGTCGTCATCTGTGTGGTCGGCGGACTGAGGGTGACCTCGGGCAACATCAGCATCGGGGACCTGCAGGCCTTCGTCCAGTACTCGCGCCAGTTCACCCAGCCGATCACCCAGATCGCGTCGATGGCGAACCTGATGCAATCCGGGATCGCCTCCGCCGAGAGGGTCTTCGAGCTCCTCGATGCCCCTGAACAGATTCCGGACCCGCCCGAGCGAGGCATCTGCGCGGCCGACCTGGGCGGGGAGGTCTGTTTCGAGGACGTGAGTTTCTCCTACCTCCCCGACGAACCGTTGATCGAAGGCCTGTCGCTACGGGTTCGGCCCGGTCAGACGGTCGCCATCGTGGGCCCGACCGGCGCCGGCAAGACCACCCTGGTCAATCTGGTGATGCGGTTCTACGAACTCAGCGGCGGCCGGATCACCCTCGACGGCGTCGACATCGCCCAGATGCCGCGTCACCAGTTCAGATCTCGGATCGGCATGGTGCTGCAGGACACCTGGCTGTTCGAGGGGACCATCCGCGACAACATCACCTATGCCCGCCCCGAGGCGAGCGATGAGGAGATGTTGGCAGCGGCTCGGGCCACCTTCGTCGACCGGTTCGTGCACTCCCTGCCGGACGGCTACGACACTGTCATCACTGCCGATGCGGGCAACCTGTCGGCCGGTGAGCGTCAGCTGATCACCATCGCGCGTGCGTTTCTGGCACAACCCGACCTGTTGATTCTGGACGAGGCGACCTCGAGTGTGGACACCCGCACCGAACTGTTGTTGCAGCAGGCGATGTCGGCGCTGCGCAGTGACCGCACCAGCTTCGTGATCGCTCACCGGCTCTCCACCATCCGAGATGCCGACGTGATCTTGGTGATGGAGGCCGGTTCGATCGTCGAGCAGGGCAGTCACGACGAACTGCTCGCCGCCGGCGGTGCCTACTCACGACTGTACGCCGCTCAGTTTGCGGCCCCCGAAACCGTCGGGTGAGGGCATCGGGGCGAAAACCTGTTGTCGACCGACCGGACCCGACGTACTTTTGTGGCACACGAGAAAGGAGGTGGTTCGAAGAATGATTTCTTACCGGACGCGTGAGGTGGCTGCTCGCTAGCAGCCCAGCATCCTTGTGGCTGCTGGCGAATCTCAAGCAGTCACCCGGCCCGCAGCCGATCCGGACTCGTCCTCCGGAACGACCGACTGATTCGGTCACGGCTGCGGGCCGTTCCACGTCCGAGTGGCGCACCGTTGTCTTGAATGAGTAAGAATGGACCGGTGAGCGATCTCATCGACACCACCGAGATGTACCTCCGCACCATCTACGAGTTGGTCGAGGAGGGAATCGTCCCCCTGCGCGCCCGGATCGCGGAGCGATTGCACCAGTCCGGACCGACTGTCTCTCAGACGGTCGCACGGATGGAACGCGACGGCCTCCTCACCGTTGAGGGAGATCGGCACCTGCAGTTGACCGACCAGGGATTCCTTCTGGCGACCCGGGTCATGCGCAAGCACCGACTGGCCGAGAGGTTGCTGACCGACGTCATCGGTCTGGACTGGGAGATGGTGCACGAGGAAGCGTGCCGGTGGGAGCACGTGATGAGCGAGGCCGTGGAGAAACGCCTGCTGGAACTGCTGGAGCACCCGACCGAGTCCCCCTACGGCAACCCGATCCCCGGCTTGGACGAGCTCGGTGCGGACCACGCCGGCGAGGAGTTCATGGATGGTGTCCAGACGCTGTCGAGCGTTGCGGATGACACGAAGCGGTCCGTGCTGATTCGGCGCATTTCTGAGGAGATGCAGAAGGACGAGGCGCTGATGAGCGCGCTGCGCCGTGTCGGTGCCACTCCTGACCGCACCGTCACCGTGGTGGCCACCCCCGACGGTGTGCTGGTCGCCACCGGCGGGGAGTCCGCTGAGATCTTCCACGACGCAGCCGACCACATCTTTGTACGCAGCAGTTGAGGTCCGCGAACCGCGGCACGGGCGGCGGCGTTCTTCGGCGTGTCGGTCTGGACTTTCGGGGTTTCGGTTGCGCAGTCGAGCCGCTAGACTGGGGTTCCCCCCGAAGGTAAGGATTCAGTGTCGTGGAGCTTTTGAACATTGCCCGGACGCGGACCGAATTGCACAACACGCCCGTGCTGATCGACCACGTTGACACCGGGCTGACCCGGCCGTTGACGGTGACCGAGCGGTTGGTGATCTCCGACGTATCCGGCGCATTCTTCGAGGGCCAGGTGCTGATGCGCATCGGTGACCCATCGAGTCCGAGGTACTTCCTGCACGTCGGGGCGGAGATGGCGATGGCCGTGGTCGCAGCTCATCTCGGAGACGATCCGCAGCAGGGCCGAGCTGCCTATCAGGACGCCGATCTGTTGGGCGACCTGCGCCGAGGACTCACCCAGTTGGGTGCCTGACGGGTCAGGCTGGGTCGATTCAGTTGGCGCTGAACCGGCGGCTGGCGGCGATCAAGGCGGTGCGGTGAGCCTGCACCAGCGTCATTTGACGGGTCAGGTTGATGCGATAGGACACATCGCCGGGGCGCAGGTCGGCCTCAGCCACCACTGCGGACCACCAACCGGTTGCGGGATCGTTGATGAGCACGCGCTCGCCGACCTCGAAGGTGTGAGTGAACGAGGCGTCCACCGTCATCTCCACGGACCCGCGACGACGCGAGAACTCACTCAGTTCCAGTTGCAAGCTGTGCATGGTCCTCATTCTTCGTGTCGTGATCCTGGGCAATCCTCGCAAACGGTTCTACTCTTCGAAGCCAATCACCGAACTTGGTGGGTAAACAGTTTGGTGACACTCGGTGTCGGTGAGGCCGTGCAGGCTCGAGAGGCTGTGCAGGCTCGAGAACCCGTGGGACGCTGTGCCGGTGACCCGCGACCTCGACATTGTTCTGCTCGGTGCCACTGGCTTCACGGGCGCACTGACTGCTGAGTATATGGCCGCCCATGCTCCAGACGGGCTTCGCTGGGCCCTCGCGGGACGGAACCGGTCGAAGCTGGAGCAGGTGCGTGAGCGCATCGGCGTCGACGTCGAACTGCTCGAGGTCGATGTCTCCTCGGACGCGTCGCTGAACGCGATGGCCGAGCGCACCCGGAGCGTGGTGACGACGGTCGGCCCGTATCTCGAACACGGCGAGCCGGTCGTCAGGGCCTGCGCCGAGGCCGGCACCGACTACCTCGACCTGACCGGGGAGCCCGAGTTCGTCGACCGGATGTTCATCGCCCACCATGCCACCGCCCAGCGCACCGGCGCCCGGATCGTGCACGCCTGCGGTTTCGACTCAATACCGCACGACCTTGGTGCGTTGTTCACGGTCACGGAACTGGCCGGCGCCGAGCACATCGACCTGCGGGGAGTGGTGCGCGCCAGTGCAGGTATGTCGGGTGGCACCTTCGCCTCGGCGCTCAACCAGTTCTCCCGGGTGCTGGGCATGCGCCGGGCCGCCGGCGATCGTCGCCGCCTCGAGGCCCGCGACCCGGACCGGTCGTTGCACTCGGGTGGCCGGTTCAGGCGCGATGACGACCTGGACTGCTGGCTGGTGCCGCTGCCGACGATCGACCCGACGGTCGTGATCCGGAGCGCGGCCGCGTCGCCGGCATACGGGAACGACTTCACCTACGCCCACTACGCAGGAGTGCGATCGTTGAAGACGGTCGCTGGTGCCGTGGCAGGCATGGGCGGGCTGGTGCTGGCGGCGCAGATCCCGCCGCTGCGCTCGGCTCTCACCAAGCGGCTGCCGTCCGGGGAGGGCCCGAGTGAACGACGCCGCGAGAAGGCCTGGTTCAGTGTGGACTTCATCGGCACCGGTGATGGTGTGCCGATCCACACCCGCGTCTCCGGGGGAGACCCCGGTTACGGGGAGACCGCGAAGATGCTCGCCGAGTCGGCGTTGTGTCTGGCCTTCGACGACAACCCGGAGGTGGTCGGCTCGGTCACCACCGCCACGGCCATGGGACCGAACCTGATCGCGCGACTGCAGGCCGCAGGGATGGGTTTCGAGCGGCTCGCGTGAGTGTGTCCCACCGGCGCGGGGTCGAGCAGGTGCCCCGGGCCAGAGTCGAACTGGCGACCTTTCGCTTAGGAGGCGACGCATCTCTTGGCTGTGACCTGCAGCGATTCCGGTCGCGCAGCGGGTTTCACCTAGGGCTGACATACCGGTTCAGCACCCGCAGGGATGAGAGCGGCCCCGATCTGACGGTCTGGTACGCCTCGACACCGGTAGCACACCTGATCCGTATGAATGCGCCCACCAACCTCTCAAGCGGCTTGCCTGCTCTGCTGACGATTCACGACATCGCGTCACTCTTCCGGGTCCAACGGACCACTGCCTATGCCCGAACGCGCGACCCGGACTTCCCAGATCCATTGGTGATCTCCGGCTCGTGCTACCGGTGGTACACCGACGAGGTCCTCGCCTACGTCGAAGCCCATCGCACTCCCAAGGTGGTCCCCCGGCGCACGACCTCGGCGGACAGTTCGGCTTCCAGCGCCGAGCCCTCCGTCGCCCTTCCGCGTCCGAGACAGTCCCGGCGGCATAGGGCCGCCGAGGCATCGGATCCCCGAACGGTGGCTAATTCAACGAGCGGCCGCTGATGGCGCGCCCCAAGCCGTACGAGCCGAGCGCTGACACCACCCGTCCCCACGACGAGCAGAACGCGTGGGACACCCCCGCCGGGCTTGTGGCGCTATACGCCCCGACCCCGGCCGTGCCCTACTACCGGATCGCCTGGGGCAACCCCCAGGAAGGAACCACCGCCGGCAGACACTTCGACCGGGCCTGGTCCAAAGCGCTGGCTCGCGAACAGCTGCTCCAGGCTGGCGCCACCCGCCGAACCGAGGCACCCACCTCGGATGGCATCGAGTACTGGCTCTCCCCCGATCGCCCCAAACCACGGGGACTCTGGGGCGAATCCCACACCAAGACGATGACCTACTACGCCGAACGCTATTTCAAGCCAGTATTCGGGTCGGTCCGCAATCTCGACCTGCGCCGGTCTCACGTCCAGCAAGCCGTGAACCTCGCTCCCACTGAGTCTGAAGGCCGCAACGTCCGCCGGGCAGCACGGTCGCTGATCGCCGCGCTCCGCCAGGGGGACTTCTTGTTGGACAACCAAACCATCGATCTGTCCACCGTGTGGTGGCACGGCCTTCGGGTGCCGAAGGTAACTGAGCAGGGCGAGGGGCCGGCCAACGTCGTCGACCGAACCAAGCGTCCGACTCACCATCAGGTCCAATCGCTGCGCGAGGCGATGTCGTTGCGCCGAATTCGCCACGGCAAGAGCTGGCGTGAGCTGGCTGTGGAGCTTGCTGCCTACTCGGGCGTTCGCTGGGGTGAGTTACTTGTTCTCAACGACGAAGTCGTCCACCTGGACGGCCGGGTCCGAGTTCAATGGCGTCTGGAATCAATCGGTGGACCGCATCTGGCTCTGCCGAAGGGCAATAAGCGGCGATGGACTACCTACCCGCCGGTCACCCCGACCGGGTATCCGCTTGGGGAGGCGATTGCGACAAGACTGGGCCAGGTCAAAGACGAAAGGGCTGCTGGAACCAACCCCCGTGGCCTGCTGTTCCCTTCCGAACAAGGCAACTGGCTTCGTAGTGGCAACTTCCACCGGGACGTGTTCGAGCCCGCGGCCCTTGCTGCTGGTTGGCCCTTTGTCGATGAGGTCAAGCCATGGGGCAGTGGTTCGAGGGCCCAACGAACTTGGGGGCTGACGTGGCAC
>JBPPMQ010000175.1:0-2207 GCA_051306135.1 Nocardioides sp. | reverse complement strand
AAAGATTGAAGAAATGATTGTAAAAATAATTAATGTGTTCCGGATAATTTCAATTAATTCCATTAAGATTCCGCTATTTTTAATTCATTTTTACAATATTTATACCATCTCGAATACAGAAAAAATTAATTGAATTTAAAAAAATTAGTGGATCAGAATCGGAATTCTATATCATTTTGATACAATTCAGTGATCTGGTGACCTAGTGAACTAGTGTTCTGGTAAATGAGTTAATTAATGAATAGGTTAAAGCATTAATACTTCTTTATGTTATTTTTGGGGATTGGGAAGCTTTTTCCGTAATTCAATTAGATTTTTTTATTATGAATCAAACCATCACCTCAAGATATTAATTTCATGAAAAAATGAATTCACTAAATCCTCACTAGTTCACCAGATTACCAGAACACCAGGTCACCAGATTACCAGGTCACTAGTTCACCGAAGCGCTTGCGCTTCTTTTGGGTTTGATTTTATAGCTTGGGTTTAATATTTTAAGTGATTGAAAAATAAGGACTTATACAAACATTTGAAAATGAAAAAGGTGATTTATGACTAAGGCGGATATAGTTGATAGAGTTGCAAATGGAACAGGTCTTACAAAGCTTGAAACTGAAGCAATAATCGAAGGTTTTTTCAAAACAGTGATTGAAGCTCTGAAAGAAGGAAAAGGAATAGAAATCAGAGGATTCGGCAGTTACAGAATCAAAAAGAAAAATGCAAGAATTGCCCGTAATCCAAAAACAGGCGACCAGGTAAATGTTCCTGAACATTATGTTCCAACTTTTAAATTTTCGCGTGAATTTAAAGAAATGGTTGATAAGGGAATGAAACAAAAAGCTGGAAAAGAAAGTGGAACTGAAGTATGAAATTTTGTCCTGAATGCGGTGAAAAGTTAGAGGCTAATCAGAAATTTTGTCCTAACTGCGGCAGTAAAGTTAAAAAAGAGGATAATCAAACAAAAAATTATCAGGAACCGCAGAAAACCGAAGCAAAAAAAGATGTAAATTTTTGTCCTAATTGTGGTGAAGAAAATCCATCTGATGCAGTGATATGTGAAAGCTGCGGTATAAAACTGCGGGAGGGAAAACCAGTTGCACCTGTTAAAAAACAGGTTCATCATTCCAAAAAAGAAACTGCAGCAAAATCCGGTTCTGCAGAAAAAAGTAATGATGAGATTGATAAAACAAAGGTTATATACGTTGGTCTTGGTATATTAGCTATTCTGATGTTTGTACTTTATTCATCAGGGGTTTTTGATACAGTTCCAACTGGTCAGGTAAACAATGTAACTGCACAGCCGGATGCTTCATCAGGAGTAAATCTTGCTAATATGCAGCGGATAAATGAACTTGAGAATCAGGTAAAAGCAAATCCTGAAGATGCTCATCTGCTTTTAGAACTTGCACATTTAAAAAATGATTCCGGTTTATATGAAAATGCAATACTTGATTACAAAAAATATTTGCAGACTCATGAAGATGATCCGGATGCAAGAATTGATATGGGAGTGTGCTATTATAATTTAAGGCAATATGACCAGGCAAAAGCCGAAATGCAGAAAGCGCTGGAATACAAACCTGATCATCAGATAGGGCATTTGAATCTGGGAATTGTTAACTTAGCATCCGGGAATTTAGAAGAGTCTAAGAAATGGCTCAATAAAGCCGTTTCACTGAATCCCGATAATGAAATTGGAAAAAAAGCACAGGAATTATTACAATCACATTAAATAAACGGAGACACTAATGCCTTGCGGGAAAAAACGTAAGCGCCATAAAATGGCTACTCATAAGAGAAAAAAAAGATTAAGAAAGAACAGACATAAAAAGAAAATAAGATAGATCTTTACAAGGGACTGAACTGCGTGTTTAAAAATTTTTTTTCATTCATTCAGTCTCTATTCTCTTTTTTGCCAACTTAGCTCAGCTGGTAGAGCAACTCATTCGTAATGAGTAGGTCACCGGTTCGATTCCGGTAGTTGGCTCGGATTTTCATATTAATTTTATCCTACCTAAGCTCTAACTAAGCTATACATATACCCTAAGTATACTATGCCCCCCTGTTTTAGCTTATTTACGGTTTAGTTAAAGCTTATTTAGAGCTTAAAAGATTAGAAAAATAAATGAAAAAAAGGTGCAAAACCGGATTTTTTCAACCTGCCAGCCCTAAAAACAAGATTTACGATTTTTAATACTACCCTGCAG
>JBPPMQ010000157.1:0-6506 GCA_051306135.1 Nocardioides sp. | reverse complement strand
GGCGCCCGCGCCAGCCGACCGCAGCGACGCCTTGCCGCTCAGCACGGCCTCGGCCATCGACTCGTCGATCAGCGAGGTCAGCCGCTCGGCACCCTCCCGCAGGTGCGGGAGCGCCTCGTCGGCGTCGAGTCCGGCGGCGGCGTCGAGGGCTGCTCGCACGTCGTCGAAGGCACGGGGGTCGGGGCTCATGTCGAGAAGTGTGCCGCATAAACTGCGGATACGCAATTAATGCGGCTACGCAGTTGGTGCGGAATTCCAGTCGGTCAGGTCGAGGACGACGTCCGCCCGCTCGGCCGCGGCCTCCACCAGCACCGCGTTGGGCTGGTCGACGCGTGCCACCCACGCGCGCGCCTCGTCGGGTGTCTTGCCGAACGCGACGTGCCGCGCCACCAGCCGCTCGAGCCGCAGTGCCTCGTCGATCCGCACGTGCCACACGACATCGATCTCAGCGCGCACGGCGGCCCAGCGCGGCTCGTCGAGCAGCAGGGAGTTGCCCTCCGTCACCACCAGCCCCGACGACGGCACCGCGATCGCGCCGGCGAGGGGCTGCTCGAGCCCGCGCTCGAACGCCGGCGCGACCACGTCGTCCTCACCACGACCGATCCGGGCCAGCAGGGCGGCGTACCCCTCGGCGTCGAAGGTGTCCGGCGCGCCCTTGCGGTCGCGGAGCCCACGACGCACCAGCTCGACGTTCGCGTAGTGGAAGCCGTCCATCGGCACGATCGGCAGCCCGAGCGCGGCGGCCAGGGTCGACTTGCCGGCGCCGGGCGCGCCGGTGATGCCGAGCAGGCGGGCCTCGGGCAGGGCTGGGATCACGCAGTCATCATGCCGCCCGGAGGTGTCGGTGAGGGATGGCAGGATGGCGACATGAGCTCGACCAGAGCGGCCCGCCTGAAAGCCATTCGTCAGGACGCCAAGCCCGACCTACTCTTGACGCATATGACGAACGCACCTGACTTCTCCCTCCACACCGAGCTCGAAGAGACCTCCGACTGGGATCCCGACGAGACCCCCGACGACTTCGTCTCCGGCTACGCCGACGAGCCCGACCCCGAGGACCTCGACCCGACCCAGGGCGCGATGGAGCTCGCCGAGCGCCACCAGCTGCGTCGGGTCGCCCAGCTGCGCACCGAGCTCGAGGACATCACCGAGGTCGAGTACCGCCAGCTCCGGCTCGAGCGCGTCGTGCTCGTCGGGGTCTGGACCGGCGGCACGGTCGCCGACGCCGAGAACTCCATGGCCGAGCTCGCGCTGCTGGCCGAGACGGCCGGCTCCGAGGTGCTCGAGGCGATCTACCAGCGCCGCCAGACGCCCGATCCGGCGACCTACATCGGTCGCGGCAAGGTCGAGGGCCTCGCCGAGATCGTGCAGTTCACCGGCGCCGACACCGTCGTCTGCGACGGCGAGCTCGCGCCCAGCCAGCTGCGCAACCTGGAGGACCGGCTCAAGGTGAAGGTCGTCGACCGCACCGCGCTGATCCTCGACATCTTCGCCCAGCACGCCAAGTCGCGCGAGGGTCAGGCCCAGGTCGAGCTCGCGCAGCTCTCCTACATGAAGCAGCGCCTCCGTGGTTGGGGTGGCAACCTCAGCCGCCAGGCCGGTGGCCGGGTCGGCGCCGACGGCGGCGGCATCGGCGGCCGTGGCCCCGGTGAGACCAAGATCGAGACCGACCGGCGCCGCATCAACGAC
This sequence comes from Nocardioides sp., assembly GCA_051306135.1. Taxonomy (GTDB): domain Bacteria; phylum Actinomycetota; class Actinomycetes; order Propionibacteriales; family Nocardioidaceae; genus Nocardioides. Next base: position 4,817 of record JBPPMQ010000157.1, on the reverse strand, counting down.
AAGATCGCCAAGCTGCGCCGCGAGCTCAAGATCATGAAGGGCACCCGCGACACCAAGCGCCAGGACCGCCAGCGCAACAAGATCCCCTCGGTCGCCATCGCCGGCTACACCAACGCCGGCAAGTCGTCGCTGCTCAACCGGCTCACCGGGGCCACGGCCACCGATGCCGCCGCCGTCGGCGCCGACCCGACCACCGGCCTGGCGCGACAGGTTGCCGCCCCAGCCGCGCAGCCGCTGCTTCATGTACTGCAGCTGGGCGAGCTCGACCTGCGCCTGGCCCTCACGCGACTTCGCGTGCTGGGCGAAGATGTCGAGGATCAGCGCGGTGCGGTCGACGACCTTGACCTTGAGCCGGTCCTCCAGGTTTCGGAGTTGTGAGGGGGCCAGTTCACCGTCACAGATCACGGTGTCGGCACCGGAGGTCTGCACGATCTCCTTGAGCACCTCGACTTTGCCGCGGCCCACGTAGGTGGCCGGGTCGGGGTTCTGGCGGCGCTGGTACAACGCATCGAGCACCTCGGCCCCTGCGGTTTCGGCGAGCAGCGCCAACTCCGCCATCGCGTTGTCGGCGTCCTCGGACGTGCCGGTGGTCCAGACTCCGACGAGGATGACGCGTTCGAGGCGCAGTTGGCGGTACTCGACCTCGGTGATGTCCTCGAGTTCGGTGCGCAGCCCGGCGACACGGCGCAGGGCATGCCGTTCGGCGAGGTCCTGGTCGCCGGCGGTCGGGTCGTAGGCTCGGGCCCGGTCTGCCGGGTCGAGGTCCTCGGGTTCGTCGTCATACCCGCTGACGAAACCGTCCGCGGCGTCGGAGTCATCCCAGGCCTCGGTCGCCGCGAGGGCATCGTCGAGGTCGAAGTCGGTGGTTCGTTGTTCAGTCATTCTTCGCCCAGCCTACGTCGGCACGCCGAACAACTCGACTTGTTATCTCACCTGAACCGGGCAACGTCGGGCTCAGAGCCCGGTCACCCCGGAGCCGACCAGCACCGCGGGACCGGCCAACAGCACGTGGCCGTCCTCGCGCCAGGTCAGCCTCAGCCGCCCACCCGGTACGTCGACGAGATAGACCGATCCGGGTCCACGGCCGTCGGCGGTGGCGGCGGCGACCATCACCGCGCAGGCGCCGGTGCCGCAGGAACGGGTCTCCCCGCTGCCTCGCTCGTAAACCCTCATCGCGAGGTGTGCGTCGCCCTTGCGGACCACGAACTCCACGTTGACTCCGTCGGGATAGACGGCCGGGTCGTGCGTGGGGGCTTCGATCAGGCTGCCGGCCTGGGCCAGGTCGTCGACGAAAGCGACAGCGTGGGGGTTGCCCATGTCGACACCGACCGTGGGCCAGGTGAATCCGTTGGCCGACACCGTGGAGCCGGCCACCGTGGCCGGGGTACCCATGTCGGCGACCAGGTCGTCACCGTCGCGGGTGACGACCTTGATGCCGTCGCGGGTCGCCACCGGGATCGGCCGATCGGGGTCGACCCGGCCGGCTTCGAGCAGGTAGCGGGCGAAGACCCGCAGCCCGTTGCCACACATCTGCGCGACCGAACCGTCGGCATTGCGGTGGTCCATGAACCACTCGGCTCTCTCGGCCAACTCGGGGGCGATGACCGCGGTGTGGATGACCCGGAGCACGCCGTCGCCACCGATACCGGCGCGGCGGTCGCACAGCGCGCGAACCCGGTCCGCGGACAGGTCTGCGTGGATGGTGCCCTCGGCGTCGAGGAGCAGCACGAAGTCGTTCTCGGTGCCGTGACCCTTGAGGAACGGATAGGTCTGGGGTGCGTCCAGCCCGCTGTCGTCAACCATTGGCCGCCCCGTAGAGACCCTTCTCGTAGTTCTCGGGGAGGTAGTGCTCCTGGAGTTGTTCGCGGGTGCGGCCGCCGGCTTCGACCTGGGCGGCGATTTCGGCCCGCGGGGGCACGCCTGCCCCGTACTGCCAGGTCTGCGGCTCCCACAGGTTGGAGCGCAGAAAAGCCTTGGCACAGTGAAAGAAGACCTCCTCGATCTCCACGATGACCGCGAGGATCGGGCGGTGGCCCTTGACGATCATCTGGTCGAAGAAGTCGGCCTCACCGACCAGTCGGGCGCGTCCGTTGATGCGCAGCGTGTCGCCACGGCCGGGGATCAGGAAGGTGAGCCCGATATGGGGGTTCTGCAACACATTGCGGTAGCCGTCGACGCGGCGGTTGCCGGGCCGTTCGGCGATGGCGATGGTGCGCTCGTCGATGATGTGCACCAACGAGCCCGCCGGATCACCCTTCGGCGAGTTGTCCACGTTGCCGAGCGCGTCGGCGGTGGCGAGCATGCAGAACGGGCTGGCTGCCAGCCAGACACGGTCGACCTCGGCGAGGTGGTCCCTCACCTTGTCGATCACGAGTTGGGAGGGCTCCCCGACGATCTCGACCAGTTGCTCCAGGGTGCTGACGTCGGACCAAGCCATGGAGTCAGTCTAAGGGTGCTCAGCCAGCGTGCTCAGTCCTGAGCGCGGTCGGGTTGCTGAGCCACCGCCGCGATCGCAGCCAGGGCCTTGACGACCCGGGCCGGGTCGTCGTGGTCGACCCAGACCACCCGGGGGTCGTTGCGGAACCAGGAGTCCTGGCGGCGAGCGAACTTCCGGGTGGCTGCGATCGTCTTGTCCTGGGCCTCCTCCAGGGTCAGTACGCCGGCCAGATGCGCAGCCACCTCCCGGTAGCCGATCGCGACCGCGGCGGTGCGCGATTCCAACAGCCCGGCCTCGATGAGCCCGGCGACCTCGTCGACCAGGCCCGCTTCGAACATCGCCTCGACACGCTGCTCGATGCGAGCGGCCAACGCGGCCCGGTCGATCGCGACCCCGATCTGGATCGAGCGCGGGTCGGCATACTCGGCCTTGGGCAGGCGGGCCGAGAACGGTTTGCCGGTGATCTCGATGACTTCCAGGGCGCGCACGATCCGACGCCCGTTGCCCTTTTCGATTCTGGACTCCGCGACCGGGTCTCGGTCGGCCAGGCGGGCACGCAGCGGTGCCTCCCCTCCGGCCTCGAGGTCGGCCTCCAGTCGCGCCCGGACTGCCGGATCGGTGCCTGGGAAGTCGAACTGGTCGAGCACCGCGCGAGCGTAGAGGGCGGACCCTCCGACCAAGATCGGGGTGACGGCCTCGGCCCTCAGATCGGCGATGACCGCGCGGGCACGGGCCTGGAACTCGGCGACGGTCAGTGGCTCGGTGACGTCGAGGAAGTCGAGCAGGTGGTGGGTGATGCCTCGGCGTTCGGCCACTGAGGCCTTCGCGGTGCCGATGTCCATGCCTCGGTAGACCGCCATCGCGTCGGTGTTGATGATGTGTCCGCCCAGCGACTGGGCCAGGTCTAGCGACAGCGCGGTCTTGCCGGAGGCGGTGGCACCCACCACGGCGACGATCGGCACCCGGTCAGTCGAGGCAGCGGGGAGCGAGTCTCTGGCACCGCGTTGAGTCATGGGAATAGTGTGGCAACCACCGGCGCGCAGGCGTCAATGAGAACCCGCATCAGCAACGACCAGTCACTGACGACCAGTCGACAACGACGATATTTCGGAGGTAGCGATGAGTTTCCTGGACAAAGTCAAAGCGAGGGCCACGGTCGCCAAGGAGAGGCTCGAGGACGCGGCCGCCAAGGCCAACACCAAACTCGAAGAGTCCGGCGCCAAGGACCGGGCCGCCGAGTATGCAGCCAAGGCCAAGGAGAAAGCCGTCGAGGCCAAGGACTTCGCCTCGGAGAAGTACGCCGAGGCGCGCAGCAAGGACGAGGCTCCTGCGGACCCGGCACCCACCGCGCAGACTCCGCCGCCGGTGGAGACCCCGATGGAGACCCCGGTGGAGACCCCGGCGGCGGTCCCAGAGGTCGAGCCCACCAAGGGCACCGATCAGCCCTGACGCCGACGCGACGATGGCCCGCAGTCACCGACTGCGGGCCATCGTCGTCTGGGGCGTCGTCATCTAGACGTCGTGCGTGCCCTCGTGGTCCAGGCCTCTGAGCTCGGCGTCAGGCGCGGTAGGTGGCCCAGCTCTGCTGCATCCGCACCACCTGGCCCGAGGTGAACTCATACATGCAGAAGTCCTCGGTGTAGTCCATGAAGTTGTGGATCGGGTCGGTCCCCGCGCTCGAGCAGGAGTCGCGCTCCTCGCAGGTGTATTGCGGGCTGGCCTCGGCCGCGGTGTCGGCGACGTAGTCACCTGAGCCGCCGCAGCCGCCCTGGAAGGTGTGGTAGAGGTTCAGCCAGTGACCGACCTCGTGGGTCGCGGTGTCGCCTTCGTCGTACGGCACCGCGGATCCGCCGGGCAGTGATTCGTTGAGGATGACTACGCCGTCCTGGGTGTTCAGCTTGCGGGTCGGGAAGGTCGCCCAGCCGAGCAGGTTGTCATCGATCGCGCCGATGTAGAGGTTGAGGTCGCCCTTGTCGCCTTGGCGCAGCGCCGACTTCATCTGCCGCTCGGCCGAGGACCCTGAGATGATCGGATACCAAGCGGAGTTGACCACGGTCTCTTGACCGGCGACCGAGAAGCTGAATCCGGTGCCGGCGTACGCCGCACTGAGGACGCCGACCTGGGCGTCGATGTTGGCCTGCGGGACCGAGCCGACGGTGGCACTGTCCTTGATCACGTGGATGTAGACGTCGACCGTGGCTGCAAAGTTCGGGTCGGGGGTGGTGGTGGCACCCGAACCAGGCTTGCCGGTGGTGGTGGATCGATCGGCCGCCAGGGTCGAGAAGCGATTCTCGCGGCGCGAGACCTCCTTGGCGCTCAACGTGTTGGGGTCACGGACGACCTTGGTGCCGGCCCGCTGCCTGGCTGCGGCGACATCGCC
>JBPPMQ010000151.1:0-12205 GCA_051306135.1 Nocardioides sp. | reverse complement strand
ACCGAGTTGAGGACGCACGCCGTCGCCACCGGACTGGTGCGTCCCGTGTCGCCCTCCACGATCAGCCGGTGGTTGACAGCCGATGCGATCAAACCGTGGCAGCACCGGTCCTGGATCTTCCCCCGCGACCCCGACTTCGCGGCCAAGGCAGGCCGAGTGCTGGACCTCTACCAACGACAGTGGAACGGTGTCGAGCTCGGTGCTGATGAGTACGTGATCAGCGCGGATGAGAAATCCCAACTGCAAGCCCTACGGCGCCGCCACCCCGAAACCCCCGCCAGGCCCGGACAACCACGGCGTGTCGAGTTCGAGTACCGCCGCGGAGGCACGCTGGCCTACTTCGCTGCCTACGACGTCCACCATCCCCGCGTGCACGGGATGACCGCACCCAAGACTGGGATCGTGCCGTTCACTCAACTGGTCGACCACGTCATGACACAAGAGCCCTACAAGTCGGCGAAGCGCGTGTTCTGGGTCGTCGACAACGGTTCCTCACATGCTGGGCAGGCATCGATCGATCGGATGCAAGAAGCGTGGCCCAACGCGGTCTTGGTCCACCTGCCGGTGCACGCCTCGTGGCTCAACCAGGTCGAGATCTACTTCTCGATCCTGCAACGCAAGGCCATCACCACCGGCGACTTCGCCGACCTCGATGACCTCGCGCAACGGATCCTCGCCTTCGAAGACCGCTACAACCAGAGCGCTGAACCGTTCAGCTGGAAGTACACCCGCACCGACCTCAACCGCCACCACGACCGCCTCAACAACGACGGCTCCCTCCGCACAGCCGCCTGACCCCCGACGAACTAACGGAAATGCCCACTAGGTCTATCCAGCGCATGGGAGGAACTCAGCCTGGCCTCGTGGCTGACGAACTTCCCTGGCAGGTGAAGGACATCCCGCAGCGGATCGCTGCGCTCGAACAGGACTTGGCCCGCATCAAGAAGGAGCGCGCCGACCTCACCGATGAGCAGTACGCCGAGCGGATAAGCGGCGTCGCCGGACGACTCTCAGAGACCCTCGAGCGAGCCGTCAATCTTCACATCGTGAACGAGCTGGTCAATCGAGGCACCAACGAAGTGCACCCGACGATGCTCAAGATCTTGCCGAAGTTCACGCAGGCAGACCACGACGAGTACCAAGCGGCCTACGCCAAGACCTCAAGCTGGGCTGCTCGCCATGACAATGCCCCGGAGGAGAATTACGTCCCGCCGACGGTCGACGAGGTTCAGGCTGAGGTGACGTGGCTGCGTGGCTGGCACGATCGCGTCAAGCGTTACAGAAACTGAGTGGAGCGGGAATGAACGATGGGCTGCGCACGACGCTGGGTGCGATCGGCGCTTGTTGCTTGGTCGCGGCAGTCGTCGGCGGTGACGTCAAGGTTGCCGGATCTGAACTTCCGGTCATCCGCGATCTGTGGATCCGGCTGCTCCTGGCAGTGCTCGGCCTCGGGCTCCTCTGGATGGCCATGAGCCGTTCGAGGCGCCCGAGGATGAAGACGTGGTTGGTGACCGCGCCAACTACGACGATCGCGGCTCCCGGCCAGCGGGCCAAGTCGTTCGGCGGCGGCACCACCGAGATCGAGGCCGCTTCCTATCGCAAGAGCGACGACGGTAAGACGTACCTGTTCCTGGACCGCGATGGCGAGCCGGTTCGCGAGATTCCGTCGCACTCCGTCCGTGAGGTTCAGCGCAAGCGACCGTGAGTATCCCGGAGATGGACGCCCTCGGCGCGCAGATAGTTCAGCACCGACTTGGGGGAGAACCGGGTCTTCTCGGCAACGCCCACCAACGATAGGCCGGACGCGTACAGCTCGACGACCTGGGCGATCTCCTCGGCGGTCGCTGGCTGGTTCCGCATGACGACCCCGTGCGCCTTCAGTCGGAGGGCGACGGTCTGCCGGGCGCACCGGAACTCGGCGGCGAGTTGGTTGACGTTGGCGCCCTCGATGTAGCGCTCGGCCATCGCTGCGACCTGCTCAGGGGTCAGGCGATTTTGCCGTTGACGAAGCGGGCCTCTTCGTTCATAGTCAGGCGCAGGTTGAGCCGACGGGGAGGGCTCCCAGTCCCGCGCCAACAGAGGCGCCCATTTGTTTGTATCAACACTCGATAGGGCCACCGATGGCTCGCACCCGTGGGCGCGAGACGCCGCCAGGTTCTGCCTGGCGGCGATCGTCATTCGGTGGTGCTGAACCGGTCTGTCGCGCCGCTGGACGCCGACGTCGGTCCCAACCGCGCGAGCCGATCGCGGCCCCCAGCCCGAGGCTAAGGTGCACCGGTGAGCCCACCTCGTCCACTTCCGGCGCTGTCCCCCTCGCGGGCGCGGTTGGGAGTGTCGTTGCTCTTCTTCACCAACGGGGCCCTGCTCAGTGCCCTGCTACCGCGCTACCCCGAGTTCAAGTCGGCCTTCGGGCTGTCCAACAGCGAGTTCGGGTTCCTGGTGGTCGCGTTCGGGCTCGGAGCGATCCTCGCTGCCGGCTTCGCGGGCCGTTCGATCCGCCGTTTCGGCACTCGGAGGACCAGCGCCGTCGGTTCGACCGTGCTGGCCGGTGCACTGGCCCTAGCAGGCTGCACCATCGACCTGACCCACGGTCTGTGGATCTTCGTGGCCGCCACCCTGGTTGCCGGAGCAGTCGACGCTGTGGTCGACGCCGCCCAGAACGTGCAAGGGGTGTTGGTTGAAGAATGGCGCCAGAAGTCGGTGCTCAACTCCTTCCACGCACTGTGGTCCACCGGCGCTGCCACCGGCGGTGTCGTCGGTGCGGTGTCGGCGGCAGCCAACGTGCATCCGGGGGTTCAGATGGTCGCCAGCGGCATCGTGTGGGCCGCGGTCGCGATCCTCGCCGCTCGACTCGCCGCGGTCCCCGCCGAGGTGAGCCTCGGCCTAGACCCCGAGTCCACCGCGGCGCCCGTGGGGCACATCGGATCGGTGAGGCCCCGTGCCTGGAGACTGCTGATGCCGTTGGTGACGCTGGCCATCTGCGGCACCTTGATCGAGGATGTCGCCAACAACTGGGCGGTGTTGTATCTCACTGAGGAGACCGAAGCACCGACGGCGCTGGCTGGCCTAGGCCTGACCGTTGCGCTGGCATCACAGTTCGTGGGGCGGATGCTCGGCGACCCGATGACCGACCGGTGGGGCCGTGCCGCAGTGGCCCGCAGCGGCGGTCTGGTCATCGCCGCCGGAGCATTGCTGATCGTGCTCGCGCCGAGCTACCTCGTGGCCTTCGCCGGGTTCGCGCTGGCCGGGTTCGGATCGGCGACCCTGGTGCCGGCCGCATTCGCGGCAGCCGGCCGGATCCCCGGTCTCGCCGAGGGCACCGGCATCGCGATCCTCGGGTGGTTGATGCGGCTCGGGTTCCTGCTCACCTCGCCCATCATCGGCTGGGTCTCGGATCTGTCCAGCCTGCGGGTCGCGATGCTGATCGGGGTCGGCGCCGGTCTGCTGGCCGTCCTCGTCGCCCGCAGCCTGCGTCGTCCAGCGAGCGCCTTCCAGGAGTGACGTGGCCGCAACCTCGGGGTGGTGCTGTGCGGCAAGCGCTCGGCCTACGTCGAGCGGGACGACGACGCCTTCTTGACCCAGGCGCGGCGCTTCTACGCCGAACTCGAAGCCGCTGGCGTCGAACCTGTGGTGGCCGTCTTCGGTGGCACCCACCAGGTCGTGGTGTCCGGACACCACTGGATCGACATCATGGCGATGGGAGCCAACAAGGGGGTGGCAGTGCGCCAACTCCAAGCCGAACTCGGGATCGGCCCTCACCAGACCGCCGCCTTTGGCGACTACCTCAACGACCTGGAACTGCTCGACGCGGCCGAGATGTCCTTCGCGGTGGCCAATGCTCACCCCGAGGTCATCGAGCGTGCGCAGTTCGTTGCGCCGTCCAACGCGGAGGCCGGCGTCCTCACTGTGTTGGCCTGGATGCTCGAATTGCTGGAGTCCACCGACGACGGGTTGCGCTGATGCGCCGGATCGACCGATAGGGTGCCGTCGTGCTCGATGCCATGACCACTCACCCGATGGTGATCGTGCCAGGGATCAACGACTCCGGGCCGACCCACTGGCAGACGCTGTGGCAGGCCTCGCACCCCGACGCCCGACGAATCGAGCCGACCTCGTTCGACCAGCCCGATCTGGAGGACTGGGTGCGGGCGCTGGACGTGGCGGTCGGCTCGTGTGCCGGCCCGCCGCTGCTGGTCGCGCACAGCCTCGGCACCCTGGCGGTGCTGGAGTGGGTGCGCCGGTTCGGGACCGAACGGGTGGCCGCCGCCTTGCTGGTGGCGCCGCCGGACCCCCACGGGCCCAACTTCCCGACCGAGGCACCGACCTTCGTGCTGCGCGATCTTGCGCCGCTCGGCATACCGGCAGCGGTCGTGGGCAGCACCGACGACCCCTACGACCCCGATGGCTTCGCGGCCAGGGTCGCCGCCATCGGCGGCGCGAGCCTCCACCTGATCGGTGATGCCGGACACCTCAACGCCTCCAGCGGGTTGGGCGAGTGGTTGCAGGGCCGGCAGATCCTCAGCGAACTGGTGACCTGACCAGCGCCGCCACGAACTCCAGTTTGTCGAGCACCGGCTCCGGGATCACGAACGGGTAGAGGTCGTCGCGACCCATCGAGCGGTTGATGACATTGAGCGCCACCGTCAGTGGCATCCAGACTCCGCTGACGACGTCACGGAAACTGCTGAAGGTGTCGATGGGTGCCATGGTGACCAGGCCGTGCGCCCGTGCCGAGTCCAGGGTGTCGCAGATGTGTAGGAAGTGCGCCCAGGTCTCGGCGAAGTCTTCGAACGGATGCATCGTGGCGTACGTCGAGATGTAGGACGACTCCCATCCGACCGGGGCCCCCTCGGAGTAGTGCCGGTCCAGCGCGGCGGTATACGACTCCGACTCGTCCCCGAACAGCGCGCGGCACTGCTCGATCCGGTCGCCTCTGACCAACTGCCACTCGTAGTAGTGGCCGACTTCGTGACGGAAGTGTCCGAGCATGGTGCGGTAGGGCTCAGCCAACTTGGCCCGCACCTTCTCCCGATAGGCGGCGTCTGACTCCGCGAGGTCGATGGTGATGATGCCGTCCTCGTGACCGATGGTGACGTCTTCCCCGACCGAACTCAGCAGGTCGAAGGCCAGCCCGTTCTCCAGATCTTGGGACTTGGGCACGATCGTGACCCCAAGCTCGTCCAACTCGACGATGAGGTGCCGCTTGGCGTGTTCGGCGTCGACGAAGCCGTTCAGACCCACCAGGTCGGCATCGTTGGGCCGCGTCCGGGTCAGATCGCAACTGAAGCATTGCCCGCCCTCGACCGTAGCCAGCCAGGAGCACCCCGACAGGTTGAGGTTCGCGCACACCCACCAGATCAGGCCTGAGGCGTCGACGTACCGGCCGTCTTGGACGGGCACGATGGCTCGTTCGTTGCGGGAGTAGGCCAGACCGGAGCCGCAGGAGACACAGACGGTGTTTTCAAAGAACAGCTGGTTGCCGCAGACTCGGCAGGAGAAGGTGTGCATGGGAGTCCTAACGGGTGGACGAATCTGGGCGGGCGATAGGGGCGGTGACCGCCCGGGTCAGGGCTATCAGGTCGGTGGGGGAGACCTCGACGTCCAGGCCGCGGCGCCCCCCTGAGACCAGTATCGTCTCGAACCCCAAGAGCGACTCATCCACGACCGTACGGTGGGCCTTCTTCTGCCCGAACGGGGAGATGCCTCCGGCGACGTAACCGGTCGCCCGCTCGGCGTCGGCGACCTCGGCCATCGTCGCCTTGGAACCCCCGAGTGCCCGGGCCAGCGCCTTGAGGTCGAGGTGGCTGGTCACCGGAACGAGCCCCACCACCAAGTCCCCGTCAAGTCGAGCGATCAAGGTCTTGAACACCCGCGCCGGTTCGACGCCAAGCGCCTCGGCGGCCTCGAGTCCGAACGAGGTGACCCGCGGGTCGTGAGGGTAGGCACGCGCGGAGAAGGTCACCTGGGCGCGGTCCAACGCCAGAGTCGCGGGAGTCCCGATGCTGCGTTTGGCCACCGGCCGAGAATAGAGGATCGGGATAGGAAATTCCGCCGGCTTATCTTGATTTGATCAAGAAATTGGGGCAGGCTGTGGAAGGTGGACGCGTATTTCGAGGCACTGCTGCGGGGCAGTCGGTTGCGCGTCACACAACCTCGCCTGGCCGTCCTTGAGGCCCTTCGCGAGCACCCGCACGCCGACACCGAAGCCGTCATCGGTGCCGTACGTCGACATCTGCCTGAGGTCTCACACCAGGCCGTTTACGACTCCCTCAACACCCTGACCGCCGCTGGCATCATCCGCCGGATCCAACCTGTCGGTTCCCTGGCCCGCTATGAGACGCGGATCGATGACAATCACCACCACGCCGTGTGTCGCTCCTGCGGAGCGATCTGCGATGTGGACTGCGCCGTGGGCCACGCACCGTGCCTGTCGGCCTCCGACAGCCACGGCTTCAGCATCGACGAGGCCGAGGTCATCTACTGGGGCACCTGCCCCGAGTGCCAGGCCTCCCTGACCGGCACGACCTGACCGGACGCTTCAATCAACCAACTCCCGCCAACGACAGTCCCAACGACAGTAGAGAGGTTCACCGATGAACGACGCACCCGGGCCCGAGCACAACGAGATTCCGGCTCCCACCCCGAGCCAAGGCCAGGAGTCGACTCCTGAGGCGGGCTCCTGCCCGGTCATGCACGACGGACTGGTCGACCCGACCGCGGGCACCCCGAACCACCAGTGGTGGCCCAACAAGCTCAACCTCAAGATCCTCGCCAAGAACCCCGTGGTCGGCAACCCCAACGGGGCCGACTTCGACTACAAGGCGGCCTTCGAAGCGCTCGACTTGGCCGCGGTCAAGAGCGACCTCGCTGCCCTGTTCACCGACTCCAAGGACTGGTGGCCAGCCGACTTCGGCAACTATGGCCCGTTCATGATCCGGATGGCCTGGCACTCTGCCGGGACCTACCGCGTCTTCGACGGACGCGGTGGCGGCGGCACCGGCCAGCAGCGGTTCGCCCCGCTGAACTCCTGGCCTGACAACGTCAGCCTCGACAAGGCCCGCCGGCTGCTGTGGCCGGTGAAGAAGAAGTACGGCCAGTCGCTGTCCTGGGCCGACCTGATCATCTTGGCCGGCACCGTGGCATTGGAAGACATGGGCTTGGCGACCTTCGGCTTCGGCGGCGGACGCCCCGACGTGTGGGAAGCCGACGACGACGTCTACTGGGGCCCGGAGACGGTCTGGCTCGACGACAACCGTTACGCAGGCGAACGGGATCTGGACAAGCCGCTCGCCGCGGTCCAGATGGGCCTGATCTACGTCAACCCCGAAGGCCCCAACGGCAACCCCGACCCGCTGGCCTCTGCGGTCGACATCAAGGACACCTTCACGCGGATGGGGATGAACCTGGAGGAGACGGTCGCGCTGGTCGCCGGCGGACACACCTTCGGCAAGACTCACGGCGCCCACCCCGACGACAAGTTGGGCGAGGACCCGGAAGCCGCACCGATCGAGGCCCAAGGCCTCGGCTGGAAGAACGGCTACGGCACCGGCGTCGGCGCGGACGCGCTGACCTCGGGCCTGGAGGTCACCTGGACCTACCACCCGACCCGGTGGGACAACGAGTTCTTCCACATTCTCTACGCCTACGACTGGGAGCTGTTCCACTCCCCGGCAGGCGCTCAACAGTGGCGTCCGGTCAACCACGGCGGCGCCGACCTGGTGCCCGAGGCTCACGGTGACGGCAAGCGGGAGCCGCGCATGCTCACCTCCGACCTCGCTCTTCGCTTCGACCCCGAGTTCGACCAGATCTCCCGCAGGTTCAAGGACGACCAGCAGGCCTTCACTGACGCCTTCGCGCGCGCCTGGTTCAAGTTGACCCACCGCGACATGGGACCCAAGGCTCGCTACCTCGGAGCCGACGTCCCGGCTGAGGACCTGATCTGGCAGGACCCGATCCCCGCCGGCACGCCGCTGTCCGGTGAGCAGGTCGCCGCCATCAAGTCGGCGATCGCCGAGACCGGCCTGTCGGTCTCGGAGTTGGTCTCCACCGCCTGGGCCTCGGCCTCGACCTATCGGGCCAGTGACATGCGCGGTGGCGCCAACGGCGCCCGGGTGCGCCTGGAGCCGCAGCGCAGTTGGGCGGTCAACAAGCCGGGGCAACTCGCCTCGGTGCTGGCCGTCCTTGAGCCGATCGCGGCTCAGCATGGCGCCTCGGTGGCCGACGTGATCGTGTTGGCCGGGTCGGTGGGGGTGGAGAAGGCCGCGGCCGCAGCCGGCTTCGAGGTCAGTGTCGAGGTGACTACCGGTCGCGGTGACGCCACCGAGGAGCAGACCGACGTGGAGTCGATCGGCTACCTGGAGCCGAAGATCGACGGTTTCCGCAACCACCTCGGCAAAGACTCCCGTCTGCCGGCGGAGTATGCACTCATCGACCGCGCCAACCTGCTCGGCGTCTCCGCTCCGGAGATGACCGTGCTCATCGGTGGTCTGCGCGTGCTCGGCACCAACTCGGACGGCTCCAACCTGGGCGTCTTCACCGACCGGGTCGGGGTGCTGAGCAACGACTTCTTCGTCAACCTGCTCGACAACGACGCAGCCTGGACCGGGGAGAACGGCTCGACCGACACGTTCGTGTCGACCTCGGGTCTGCGCGGCAGCCGCAACGACCTGGTCTTCGGCTCGAACTCCGAGCTGCGGGCGCTGGCCGAGGTCTACGCCTCCGACGACGCCGGCGAGAAGTTCGTGACCGACTTCGTAGCAGCCTGGACCAAGGTGATGGACGCGGACCGGTTCGACCTGGTCTGATTTCGACTGGTCTGATTCATCCTCGTCTGAACGATCGGCCACGTCTGCGATCTGGGCGGTGTTCTGCGCGACAGAACCCGCAACGATCAACGACGTGGTCGATCTTTGCGTTGCAGTCGGTTACATTCACCGCTGTGAAGGCCGTTACCACGCACCAGGGCACGCTCAGCGTCGTCGACATACCCGACCCGCGGCCCGGCAAGGGGCAGGTGCTGCTGGAAGTGGTGCGCACCGGCATCTGCGGCTCCGACCTGCATGCCCGGGTGCACGCCGACGTCCAGGCCGAGGATGCGCGCACAGTCGGGTACGACGACTTCATGCGGGTCGCCGACGAGGTGGTGATGGGCCACGAACTGCTCGGCCGGGTGATCTCCTACGGCCCAAAGACCCGCAAGGCGTGGAAGCCCGGCACTCGGGTGGTGGCGATGCCGATCCTGACTGTGGATGGAACCACCCACCTGACCGGGCTGACCCCGAAGGCACCGGGAGGGTATGCCGAACTGGTGCTGGCCGAGGAGTCGTTGACCTTCGAAGTGCCCGACACGGTGCCCGACGATATGGCCGTGCTCACCGAACCGCTGTCGGTGGCCAACCACGCGGTGCGGCGAGCCCGGATCTCCAAGGCAGACCCAGCGGTGGTGATCGGCTGCGGACCCATCGGGTTGGCCGTCATCTTGATGCTCAAGGCGCGTGGAGTGAAGAAGGTCGTGGCCAGCGACCTCTCGCCCGGGCGTCGTGACCTGGCTCGCGCCTGCGGCGCCGATGTGGTGGTGGACCCGCGGATCTCGTCGCCGTACGACGCCATCGGCAAGCACCGCGGCGTGATCACCACCCTGCCTGACCTGCTGGGTCTCGCAGTCGGGTCGATGAAGGCGCTGCGGGCCGTCCCGCTGCTGCCCTGGGGCACGTTGATGCGCACCGCCGATCGACTCGGTCAGACCCCTCGCGGACCGGTGGTCTTCGAATGCGTCGGAGTCCCCGGGATGATCGACCGTGTCATCTCCGAGACGCCGCTGCGCACACGGGTGGTGGTGGTCGGGGTCTGCATGGAGCCCGACACCTTCCACCCCTCGATGGCGATCACCAAGGAACTCGAGCTGGTCTTCACCATCTATTACGACCCGGCCGAATACGCCGAGTCGCTGGCGATGATCGCCGACGGTCGGATCGACCCGCGACCGCTGCACACCGGCACCGTCGGGCTCGACGGTGTCGCTGGAGCGTTCGAGGCGTTGGCTCACCCCGAGGTGCACGCCAAGATCCTCATCGACCCACATCGTCCGGGTTCCGGGGTCGTCGAGGTCTAGGGTCGCCGCCGACTGCCGACCCACCATGCGTCGCCTGTCGTTCACCTGAGCGTCACGCGAGTTCGGGAGCGAGTTTGATCCGGACTGGAAGCGTCGAACTGCCCGGTCGAAACCGTTCCCGGGCTGCCCGTGGCAGACAGCCGTCGCAGACCTACAGGAGACGCACCCTATGACGACCATCCCGACCCGCCGGACGCTTCCGCTGATCGACGAGGAGTTCCGGCACGGCAGTCGCAGCCTCAAGACGTGCGAGTACAAGTGCGGCAACGCGTGTGACTACTCCGCCCCCAACACCAGCGACAATGCCCACGTCCGGGAATCGATCGGCGACCTGCTGCAGCGTCGCTCCCTGCTCAAGGGTGCGGCGGCCGTCGGTGCCGGCGCTCTGGTGCTGACGCCCAACCTGGCAGCGGCAGCCACCGGTGGCGCGGCCGGCCCCCGACCGGTTGCGGCCAAGCCTGCCACCGCCAACCTCGGCAAGGCGGCCTTCACTCCGGTCGCCCCCAACCGGCGTGACGCCGTGGTGGTTCCGCCAGGCTTCGACCACAACGTCGTGATGCGTTGGGGCGACCCCGTGCTCGCCGGCGCCCCGAGGTTCGACCCGCACCAGCAGAGCGTCGAGGCCGCTCGGATGCAGTTCGGCTACAACTGCGACTATGTCGGCGTCGTACCCATCACCGACGCCCGCGGCCGGGCCACCAACCGTGCGCTGATGGTGGTCAACCACGAGTACACCAACCCCGAGTTGATGTTCCCGAGCGGTGTCTACGGCGCCGATGAGATGAAAGAGATCGAGATCGCCAACCACGGCATGTCGGTCGTGGAGATCAAGCGGGGCCAGGTGGATGGCTCCTGGTATGCCGTCAAGCCCTCGGCCAAGACGGTCCACAACCGCCGAATCCACGCCGGCACGGAGTTCAAGATCGATGGCCCGGCCGCTGGTTCCGACCTGCTCAAGACCAGTGCCGACCCGGAGGGCACCACCGCGCTGGGCACCTTCAACAACTGCGCCGGCGGTGTCACCCCGTGGGGCACGATCCTGTCCGGCGAGGAGAACTTCAACCAGTACTTCGACAAGTCCGGCGCCCTCGACGACTCCTCCGGCTACTACGCTCGGCTGAGCCTGACCGGCTCGGGCACCCGGGGCTGGTCGTCGGTCGAGGATCGCTTCGACATGACCCTGGAGCCGAACGAGCCCAACCGCTTCGGCTGGGTGGTCGAGGTCGACCCGTTCAGCCCCGAGGAGGCTCCGGTCAAGCACACCATGCTCGGACGCTTCAAGCACGAGGGCGCCAACGTCACCATCACCGAGTCCGGATATGTGGTGGCCTACATGGGTGACGACCAGGCCGGGGACTACCTCTACAAGTTCGTCTCGAGCAAGAAGTACGTCGACTCCGACAAGCCGTCGGCTCGCAAGCGGAACAAGAAACTGCTGTCCCACGGAACCCTGTATGTGGCCCAGCTGACCGGCACCGACGGCGACACCACCCAGGCGCCGTACACGGGCACCGGCGAGTGGATCCCGCTGTGCAGCGACACCACGTCGTATGTGCCCGGCATGAGCGTGGAGCAGGTGCTGGTCTTCACCCGCAACGCCGCTGACCTGGTCGGACCGACCAAGATGGACCGCCCTGAGGACGTCGAGGTCAACCCGGTCAACTCCAAGCTGTATGTCGCTTTGACCAACAACTCCTCGCGCGGCAACTCCGCGATGCCCGTCGATGAAGCCAACCCGATCGGCTCGTCCACCGTCTACCCGGTCATCGGGGGAGCCCCGGCCATTCAGTCGGGCAACCGCAATGGTTATGTGTTGGAGATCAGCCCGGTCGCCGACCACCTGGTGTTGACCTTCACCTGGGACCTGTTCTTGGTCTGTGGCCACCCCGACGCGCCGGAGTCGTGGTTCGCTGGGTTCGACAAGTCGCAGGTCTCGCCGATCTCGTGCCCGGACAACCTGGCCTTCGACTCGGTCGGGAACCTGTGGATCTCCACCGACGGCGCCTACGCACCCCAGGGCATGAACGACGGCATTCACCGCGTCCCGGTTGCAGGCGAGAACCGCGGCAAGGTGGAAACCTTCATCACCATGCC
>JBPPMQ010000099.1:0-4374 GCA_051306135.1 Nocardioides sp. | reverse complement strand
GTCCTCACCGACGCCCACGTGCTGCTGGTCGGCGGCAAGATCTCCACCGTCAAGCAGCTGCTGCCGCTGATGGAGAAGGTCCTGCAGACCTCCAAGCCCCTGTTCGTCGTCGCCGACGACATCGAGGGCGAGGCGCTGTCCACGCTGGTCGTCAACAAGATCCGCGGCACCTTCACCGCCGTCGCGGTCAAGGCCCCCGGCTTCGGCGACCGCCGCAAGGCGATGCTGCAGGACATGGCCGTGCTCACCGGCGCGACCGTCGTCACCCCCGACGTCGGCCTCAAGCTCGACCAGGTCGGCCTCGAGGTGCTCGGCTCGGCGCGGCGGATCGTGGTGAGCAAGGACGACACCACGATCGTCGACGGCGCCGGCGACTCGGCCGAGGTCGAGGGCCGGGTCAACCAGATCAAGTCGGAGATCGAGAACACCGACTCCGACTGGGACCGCGAGAAGCTGCAGGAGCGCCTGGCCAAGCTGGCCGGCGGGGTCTGCGTGATCAAGGTCGGCGCCGCCACCGAGGTGGAGCTGAAGGAGAAGAAGCACCGCATCGAGGACGCCGTCTCCGCGACGCGGGCAGCCATCGAAGAGGGCATTGTCGCCGGCGGCGGATCAGCACTGATCCACGCCGTCTCGGTGCTCGACGGCGACCTCGGCCTGACCGGGGACGAGGCGACCGGTGTTCGCGTGGTCCGCAAGTCCGCTGACGAGCCACTGCGCTGGATCGCCGAGAACGGTGGCATCAACGGCTACGTGGTGACCTCCAAGGTTCGTGAACTCGGTGTCGGTTACGGCTACAACGCCGCCACCGACGAGTACGGCGACCTGGTTGCCCAGGGTGTGCTCGACCCGGTCAAGGTGACCCGCTCCGCGCTGGTCAACGCCACCTCGATCGCCGGCATGCTGCTGACGACCGAGACCCTGGTCGTCGACAAGCCCGAAGAGGAGACCGAAGCTCCCGGCGGGGGCCACGGCCACTCTCACTGATCTCACAGATCAACCGGATCGACCGGTCGGTGCTCAACACACGTTGGGGACCGGCCGGTCGATTCCATTGCGCAGGTAGACCACGTCGCCTTGACAGTCGACGGCCCAGATCGTGTAGTCGCGGCCGACCCGGGCGATCAATTCCCGGTGCCCGACCTGGCTCCAGGCGTCGAAGTTGGCCGAAGCCACGATCCACGTGGGCGGATTCTCGCCGGCCAGCATCGCGTTGACCTGATCCAGGCTCGGGTCCAGGGTCCGCATCGGCAGGCTCCACAGGTAGGGATAGGTCGAGTCCAGGCCAGAGGCCAGTTGGATGTTGGCTCGGCCGCCGTAGATGAACAGGGTGTCGCCGGGCTCGGAGGCTGCACCGATGCCCTCGCCGGTGGCGCGTTCGGCATACACATCCCACCCGCTGGCCGTCTGGAAGCCCGAGGTCGGGATCGCCCACAGGCTGGCCACCATCGCATACATCGCGATGGCCCGGATCGGTGCACCGTTGTCCTTGACCAGCAGCGCACACGCCACCGTCATCGCGGGGATGAGCGGCAAGAGGTAGGGCCGCCAGTAACTCCCGCTCAGGGCCAGCCCGAGCGTGTCGTACAGGCCGATGGCCAGCGCCGCAGACGCCAAGTGGGGGGTCACCCGCCAGATCGGCAGGTAGCGCAGCAGGAAGCTGACCATCACCAAGCCCATCCCGCTGATCACGAAGATCGCCAGCAGCAACGAGGCCCGGCCGAAGGGGGCCGTCACGTCACTGGACAAGATCACGGCCAGCGAGTCGGAGCGGAACCCGATCACCGACTCCCACACCACCGACAGGTGAACTCCAGCCGAGACGGCCCACACCACGGTCAGCGCCGGCGGCACCAGAGATCCGGCCACCAGCCCAGCGCACATCCGCAGCGACTCGGCCCGAGAGACACGACGGTAGAGCCAGGCCCCGAGGAAGAGGATCCCGCAGTAGACCAGGCCGCCGGCCAGGTTCTGTTTCAGGCCCAGGGCCGCGCTGCCGACCACCCCCGCTGCCAGCGCCCACCTCCAGGAGCGGCGCTCCAGCGCGGTCAACCCCGCCAGGATCGAACCAAGCACGAACGGCACTCCGAGGATCTCGCCCTGGGCAGCGATCGGGTCGATCATCGGGTTGGAAACGGCCCCCGCGACCATGACGGCTGTCCAGGCAGCAGCTGCGACTCCGGCAGTCCGCCGCGCGATCTCGGCGGCCTGCACCACCGACAGCGCGACCGCCGCCATCGCGACAACCCGCAATGCAACGATGCCGCCGAGTGCATCGGCGAGCTTGAACACCGCGATCAGCGACGGCGGCCGGTCCACCCAGTAGAAGCCATACATCGACTCGGGCCGAGGGGTCCAACTACGTGCCACCAACAAGAAGCCGGCCTCGTCCGGCGCGGCGGGCCACCACAGGCCCGGCAGCCGGAAGGCGACTGCGAATATCACGGCGAAGGCGACGACCAGCCGAGACCGCGTCGCACTCATGGCCGTCATCGTAGCCGTGAGGAAACGGGCGGAAACGGTTGCGCAACACTGCGGTCGTCATACTGGCCACATGCCCCAGTCAGGTCACCTGCTCATGCGCGTGCGCGCCACTCTGCCCGACCGACCCGGGTCACTGGCCGCCATCGCGGCCCACCTCGGCGAGGCCGGCATCGACATCGCCGGACTGCAGATCTTCCCCGGCGCAGACGACGTGACAGACGAGATGATCCTGCGGGTGCCGGGCGACCTCCAGATCGCCACCGTGGTCGAGATGCTCGTCGAGTCCGGGACCACCGGGATCGTTGCTCAACCGTGCGCGGCCGAGGCCCTCGACGACCAACCGCTGCGCTATGTGGCCGCAGCCCGCACCATTTTGGAGAAGCCGATGGCCTTCCCCGAGATCGTGGCCCGACTCTTCGACGCCGAACCCGAACCGGTCGGCGGTGACACCATGGAGATGACCGTCGGGGACGTACAGGTGCAGATCCACCGCACGGCACCCTTCACCGGCACCGAACGTGCCCGCGGCGAGGCGATCGCCGACCTGGTCAATGTCGTGCTGGATCGCACACGGGACGCCTTCGGGATGGCCGGAAGTTCCAGTCGCCGGATCGGCGCCGGCGCCGAACCGGCCTACACAGTGGACAACCTGACGGTCTCCGCGCACCTGGACGGCACCGTCGTCGGGCGGGCGAGAGTCTCCCAGGACCCGGTCGAGGCCGGCGTGCGGTCGGTCGACCTGCGGGTCGACGTTGCGTGGCAGCGTCGCGGCATCGGCACCCGACTGCTGATGGATGCAGCCCGGGTAGCCGCCGGCGCCGGCGCCGAGGAGATCCTGCTGACCACCAGTTCCGACAACCAGGCCGTGCTGCCGATGGTGATGGCGGCGGGCCTGCGCGGCCGGATCAAGATGGCCGCCAACCTGCTCACCGTGCGGGTCCCCGTCCGGGACCTGCGTCCCCTCTGAGCGTCCACCAGACCCGGTCGTCGGCCCGCTGCCGCGTCGCTAGACTCATCCCATGGAGATCCCCGAGAAGTTCGCTTCCCTTGGCCTCACCTATGACGACGTGCTGTTGCTGCCCGGACATTCGGACCTGGCCCCCGACGACATCGACACCACCACCCGGTTGACCCGCGGAATCTCCCTGAAGGTGCCTTTGGTCAGCGCGGCGATGGACACCGTCACCGAGTCCCGGATGGCGATCGCGATGGCACGCCAGGGCGGCCTCGGTGTGCTGCACCGCAATCTGTCCATCGAGGACCAGGCCTACCAGGTCGATCTGGTCAAGCGCACCCAGACCGGGATCATCTCCAACCCGGTCACCATCGGACCCGACGCCACTCTGGAGGAACTCGACCGGCTCGCCGGCGAGTACCGCATCTCCGGCCTCCCGGTCGTCGACACCGACAACCGCCTGCTCGGCATCATCACCAACCGCGACCTGCGCTTCACCCCCGTCGCGGAGTGGGCGACCACCAAGGTCGACGAGGTGATGACCCACGCGCCGCTGATCACCGGCGCTGCCGGCATCGACCGCGACGAGGCCACCATGCTGCTGCGTCAGCACAAACTGGAGCGACTGCCGCTCATCGACGAGGCCGGCATCCTGACCGGGCTGATCACCGTCAAGGACTTCGTGAAGTCCGAGCAGTTCCCCCACGCCTCCAAAGACGACGACGGCCGGCTCATGGTCGGTGCCGCGATCGGCTACTTCGGTGACGCCTGGCTGCGGGCCACCACCCTGATCGAGGCCGGTGTCGACGTGCTCGTGGCCGACACCGCCCACGGCAACGTGCGGATGCTGCTCGACATGGTCGCCCGGCTCAAGTCCGACCCGGCCACCCGCAATGTCCAGGTCATCGGCGGCAACGTGGCCACCCGT
The DNA here is from genome assembly GCA_051306135.1 of Nocardioides sp. Lineage (GTDB taxonomy): Bacteria > Actinomycetota > Actinomycetes > Propionibacteriales > Nocardioidaceae > Nocardioides. The sequence continues at coordinate 10 of JBPPMQ010000099.1, read as the reverse complement.
GAGGGGGCGC
>JBPPMQ010000071.1:0-25956 GCA_051306135.1 Nocardioides sp. | reverse complement strand
TCATCGATGATGGTGGCCTTGGTGATGGCCTGCGGAGTGAGCAGGACCGAGGGAACCTCGCGGCCGGACTCGGAGTCGGTGGTGGTGCCGGTGGTCTCGGCGTCACCACCCGTGGCGAGCGCAATGGCGGTGTCGGCCAGCGCACCGGCTTCCAGGGTGGCCGACTTGTAGACGGTCATGCACTGGGTGCCGGCGAGGATGTTCTGCAGTCCGCCGACGGTGGCGTCCTGGCCGGTGACCGGAACTTTGCCGTCCAGGCCGTTCTTCTCCAGGATCGAGATGGCGGAGGCGCCGAGGCCGTCGTTGGCGGCGAGGACGCCGTCAACCTTGCCGCCCGCCTGGGTGAAGAGCTGCTCGAAGATGGTGACAGCCTGCTCGTTGTCCCAGTCCGGAACAGCCTGCTCGCCGACAACCGTGTAGTTGCTGTTCGCGTCGAGGATCTCGTGCGCGCCCTGGGAGAACAGGGTGGCGTTGTTGTCGGTCGGCGACCCGTTCAGGAAGACGATGTTCGACGCCTTGTCGCCCAGACAGTCCGCGAGGCCCTGGCCCTGGAGTTTGCCGACCTCGACGTTGTCGAAGGAGACGTAGTACTCGGCCGAGCCGTTGAGGGTGAGGCGGTCGTAGTCGATGGTCGCAACGCCCTGAGAAGTGGCCTTCTCCTGGATGGCTGCGCCGGAGTCGGAGTCGAGGTTGACGATGGCCAGCACGGTCACGCCGCTGGAGATCATCGAGTCGGCGATGGTGGCCATGGTCTCCGCGGAGCCCTCGGCGTTCTGGATGTCGTACTCGACGCCGGCGGCGTCGAAAGCGGCCTCCAGTGCGGGACGGTCGGCCGTCTCCCAGCGAACCGAGGACTGGGTGTCGGGAAGGATCACGCCAATCTTGCCCTGAACGGCGCCATCGCTGCTTTCGTCGGCCGCACTGCCGTCCGAGTCGGATCCACAGGCACTGATGGCAAGACCGAGCCCGAGCACGCCTACCGCTGCCATGTACTGCTTTCGCTTCACGCGAACCGCCTCCTTGCGGGTACGCCCGCCCACCGTGCTCATCTGCGCGCCGTGTGCGCCCCGGCAGATCGGCTGCGCGGGTCCGGTAGACGTTTGTTGTGCCCAACAACATATTCTAGTGACACTGGTCACGTCCAGTAGTCTCAAACCATTGATTCAAGAAATGTTGCGGACGTTCGGATCTCGCCTGAATCAGACGTCGGGCGACGCCCTACCTGAGGAGGTCCGTCCTGCTTACCGTTGACGAAGATGTGTTTGACGTCACACGTCGATTCGTCGTCTCAAACGACGAAATCAGGCTTAAATCGATGCCTCGAGGCGCCTGCGTGTTGGGGCTTGAGGTCGGCGGCACGCAGGTCTGCCTCAGCCTGGACACCCTGGCCGCCTACGAGGCAGACACCAGTTTCACCGGCATGGTGGTCGGTAGGGTCGCCAACCGAATCAACCAGGGACGCTTCATTCTGGACGGGGTCGAACACCAGGTTCCGGCCAACAGCGGGCCGCACGCGCTGCACGGCGGTCCCGGCGGGTTCCACACCCGCGACTGGTCTGGGACAGTCCACGACGACGGGATCGAGTTCACCCTGATCAGCCCCGACGGTGACATGGGCTTCCCGGGCGAGGTCACAGCCCGCGTCCGCTATCGAATCTCAGGGTCGCAGGTGACGGTGGAATACTCGGCGACTACGACCGCTCCCACCCCGATCAATCTGACCCAGCACACTTACTTCAACCTGTCAGGCGGGGCCAGACCAACCCAGGACGGCGACATCCGCGGCCACCTGCTCCAGGTGCGGGCCGATCAGGTCCTCGAGGTCGACCGCACCATGATCCCCAGGCCCGGTATCACCAATCTCGACGGTCACGACCTCGATCTTCGAGTGCCTCGCCGGATCGGCTCGGTGCGCAATGGTCGGGTGGACCACGGCTATCGGCTCACCGACGACGTGGACGCGCCGGCAGCAGTGTTGACGGACCCGGTCAGCGGCCGAACCCTGGAGATCTTCACCGACGCACCCGGAATCCAGGTCTACACCGGGGAGTTCTTACCGCGACCGTTCTCCGGGGTGGCCCTGGAGACGCAGCGGCACCCGGACGCACCTAACCGTCCGGACTTCGGCGACCCCACCCTGCGTCCCGGGCAGACCTGGCGATCCACCACCCGGTGGCGGTTCACGAACTCCACGAACGCCACAGATCGGCATACGAGCCGCCCTGGGCGATGAGTTCGTCGTGGGACCCGATCTCCGCGATCCGGCCGTCCTCGACCACCGCGATGCGGTCCGCGTCGTGGGCGGTGAACAGCCGATGCGCGATCGCGATCACGGTCCGCCCCTCGATCACGGCTGCCAGAGACCGCTCCAGGTGCCGGGCCGCCCGGGGATCGATCAGCGAGGTCGCCTCGTCCAGCACCAACGTGTGCGGATCGGCCAGCACCAGCCGGGCCAACGCGATCTGCTGCGCCTGCGGTGCGGTCAGTGCCTGGCCGCCCGACCCGACAGCCGAGTCCAGGCCCCCGGGTAGTGCCTCGACCCAGTCCCGGGCATCGACCGCCGCCAGGGCCTCAAGCACCTGGCTGTCGTCGGCCCCGGGGCGCGCCAGGATCAGGTTCTCGCGCAGCGAACCAGCGAACACGTGGTGCTCCTGGGTCACCAGCGCCACGTGTCCGCGCAGGTCGTCGAGGGGGAGTTCGGTCAACTCGACCCCGCCGACACGCACCGACCCTCCGGTTGGCGGGTGGATGCCTGCCAGCAGCCGCCCCAAGGTGGACTTCCCTGCTCCCGACGGACCCACGATGGCGAGCCGTTCCCCCGGAGCCAGGTCCAGCGACACACCGTGCAGGACGTCGCGTCCGGACACGTAGCAGAATCGGACCTCGGATGCCTCGAGACGCTCCGAGGCCGGCGCTGCGTCGCCGACGGTCCGGTCGTCGGGCACATGGGCAACCCCGAGCAGACGCGACATCGACGCCGAACCGATCTGGAGTTCGTCCAACCAGGCCAAGATGATGTCGACCGGTCCGATCAGCGCCTGCACATAGAGGGTCGCCGCGACCACGTCGCCGAGGCTGACCTGACCTTCGGCATACAACCAACCGCCCATCAGCATCGTCGCGGTCGGCGGAACGAGGTAGCTCAACTCCATCGCCGGGAAGAAGACGCAGCGCAGGAACAGCGCCCGCATCTCGACCTTGAACAGTGCCCGCAGATCCTGCTGGGTGGCCTCCAGACGCTCCTCGCGCAGACCGAGAGCCTCCAGGGTCCGGGCACCCTCGATGGTTTCGGTCAAGGTCGCGTTGACCTGCGACTCGGCCATCCCCATCGCCAAGTACGCCGGCCTGGCTCGGTGCAGATACCAGCGAGTGCCGATCACCATGGTGGGTATGCCGGCCGCGATCGGCAGCAGCACCCACCAACCGACCAGCACGGTCGCAATCAGAGTCGCGACGGCTGTGACGATGGCGATGATCCACTCGGGCAACGCGAACTGCACGGTCCGGGCCAGGTTGTCCACGTCAGTGGTGGTGCGGGTGATCAAGTCCCCGGAGCCGGCGTCCTCGACCACCCCGAGGGGCAGGGCCAGCGAGTCGGACACGAAGTCCTCGCGCACCTGGGCCAACACCTGTTCCCCCAGCGATTGTGAGAACAGCCGTGCGTAGCGGGTCAGTGCCGTCTGGGCGATCAGGAAGAGCGCCATCAGCACCGCAATCCGGTCCACATGGTCGGCGGTGGTGCCGTCCTTGACTGCCTCCACCAGGTTGCCGATCAGTCGTGGCGCAGCCAGTCCGGCCAGAGCGGCCATCAGGTGCAGGGCGAGGGTTGCCCAGAGTCGGCCACGGTTACCGGCGATCAGGTGCCGGGCATGCTGGCGGACCTGGGTGGTGGTCGCCACGGGGAGCGCTGTCACGGCGCAGACTCCTCTCGGGTCACTACACGCCGGTAGCCCGGCTCGGTCGCCATCAGGTCCCGGTGGCGGCCGGTGACCGCAACCCGACCATCGACCAGGAACACCACGTGGTCGACTGCGTCGAGCATCAGCGGAGACGAGGTCGCCACCACGGTGGTCCGGCCGGCGCGGGCACCCCTCAGGGCACCGGCGATCCGCGATTCGGTGTGGGCGTCTACCGCCGAGGTCGGCTCGGCCAGCAACAGCACCTCCGGGTCCGCCACCAGCGCCCGGGCGAGCACCAGCCGTTGGCGTTGGCCTCCCGAAAGGTTGCGGCCACGCTCGGCGATGACGGTGTCGAGCCCCTCGGGCAACGAGTCGATGATGTCGGTGGCCGATGCGATCTTCAGCGCCTCGGCCACCCCGCCGCGACCGTGCGGGTCGAGCACCTGGCTCAAGGGGCCGGAGAAGAGGTGGGCACCGGTGTCGCAGACCAGCACCGTTTCACGCAAGGCCCGCCTGTCCAACCGGTCGATCACCACCCCACCGAGGGTGGCGAGGTCCGGGCCGGCACCGAAGTGGCCGAGACGGTCGATCACCTCCGCGGAGGTGGCCGGGTCTTCGCTGACCAACGCGACCAGGCTGCCGGGAGTGATCTGCACCCCCGAGGTCGGATCGCTCAGAGTCAGGTCGGCCCCAGGTCGCATCGATCCCCCGGGGTGGCCCGGCTCCAGGGACAGGAAAGCGCAGATCCGGCGGGCGGCGACCCGACCACGGATGATCACGTTGGCATACTCCACGAACGTGCGTAGCGGGAGCATCAAGAAGGTGGCGTAGCCGAACAGCGCCACCAGATCACCGGGGCTGATGCTGCCCTGGACGGCATAGCGGCCACCGAGCCACACGACCGCGACCACAAAGAATCCGGGCAGGAACACCTGGGCAGCATCGAGGACCGACTGGACCCGAGCGACCTGGATGCCGGACCGGCGCACCGACTGGGACTCAGCCCGGTAGCGGCGTTCGAAGACCTGCTCCCCGCCCACGCCGCGCAGCACCCGCAACCCGGAGACGATGTCGGTCGCGGTGTTGGACAGCGCGCCCATCTGTTCGCGTTGGGTGGCCACCCGGTGCTGCAGCGGACGAAGCAACGGTGCGATGAGCGCCATCAAGGTAGGCACTCCGATCAACACGATCAGGCCCAGGGAGATCGACGTTCGCAACAGCAGCGCGGCCACCACGAAGAAGGACACCACCGCGCCGGAGAACCTGGCGCTGACATCGAGCAGGTGCCCGATGGCCGAGCGGTCGGTGGTCGCGATCCGGGAGACCTCTCCCACCGACATACGACGACTGAGCCAAGCGCCCAGCCGGGTGCTGTGAGAAGCGACCAGTTGGGAGACCCGGAAACTGGCCGTCAGGTAGTTGGTCACCGCATTGCGGTGGCGCAGGATCCCGGCCACCGCCTGCACCACGCCAACCGCGAAGAAGGCGCCGGCCCACATCACCAGCGCGCCGGTGTCCTGGGCGGCGACCCCGCGGTCGACGGCCAACCCGATGAGAGCCGGCATCACCGCCTGAGCGGTCATCCAGACGATGCCCCACACCATGCCGAGCACGATCGATCTCCACTGGCCCTTGGCGATCCACCACAAGAACGCACCGGGCCCGGAGAATGCCGGCCTGGCCGGAGGGGGATCGGGAAGTCGGCGCACCGAGTCATGATAGGGACGCCCCCACGTGACGACGAATCGTTTTCGACCCTGCCACCGCCCGTTCACCTCGGTTGCGCCGTCTAGTGGCACGGCCGCGCTTTCCTTTTCTCATGAGACCTTTGGTCATCGGTCACCGCGGCGCACCGGGCTACCTACCCGAACACAGTGCAGCGTCCTACCTGCAGGCGATCGCGTTGGGTGCCGACGCCGTCGAGACCGACCTGGTCATGTCCGGGGACGGAGTGCTGATCGTGCGGCACGAACCTGAACTGTCCCGGACCACCGACGTCGCGTTGCGACCGGAGTTCGCAGCCCGCCGCCGGACCTGCTCCATCAACGGTCGCACTGTCACCGGGTGGTTCACCCACGACTTCACCCTGGCCGAACTGCGCTGTCTGAACGCGCCGACCCCGGGGTTCTCCATCCTCACCTTCGACGAACTGTTGTTGCTGCTCGCCGACGCACCGCGCAGCCCCGGCCGCCCCGGCGTCGGCCTCCACGTCGAAGTGAAGGTGCCGTCCTACTACTCCCAACTCGGGCTGTCCATGACTCGGCCGCTGTTGGATGCCCTCTACGACCACGGTCGCGACGAGCCCGGCACCCGCACCTACATCCAGTCCTTCGATGCCGGCTTCTTGGACCACATCGGCCGACGGACCGCGCTGCCGCTGGTCCAACTCATGGAACGGCCCCGTGATCTGGTCGCGGTGGCCGAGTACGCCGACGCCATCGGACCCAGCCGGGAACTGGTGCTGGATCCCGAATCGACCGGGCTGGTCGCTCACGCCCACCGGTTAGGGCTCGACGTGTTCGTCTGGACGTTGACCAACAACGTCGCCGAGGCACGGGGATTCTTCGCCGAGGGCGTCGACGGCATCTTCAGCGACTTCCCCGACCTGGCTGTGCGGGCCCGACAGATGGCCCGCATCGCGGTGATCTGAGGTTCGCCGATAGGCTCGACCCCATGGAGATCGTCCGCCTGGTCCTGCTGTTGATCCACCTGCTCGGCTTCGCCGCACTGTTCGGTGGCCTGCTCGTGCAGGCGGCCGAGCCGGTCAAGAAGGTGAACGGGTTGATGCGCGACGGGGCCGGCACCACCTTCCTGGCCGGCGTGTTCCTGGTCGGTGTCCTGGAGATGGACGACGTGAGCGTCGACTACCCCAAGGTCGGGGTCAAACTGGTGATCGGGCTGGTGATCCTGGCCCTGGTCATGGCGAATCTGCGCCGGGAGAAGATCCCGCAGGGCCTGTGGCTCGGACTCGTCGCCCTGACCGTGCTCAACGCAGGGGTGGCGGTGTTCTGGGCCCCGGCCCACGGCGCGTACTGATCCGATGCGTCGGACCCCCGTCCTAGGGTCGGGACCATGCGCATCCTGCACACCTCCGACTGGCACATCGGGCGGTCCTTCCACGGTCACAGCACCCTCGGCGACCTTCGCGCGGTGATGGCCGGTGTGGTGGAGGCGGTCCGCACCGAAGCCATCGAGGTGGTCCTGGTCAGCGGCGACGTCTTCGACTCCACCACCCCGTCGGCTGACGCGGTCGCGCTGTTGGACGAGGTGTTGGGTTCGATCCGTGACGCCGGCGCCCAGGTGGTGCTGTCCAGCGGCAACCATGACTCACCGGCCAGGCTCGGCGCGAAGGCAGCCTTCGCCTCCCTGGCCGGCGTCCACGTGGTCACCGGAATCGATCAGGTCGGGTCACCGATCACCATCGCGGACCGCTACGGCGACGTGCATTTCTATCCGGTGCCGTTCCTGGCCCCGATCCTGGCTCGCAACACCTGGCCCGACGTCGACCCGATGCGGTCCCAGGCCGACGCGATCGCCCAGGCGATGCGCCTGGTCCGGGCCGACCTCGCCGGCCGGGGCGGCCGGGCGGTGGTGTTGGCGCACACGTTCTGCCAGGGCGCCGAAGGGGAGTCGTGCGACTCCGAGCGTGACATCCTCGGGGGGATCGACAAGGTTCCGGTCGCAGCCTTCGACGGGGTCGACTACGCCGCGCTGGGGCACATCCATTCCCCGATGACCCTCTCGGAGTCGGTGCGTTACAGCGGCGCGCCGCTGCGCTACTCGTTCTCCGAGGCCGCCAAGGCGCGAGGCGGCTGGTTGGTGGACCTCGACGCGACCGGACTGGCCGGCGTCGTGTGGGTCGACCTGGCTGTTCCCCGTGGCCTGGCGCGCCTCCGCGGAGACCTTGAGGACCTGCTCGACTCGGCCGAACTGGAGACGTTCGTGGACCACTGGGTCGAGGCGACCCTGACCGACAACACCCGTCCGATGGACGCCCTGCGGCGCATCCAGACGAGGTTCCGGTTCTGCGCCAGCCTCATTCACGCCCCCGCCGACCCGGCGGTAGGTTCCACGGCCGCGTATGCCGACCGAGTCCGGGGTCGCACCGACACCGAGATCATCGATGCGTTCTGCAGCCATGTCCGCAACGGGGAAGGCCTCAGTGCTGCCGAAGCCGGCGTCGTGGCCGAGGTGCTCGCCGCCCGTGAGGCCGAGGTGCTGGCCAGATGAGGATCCACCGGGTCACGATGACCGGGTTCGGCCCCTTCAAGGAGGCCACCACGGTCGACTTCGACGCGTTCGGCGACGAGATGTTCCTGATCACCGGGCGCACCGGATCGGGCAAGACCAGTGTGTTGGACGCGGTGACCTTCGCGCTGTTCGGTTCGGTGCCACGCTTCGACACCGCCCCGGTGGTGCGTTCGGCCTTCTGCTCCGGCGACGACGTCACCGAGGTGGTGTGTGAATTCACCGCCGGCGACCGGCGATTTCGGATTCGGCGCCGACCTCAGTACGACGTACCCAAGCGTCGGGGTGAAGGCACCACCCCGTCTCGGGCTCAGGCCGAGCTGTCCGAGATCACCGTCACCGGCGAGATCGGGCTGACCCACAAGGCTGCCGACACCGCCGAGGAGATCGACCGGATCGTCGGGCTCAACGCGGTGCAGTTCCGGCAGGTCATCTTGCTGGCACAGGGTCAGTTCGCCGAGTTCCTGGTCGCCAGCACCGACGACCGCCAGCGTCTGCTGCGCAAGCTGTTCGACTCCCAGCGGTTCGCCGACTACCACCGGCTCCTCAAAGAACGCTCCGCGACACTGCGCGGACAGCTGGTCTCGGCTGCTCAGGCGGTCGGCAGTCTCGGACGAGCGTTGGCGTCCTCGACCGGCCGAGAACTGCCCGACGGGGTCGACCTCGATGGGTTGGTGGGCGTCTCGGAGTGGCTGGACCGACTACTCGCGGACCAGACCGGCGTCGTCGCGCAACTGGCCGCCGATCGAGACCTGGCCGACTCCAGCGCCCGGCAGGCGCGCGCCCACCTCGACCGGATGGTGGCGCTCAAGGGCCGCCAGGTTCGACGCGACGAAGCCCAGCAGCGGCTGGAGACACTGACCCAGTCGGCTCCAGGCATCGAGGCCGATCGAGTCCGCGTCGACCTGGCCGACCGTGCCGACCGCGCCTGGCCGGTCGTGGAGGCCGAAGGTCGAGCTCGTACCGATGCGCTGCGCGCCGACGCGACCCTGACCTCGGCGCAGACCGAGCATGCAGCGACTCTGGGCAACGACCCGGCCCCGGACCTGGACGCCGAAGTGCAGCGGCTGGCCACCGAGGCGGGGTCGCTGGAGCAGGCGGTCCTCGCAGAACAGAAGCTGACCGGGTGGCGCTTCCTGGTCGACGCCGCCGATCACGCGATGCAGACCTGGCAGGCCCGTTTCGCCGAACTCCGGGCTCACCGCGACACTCTCGCCGGCACATTGGCCGACCTGGAGACTCAGGTTGCCCAGGCACGCATCGACCTCGCCGGCCTGCCCGCGGCCCAACTGCGGGACCGCACCGCCCACACGATCCTGGACGCCGCCCGGTCGGCCGCTCAGACCGGCGACGACCTGCTCAAGGCACGGGCGGCCAAGGTCGAGGCCAATGCAGCGCTGAGCGCAGCGGCCGGCGTGGTCGCCGACCTCCAACGTCGCCAACTCCAGGGAGCGGCAGCCACCTTGGCCACCAGGCTGGCCCCCGGCGAGCCCTGCTCGGTGTGTGGTTCGGTCGAGCATCCGGCACCGGCCCAGGTCAGCGATCCGGTCACCGACGAGGACATCTCTCGGGCGGACCGCGCTCGTCATGACGCCAACGACGAGGCGATCCGGGTGGAGGCCCAGATCGCCGCGCTGGCCGAACGTCACGACCAGATGATCCGCGAGAGCGCCGGACGCCGGATCGAGGACGCTGCGGCCGAGGCCGATCTGGCCCGGGCCGAGTTGCGCCGCCTCGAAGACCTCGACGGAGCCACCAGCGCCGCGGAACTCAGACGCGGACGCACGGCGATCGGCCTGCGCGACGCGGGAGTCGCCATTGATGCGCACCTGACGGGCAAGGACGATCTGGTGACCCGGCAGAGCAAGGCCAGAACCACGGTCGCGGAGGCGGAGGCCCTCATCGAGGGGTCCCGCGACGGTTTCGGCTCGGTGGCCGAGCGCGCGCGGCACGTGCGCAGCGCGCTCCAGGTCAACCGGACCCTGCGTGACGCGACCCTCGAACACGAACGGGCCGCCGCCAATCTGGCACAGTGCAGTGCCCGGGCGCTGGCGGCGTTGAGCGAGCAGCGCTTCGACACCGCCGACGATGTGGCCGCAGCCAGGTGCCCGAGTGCCGACCTGGCCATCCTCAGAACCAGGATCGCCGACTACGACGCGGCCGTGGCCAGCACGCGGGCGCTGCTCGGCTCCGAGGACCTTCGCGACCTGCCCGACCAGCAGGTGGACACCGAGGGCCCGCAGGCCGAGTGGGTCAGCCTGGACCAAGCCTCGGGCCGGGCCCGCGATCTGCACATCGCCGCGGCCAACGACCTCGACCACTGGGCCGCCCAAGCCGAGGCGATCCGCGCGCATCTGGGCCACGCCGACGGCGTTAGGTCCGGGGCGGAGGTGCTGGCTCGGCTCGCCGCCACGGTCAATGGGGATGCCCCCAACACCACCAAGATGGACTTGGAGGCCTTCGTGTTGGCGGCGGCCCTGGAGGAGATCCTCGCTTGTGCCAACCAGCGATTGCAGGCGATGACCGACGGTCGATTCACCCTGGTCCACCACGTGCGTCAAGGTGGTCGGGGTTCGGCCGGCCTGGAGATCGTCGTCGACGACCTGTTCACCGGTCAGGCCCGCCGGCCCGAGTCGTTGTCCGGCGGCGAGAAGTTCCAGGCTTCCCTGGCGCTGGCGCTCGGCCTGGCCGACCACGTCACGGCCACCCATGGCGGCATCCGGCTGGACAGCCTGTTCATCGATGAGGGATTCGGGTCCCTGGATGCTGAGACGCTGCAGACCACGATGGAAACCCTGGACTCGCTGCGCCAAGGCGGACGCACCATCGGACTGATCAGTCACGTGGAGGCGATGAAGGACCAGATTCCCTGCCGGGTCGAGGTGGAGGTCACCGAGAGTGGATGGAGCACCATCCGGCCGTAGGCTGGTCTCAGCATGAGCACGCATCCGTCCCTGCCCGGGCTCGACCTGCCCGACGTCCCCGCCGAGGATCGACCCCGCCGCGCAGCCCCGACCGCTGACGACCTGCTGAACGGCCTGAACGAGCCTCAGCGGGCCGCGGTCGTGCACGAGGGATCGCCGGTGCTGGTGGTCGCCGGTGCCGGATCAGGCAAGACCCGGGTGCTGACCCGGCGCATCGCGTGGACCATCTCCCAGCGCGGGGCCCACCCCGGCTCGATCCTTGCCATCACCTTCACCAACAAGGCCGCCGCAGAGATGAAGGAGCGCGTCGAGGCGTTGGTCGGCGGGCGAGCCCGGTTGATGTGGGTCTCCACCTTCCACTCCGCCTGCGTGCGGATCCTGCGCAAGGAGATCGACCGGATCGGCTACAAGTCGACCTTCTCGATCTATGACGCCCAGGACTCCAAACGGTTGATGAGCCTGGTCTGTCAGGATCTCGAACTGGATCCGCGCCAGTTCCAGCCCAAGGCCGTGCTCAACTGGGTCGGCGACCAGAAGAACGAACTACGTGATCCTCAAGAGGCGTTGAGCCAGGCCACCAACGCGACCGAGGGGTCCTACGCCGCCGCCTACGCCGAATACCAAAGGCGCCTGCGTCAGGCCAACGCCCTGGACTTCGACGACCTGATCATGACCACGGTGCACATCCTCGGCCAGTTCCCCGACGTGCTGGAGACCTACCGGCGCCGGTTCCGACACGTGCTGGTCGACGAATACCAGGACACCAACCACGCTCAATACGCACTGGTCCACCTGTTGTGTGCCGCCACGATGGAGGAGTCGACCACGAGCCAAGGGGGCCCGCGGGCCGAACCCGCCGAACTGATGGTGGTCGGCGACGCCGACCAGTCCATCTATGCCTTCCGGGGTGCCAATATCCGCAACATCTTGGACTTCGAGCAGGACTTCCCCAACGCGACCACGATTCTGCTGGAACAGAACTATCGCTCCACCCAGACGATTCTGACCGCAGCCAACGCGGTGATCGCCCGCAACGAAGGTCGGGTCGAGAAGCGGTTGTGGACCGATGCCGGAATGGGAGACAAGGTCGTGGGCTACGTCGCCGACGACGAGCGGGACGAAGCCCGCTTCGTCAGCGAACGCGTCGATGTCCTGGTCGATGCCGGGGCCAAGCCGTCCGATATGGCGGTGTTCTATCGCACCAATGCGCAGTCGCGGGTCTTCGAGGAGATCTTCATTCGGACCGGACAGCCCTACCGGGTGGTCGGCGGGGTCCGGTTCTACGAACGCCGTGAGGTCCGAGACGCCCTCGCCTACCTGCGCACCCTGGCCAACCCCGACGATCAGGTCAGCCTGCGGCGCATCCTGAACACGCCCAAGCGGGGCATCGGCGACCGGGCGGTCGCGTGTGTCAACGCCTTCGCCGAGCGCGATCAGATGACCTTCTGGGAAGCACTCCAGGCTGCCGAATCCGCACCCGGGCTCGCCACTCGGTCGATCACGTGCATCAAGGCGTTCGTCGACCTGATCAGCGACCTGATGAGCATGGTCGAGGCAGGTGAACGAGCCGACGTGATCGTGGAGACGGTGTTGGACCGCACCGGCTATCTCGCGGAACTGGAAGCGTCCGACGACCCGCAAGACGCCACCCGCATCGAGAACCTGGCCGAACTGGTGGCCGTGGCGCGCGAGTTCTCCGACGACCCGCAGGCTGGTCCGTCGGCCGATCCCGCGGATGTGGAGGCGGGACTGGTCGATCCGAGCCTGACCGACTTCCTCGAACGGGTCGCGCTGGTCGCCGACTCCGATCAGATCCCGGACGATGACCAGGGTGTGGTCACCTTGATGACGCTGCACACCGCGAAAGGTCTGGAGTTCCCGGTCGTGTTCTTGACCGGGATGGAGGATGGTGTCTTCCCGCACAGTCGCACCTTGGGGGACACCGCCGAGTTGGCCGAGGAACGTCGTCTCGCCTATGTCGGAATCACCCGCGCGCAGAAGCGCCTGTTCATTTCCCGGGCGGTGATGCGCTCTGCATGGGGAGCGCCCGCCCACAACCCTGCCAGCCGTTTCCTCGATGAGCTACCCGCTGAGCTGATCGAGTGGGAACGCACCGCCGATCAGATGGCGTCGTGGACCCGGCCCGGGTGGTCTGCCGGGTCCCCCGACCCCGGTGGCTACTCGCCCGGCAGGCCCACGGCTGCGGGACGACGTAACTTCTCTTCTGCGGCGTTGCGGGTGGACGCTCGCGCGAAGGCGACAGCGGCCAAGGACATTCCGGCGCTGAATCCTGGCGACCGCGTCACCCATCAGAGCTTCGGGATGGGGACCGTGGTCAGTCTGGAGGGCGACGGCGACAAGACGGTCGCCAACATCGACTTCGGGTCGCACGGGGTCAAACGACTGCTGTTGCGCTACGCGCCGGTCGAGAAACTCTGAACTGGTCGAGAAACCCTGAACTGGTCGAGAAACTCTGGGCCGTTCCCTTCGGCCTCAGAGGTCGATGCCGTGGGCTTCCATCGCGGCGTACGGGTCAACCGGGTCTCCGCCACCGGGATGCACCTCGATGTGCAGGTGCGGTCCGGTGGTGCGTCCGGTCGAACCCACGTAGCCGATCAGCTCGCCCCGGCGCACGTAAGTGCCGACACTGGTCGCGAAGCTCGATTGGTGCGCATACATGATCTCGGTGCCGTCGGCCAGGACCTGCCAGGTCCGGTTGCCGGCGTTGCCCGAATAGCCGACGGCGGTGATCTCCCCATCGGCCACCGCATAGATCGGGGTGCCAGTCGAACAGGCCATGTCCAGGCCGGTGTGGGAGGACCACAGCCCGGTCGCACCGAAAGTTCCGCTGATGCGGTAGACGTCCTGGGGGAGCGGCAGCACCCATTGGCCCGCTTCCAGCGACTTTGCCTGGGCGGCGGCCTGCTCGTTCAGCGACTGCAACTGTTTGTTGCGGGCTTTGGCGGCCAGTTCGGCCGAGGCAGCCAGACGCGACGCGCTGCGGCTGACGCTTGAAGTTCGTTCGCCGACGACGGTGTGCGCAGTAGTGCCGCCGAATGCGGTAGCGGGCCGCAGGGCGCCTTTCGAGGCTGTCACCTGATAGTTCTCCGCCGAGGAGACGGCCGCGAAACCGGCGATCACCAGCGCGGCGGCGCCGGCCAGCGACGGCAGCCCCCGCAGCACCGGATGCGACTTGTGTGCGCGGCGGGCAGCACGCTTGCCCGGCTCTGCCAGCGGCATCGTCACGGTCAGGTCGGCGGACAGGTCGGGAACCACCCGCGCCCGGGTCGCTGCGGCGCCGACCTCGAAGAGCGGTGCCTCGATCTGCTGATCCGATTCCGGAGCCCGCATCCGGCGACCGACATAGCCGACGATTTCGGGGTCACTGGGGTGCTCGGACCGAGGGTCTCGGCTTTCTGCCCGGTGGTTGCCCATGTGTCGATTACTTCTCCGTCGAGTGCTGGTTCGTCCGCAGACACTACTGGAAAATGACCGGTTCGGGGAATCAAGCCTCCACATTCGATTGTGAAGGTTGTGTGTCCGCCAGTCGGCGGAACCGGGGGACTTCACGCTTCCCGGACACCGATTCCGTCGGACTTCCCGTACCCCGGACGAGTGTGGCAGCGATCACGCCGGACCCGCCTCGCCGGTGCCGCTCAGGCGGGACTAGGGTCATGGGTGGACGAGTGCGGCCCGAGCCCTGGTTTCGGCGTGCGCACACACGAAATGGACAAAGAAGCTGGTGGATCCGTGGATCTGATGGAGTTTCAGGCGAAGGAGCTCTTCGCCAAGCACGGCGTACCTGTGACGCTGGGCATCGTTGCCGACACCCCCGAGGAGGCTCGTGCTGCGGCCGAGAAACTCGGGGTCGTGGTGGTCAAGGCCCAGGTCAAGGCTGGTGGCCGCGGCAAGGCTGGCGGGGTCAAACTCGCCAAGACACCCGACGAGGCATTCGAGCACGCGACCAACATCTTGGGCATGGAGATCAAGGGTCTGACGGTCAACAAGGTGCTCATCGCGCCGGCCGCCAGCATCGAGGAGGAGTATTACTTCTCCTTCCTGCTGGACCGCTCCAACCGCCGCTACCTGTGCATCGCATCGGTTGAGGGCGGAGTCGAGATCGAGGAGGTCGCCAAGACCAACCCCGACGCCGTCAAGCAGATCGGTATCGATCCGGGTGAGGGGGTCGACGAGGCCAAGGCCCGCGAGATCGCCATCGAGGCAGGTTTCCCCGAGCCGATCCTCGAGCAGGCCGTCTCACTGATCCAAGCTCTTTACACCGTCTTCGTCGAGGAGGACGCCACCCTGGTCGAGGTCAACCCGCTGGCCCGTCTGGCGGGCGACGTACTCGAAGCTCTCGACGGCAAGGTCTCGCTGGACGAGAACGCCTCCGAGGTGCGTCACCCCGACCACGAGGCCTTCGAGGACAAGGCGTCCGCTGACCCGCTCGAGGCCAAGGCCAAGCAGCTCGGACTCAACTACGTCAAGTTGGACGGCGAAGTCGGCATCATCGGCAATGGCGCCGGTCTGGTCATGTCGACTCTCGACGTCGTCGCCTACGCCGGAGAGAAGCACGGCGGCGTCAAGCCCGCCAACTTCCTCGACATCGGCGGCGGTGCCAACGCTCAGGTGATGGCCAACGGCCTCGACGTCATCCTCAACGATGCCCAGGTCAAGTCGGTGTTCGTCAACGTCTTCGGTGGCATCACCGCCTGTGACGAGGTCGCCAACGGCATCGTCGGAGCGCTCGACCTGCTCGGCGACTCCGCCACCAAGCCGCTGGTGGTCCGCCTCGACGGCAACAACGTCGACAAGGGCCGGGCCATCCTCGCCGAGCGCAACCACCCGCTGGTGACCATCGTCGAAACCATGGACGGCGGGGCCGACAAGGCCGCCGAGCTGGCCAACGCCTGAGAGGGACCGGAAATATGTCTATCTACCTCAACGCTGATTCCAAGATCATCGTCCAGGGCATCACCGGCGGCATGGGCGCCAAGCACACCGCGCTGATGCTCGACTCGGGCGCCAACATCGTCGGAGGCGTCAACGCCCGCAAGGCCGGCACCACGGTGACCCACCAGGACCACGACGGCAACGACGTCATCCTGCCGGTGTTCGGCACCGTGGCCGAAGCCATGGCCCAGACCGGCGCCAACGTGTCGGTCGTCTTCGTGCCGCCAGCCTTCACTCAGGACGCCTGCATCGAAGCCATCGACGCCGGCATCGGCCTGATGGTGGTCATCACCGAGGGCGTACCCGTCCAAGACACCGCCGAGGTGTGGAGCTACCTGGCCGGCAAGTCGACCCGGATGATCGGCCCCAACTGCCCCGGCATCATCACTCCCGGTGAATCACTGGCCGGCATCACCCCGCACACCATCGCCGGCAAGGGCCCGATCGGCCTGGTGTCGAAGTCGGGCACGTTGACCTACCAGATGATGTATGAGCTCAAGGAGTTCGGCTTCTCCACCGCTATCGGAATCGGCGGTGACCCCATCGTCGGCACCACCCACATCGACGCGCTGCAGGCCTTCGAGGACGACCCTCAGACCAAGGCCATCGTCATGATCGGTGAGATCGGTGGCGACGCCGAGGAGAGGGCTGCTGCCTACATCAAGGACAACATCACCAAACCGGTCGTGGGCTACGTCGCCGGCTTCACTGCGCCGGAGGGCAAGACCATGGGTCACGCCGGCGCCATCGTCTCCGGCTCCGCGGGCACCGCGGCGGCCAAGAAGGAGGCCCTGGAGGCTGTCGGAGTGAAGGTCGGCAAGACGCCGTCGGAGACCGCCGCGTTGATGAAGGAGATCATGGCCACGCTCTGAGCCTGGTCCCTCCAGGGCGCTTGTGCCGATGACCGTTTCGCTCAACGACCCCAGGTCGCCCGGACCGCGCCGAACAGCGCCGCCTGCTCATCGAGTTGGCGCTGAAGCATCTCGGCCTGGTCCCCGAAGGCGCCCTCGCCGTCACTGAGATCCAACACGATCGCCTGCCCGAACCGGGTCACGATGGTGACGTCCTGCCCGGTACCCCAGATCTCGCCGTCCAGTACTGCCACTGCGCGGGTAGCGAAGCCCTCGTCGCCGACCGGCACACCAGTCAACGCGTGGGTGGTCACGCTGCCGTCCTCGGTCGGTTTCTCGGTCGGGCATCGGGCAAAGTATCCGAAGAGGTCACCGAACCAGGTCGCGGCCGCGTCCGCGTCGTCGAAGACCAGCACAGTGCGGGCTCGGTGGTACTCCACGTCGCTGAAACTCGTGGTCAAGCCGTCACGGGGCGCCGCGGTGGAAACCAACGCCGCGTCGCAAGCCTCCACCTCGATCGCCGTCGACCTGGTCGGTCCGATCAGACCATCGGTGCCCGGCTCGTGGGAGGCGGGGAACCCGTCGGTGATCGGCAGATCAGCGATGTCGCCGACCGCCGAGCCGGTCAGCGGTGGCGCCGTGACCGCGGCGTTCCACCTCGGCACCTCGACCTGGGTCCCGGGGCTGTTGGTGCAGCCGGCGGTGGTGAACACACACATCTGGTCACGCCGGAGCCGGTCGCTGTTCTCGGCCGGCAGGTCGATCGCGTCCTGGAGCCTCTGCGCGGTGACCTCTCCGCCCTGGGTGTAGCCGCCGACCACCAGGATGGCGTTCCCTGTCCGGTAGACCGCCCAAACGCCGCCGGCGTACTGTTCGAAGGCCATCCCGAAGGCCCCCACCGAGCGCTCGGTGTCGTCGCCGCCGACACCACCGTCCCGAGCGGCCGCACCGTCGAGAGCGACGACATCCGAGCACGCCATTGCGGCGTCGATGATGTCGGCGTAGCGGTTGGCGGCCGAAACTGCGTCCGGGAACACGGCCAGGGTGCGTCGCTCGGAATAGTCCTCCAACTCCCAACTCGCCAGGGCGAGGTCGGTCGAGCCGTCGGTGAACGGAATCGTCGAGCCGCAGGCGTCCAGTCCGTAGAACAACCCGATCGCCGCCTCGGAGCCCTGGTCCACGAACCGGGGCTGCGCCAGGGACGAGTCCCAGCCGACGGTCAGGTCGATGTCGGCAGGGATCGAGGTGATCCAGGTGGTGGACGCCTCGGAGTCGGTGGGTTCGGGGTCCAGACTCGTCGAGTTGGTGGCCACCGGGACTGCGTTCGGCGATCCACCCAGGGCCAGGCCAACGGGAATGGCGACCGCGGCGACGGCGGCGACCGCGCCGAGGCTGACCGCGACGGTGGCCCGTCGACGACGGACGTCACCGCGTCGGCGTATCTCGGCGGCGGGCGGAGGGGTCGTGGGCATCGTGCGCAGCGATTCGAACGGATCAGACATGGCTTCCTCCCACGGAGGTCGGCGGTTCGGGTTCGGAGAGGAGGGCCGCGAGTGCGGCGCGGCCGCGGGACAAGCGCGCTTTGACGGTCCCGACCGGGGCACCTGTCTCGGCTGCGACATCGTCGACCGACAGGTCGGCCAAGTGATGGAGGACCACGGCCCGGCGCTGAGATTCGGGCAGTTGCCGCAGGGCGCTGACCAACACGACTCGGTCATCGGAGGGGGCGACCACCGGGGTCTCCACCTGGCCGTGACCGCGCCGACGCCCGAACTTGCGCCACCGCGACACCGCCAACCGGTAGGCGCAGGTGCGGACCCAGGCGTCCGGATGGCCGTCGTGGCTCAGCGAGCGACGGTGCTGCCAGGCCCGGGCGAATGCCTCCTGCACACACTCCTCGGCCTCGTCCCGGCTGCCGACCATGGCATAGACCTGAGCCAGGATTCGCGAGTACGACGAGGCGTACCAAGAATCGAACTCGTTTTCGTTCACACCCCTGATACGCCTATGTCAGCCATCGGGTTGCCTCCCAGCTCGCGGCATTTCGACCCCGTCACCTCGATCAGAAGTAGGTCAGTCGATTCAGGCTACGGATGTTGAGAGCCAGGAACGCACCGTCGGCCATCCGGACACCCTCGGCGGGAACGAACCCGAGTTGGGAGACGACCCTGCCGTCCCGGGCGATGGACATGAAGTAGAGCACCGTGGAGGTGTCGGAGATCTCAATCTGGAGGTGCCACACAGAGGTGTCCTTCTCCCCGTCGGACATGTTGGCCACCTCAGTGACCTGGGCGCCGAGCTCGCGGTCCGAACAGGTACCCATCCTCGTCCGGATCCCCTCGACGAAAGACTTGGCCGCATTCACCGATCCGAACCGTCCGACGGTCTGGGTGATGCCGAACTCGGCGGGCAGGTCGGTGGCTGTCGGAATCACGAACGTCTCGGTCAGGGATTCCGCGACGTCGTCGCGGTCGAAACTGGATTGGTCGCAGCGAGTCGCCGCGGCGTTGAACCTCGCCTCGTCGGGCTTGGTGCCCGCCCACGGCTGGTCGACACCGGTGACCGGGGGCAGGTCGACAGTGCCGAGCAGGCCGGCAGCGGCACCGATCGGAGGCGGGGCGACCCGCTCCAGTTTCGGCGCACCGGCACACGCGCCTGCGCCGGGGAGGTCGCACAACTGGTCGACGGCCGCCGACAACAGTCCCGCGACCTCGTCGACTGCGTCACCCGGAGCGGCTCGAACCGACGAGACCGCAGTGGTGATGGTGCCGGTGCGGGCCAACCCGATGGTGCGCACGGTCGTCGGCTCATGCCAGTCCGTCAGTTGCATCACCGTGGCCACGTCGGCGGTCCGGTCGACGTCATAGACCGCGTCGAGTTGCACCCGTTCGTCGCTGCACCCTCCGATCCAGGTCACCATGCGCCGATAGGCGGTCCGCGCCGCCATCGGGGACTGGGAGACCTCCACCAGTTGTCCGGCCCGGTCCGTGGTCGCGGTGCCGCTGAACCACCTGGTCAGTTCAGCGCGGGCATCGGGGTCGATGGTCTCTTC
The DNA here is from genome assembly GCA_051306135.1 of Nocardioides sp. Lineage (GTDB taxonomy): Bacteria > Actinomycetota > Actinomycetes > Propionibacteriales > Nocardioidaceae > Nocardioides. Next base: position 6,029 of record JBPPMQ010000071.1, on the reverse strand, counting down.
ACTTTGACACGGGATGACCTTGGCGCCGGGGGCGGTCTGTCCTTCGGTCCACCTGCCGCCAAGCTGATCCCCAACCCGAGTCGCGGTGAGCAGAGCGTCCTCGGAAAGGCTGTAGGGCGCGGGCTCGGAGTCCAGGACGGATTCCGATTCCGCTGGCGTGGTCACCTGCAGGCTGGCCAACGTCGGTTGGACACCGTCCTCGCTGCTCACCACCCACCCGGCGACAGTGACGGCCGCGATCGTGGCGGCCGCGCCGACAGTGGTGTGCAGACGTCGTCGGGCTGTTCCCGCCCGGGTGATCGTCGAGGACTGTGGCCACCCCATCTCAGCAGCTTCCTCGGCCAGTGGTTCCAGGGAGGCGACGACGTCGTCGACTCCCCGCAGTTCGCGGTAGATCACCTCCGCGGACGCCAACTCTGCAGCCGCACGCAGCGGCTCCACACCAGCCTCGCGGGCGATCAGCACCAGGTCCAGGTCGGTCAGGTGTCCCAGCAGCAGGACCTTGCGTTGCACCTGGCTCAACGCAGCCAGTGCAGCCAAGGAGTCTTCGACCGCGTCGGCGTGGGCGGCTTCGCGGTGCAGGTTCAGCACGTGCCGCCGACGCATCGCGCGAGCCCAGGCGCGTGGACGCACCCACGACTCCATATCCGTCAGCCGGTTCACCTTGGTCCAGTGGTGCCAGGCGGCGACGAAGGTGTCGCGTACCGAGCGCTGCGATGCACCCAGATCGCCGGTCAGTGCCCAGGTCTGCACGAGCAAGGGCAGGCGTGTCTGCCGGTAGAAGGAGTCGAAGACATCGGTGTCGGCGTGGGAAACCATGGCCGGGCAAGCCTAGCCGTGATGATGGATCACGATGACTTCGCTAATTGCTGCCCCGCGTCAGCGTCGGTCCGGGCCCCACGATGCCAGCACCACGCTGCGCCGTCGTCAACCTGTCTGGGCCGTGGGCCTGGGCACCGGACTCCTCGCGGCAGCGTCCACGCTGGTCGCCGCGTTCGGGTTCGGTGTGGTCGGTTGGTTCCTCTCGGACGCAGGCACCCACGGGTCGCCGCGGGATGCGTTGCGCACCGGCGGGCTCGGCTGGCTGATGGGCCACGGCTCCGGGGTCACGGTGCAGGGGACCGCCGTCACCGCGGTTCCGCTGGGCATCACTGTGATCTGCGCTTGGGCGATCTGGCGGATGGCGCTGCGTGCCGGCACCGCCGTGTCCGGACACGGTCCGACCGCTGACTCGCTGGCCGACGGAGCCCGCGACCTGGTGGTCCCCCTCACCACCACGCTCTTCACCCTCGGCTATCTCGTCGTTGTCGACCTAGCGCTGCGAGTCACCGACGCCGGCATCGCCGGCGCCAGCGCCCAGCGAGCGATGACCTGGAGCATCCTGGGCTGCCTGCTGGTCGGCGGGGCAGGCATCGCCGCCGGTTCCGGGCGTGCCGCCACCTGGGCACACCGCCTCCCTGGGACCGCCCGGGGGGCGCTGGCCTGCACCCGCCGGATCATCGTCTGGTGGCTGGCTGTGTCGCTGGTAGCCGTCACGGTGTCGCTGATCGTGGACTTCTCGACCGCTGCGAATGTGATGTCGCAACTGCACACCGACCCCAGCGCCACCGTGCTCTATCTGGCTCTGATGGTGCTCATCGTGCCCAATGCGATGCTCTTCTCCAGCGCCTTCCTGCTCGGTCCCGGCTTCGTGGTCGGCACCGGCACCTTGGTCACCCCGACCGTGGTGTCGACCGGTGCGCTCCCGATGGTGCCGTTGCTGGCCGCGCTGCCGGCCGGCGCGCCGTCCTGGGGTGGTGCCGCCTGGCTGCTGGCCCCGGCGGTCGGTGCAGCAGCAGTGGTCTCCACCCAACGCCGGATGCCGACGCTGGACTGGCTGTCCGCAGCGCTGCGCGGGGGCGTCGGGGGAGTGCTCGCAGCAATCGTGTTGGGGGTGGTGACCTCGATGGCCGGGGGCGCAGTCGGTCCGGGTGCGATGGCCGAGGTCCATCCTTTCGCCGGGGCGACCACCCTGCAGGCGATCGTCTCGTTCGGTGTCGCCGGCACCGTGGCCGGCCTGGCCGTGACCTGGTGGCAGCGCCGCTCGCCGGAGCTGGCCGACCTGGCGTCATGATTGCCCCATGACACGCGTCGTGGTCTTGGTCTCCGGGTCGGGCACCAACCTCCAAGCACTCCTTGACGCCGCAGCCGAGCCGGCCTACGGCGCCGAAGTCGTGGCAGTCGGGTCCGATCGCCCGGGGATCCTGGGGCTCGAGCGGGCCGAGTCGGCCGGCATACCGACCTTCGTGACTCGTCTGGGTGACTTCGCCGACCGCACCGAGTGGGACTCCGCCCTCACTGCGGCGGTGGCAGCCCACGCGCCGGACTTGGTGGTGCTGGCCGGCTTCATGAAACTGGTCGGGGAGACCTTTCTGGCCCAGTTCGGGGGCCGCACCCTGAACACCCATCCGGCACTGTCGCCGAGTTTCCCCGGCATGCACGGGCCCGCCGACGCGTTGGCCTACGGGGTCAAGGTCACCGGGTGCACCCTTTTCATCGTGGACGCGGGCGTGGACACCGGAGCAATCGTGGCGCAGAGCGCCGTGCCGGTGCTCGACGGCGACGACGTCGAAAGTCTGCATGAACGGATCAAGACCGCCGAGCGTGCCATGCTGGCCGACTCCGTCGGACGGATCGCCCGTGAGGGCCTGACCGTCGAGGGCCGCCGCGTTCGCTTCGGGACCTGATCAGCCGCTAGACTCGGGCCCGACGACTGGCGTAGGTGGGTGACCACCGGGGAGTTGGGATCGCATCGTTCGCCTGGGTGCCCCGTCGATACTGCCGACCACTCCCGAGGAGCCACGTTGTCCACCTCCGCCGTCGAGCCCGCTGGTCTTGTTGATCGCCTGAGCGTCAAGCGTGCCCTGGTCTCGGTCTACGACAAGACCGGACTTGCCCACTTCGTCACCGGGCTGCACGACGCCGGCGTCGCGTTGGTTTCCACCGGCGGCTCCGCCAGGCTGATCGAAGACCTGGGCCTGCCGGTCACCAGGGTCGAGGAACTGACCGGGTTCCCCGAGTGTCTGGATGGCAGAGTGAAAACCCTGCACCCGCGGGTGCACGCCGGCATCCTCGCGGACCGTCGGCTGGAAAGTCACCTCGCCCAACTCGACGAGCTCGGTGTGGAACCCTTCGACCTGGTGGTCTCCAACCTCTACCCGTTCACCGAGACGGTCGCCTCGGGCGCCAGTGTGGATGAGTGCATCGAGCAGATCGACATCGGTGGGCCCTCGATGGTCCGTGCGGCCGCCAAGAACCACCCCTCGGTCGCGATCGTGACCTCTCCGGATCAGTATCACGACGCCCTCCAGGCCGTGCGATCAGGCGGATTCAACGTCGACCAGCGCAGGGTTTTGGCGGCGGCGGCGTTCGTGCACACCGCCTCCTACGACGTCGCGGTCGCCTCCTGGATGGGCAATGTGCTCACCGACTCCTCCGGCGGCACCGGGTTCCCGGCGTGGATCGGCGGGACCTATCAGAAGAAGGCGGTGCTTCGCTACGGGGAGAACCCCCACCAGCCGGCCGCGCTCTACCTCGACGACTTCGGTCCCGCCGGGCTGGCTCAGGCAGAGCAGGTGCACGGCAAGGAGATGAGTTACAACAACTACGTCGACACCGACGCGGCTCGTCGTGCGGCCGCCGACTTCGACGAACCTGCGGTGGCGATCATCAAGCACGCCAACCCCTGCGGCGTCGCGGTCGGCGAGAACGTCGCCGTCGCGCACGCCCGAGCCCAGGCCTGCGACCCGGTGTCGGCCTTCGGTGGCGTGATCGCCGCCAACCGCGCGGTGTCGGTGGCGATGGCCAATCAGGTCGCCGAGGTCTTCACCGAGGTGATCATCGCTCCCGGGTATGACGACGGCGCCGTGGAGGTGCTGGCGCGCAAGAAGAACATCCGGATCCTGGTCGACCCCACCATGGCGTCGGCGGGGGCAGCCACGGTGGAGACCCGACCGATCAGCGGCGGACTGCTGATGCAGGTTGCCGACCATGTCGACGCGGTGATCGACGGTGGAGGCGGCGACGACCCGAGCAGCTGGACCCTGGCGACCGGCACGCCCGCCTCGGCCGAGGTGCTCGCCGACCTGGCGTTCGCCTGGAAAGCGTGCCGGGCCGCGAAGTCCAACGCGATCCTATTGGCCAAGAACGCGGCCGCAGTCGGCATCGGCATGGGTCAGGTCAACCGGGTCGACTCGTGCAGGCTGGCCGTCGAGCGGGCCAACGGCCTCGCTGATGGTGAGGAGCGTGCCCGCGGAGCGGTGGCGGCCTCCGATGCGTTCTTCCCGTTCGAGGACGGACCACAGATCCTCATCGACGCCGGAGTGTCCGCGATCGTGCAGCCGGGTGGTTCGGTGCGCGATCAACTCACCATCGATGCCTGTAACGCCGCCGGGGTGACGATGTATTTCACCGGCACCCGTCACTTCTTCCACTGACTCGGAGTATCAGATGACCGCGCCGCACCCCGTTGCCCGAAAGCTCGACGGCACCGCCACTCTCAAGGCCATCAAGGCCGAGCTGACCGACCGTGTGGCCGTACTCAAGGCCAACGGCATCACCCCGGGCCTCGGCACGGTGTTGGTCGGTGACGACCCCGGCTCGCACTGGTACGTCAACGCCAAACACAAGGACTGTGCCGAGATCGGCATCTCCTCGATCCGGGTCGACCTGCCCGCAACCGCCAGCCAGGCGGACGTCGAGGCCGAGATCGACCGCCTCAACGCGGACCCGGACTGCACCGGCTACCTCATCCAACAGCCCACCGGGTTGGACGAAGTGGCCCTGTTGTCTCGAGTCGACCCGAAGAAGGACGTCGACGGACTGCACCCGGTCAACCTGGGCAGGTTGGTGCTCGGTGAGGCAGCCCCGTTGCCGTGCACACCGGTGGGGTGTATCGAGTTGCTGCGACGCTACGGCGTCGAACTCGACGGTGCCGATGTGGTGGTGGTCGGACGTGGACTGACGGTGGGCCGCCCGCTCGGGCTGCTGCTGACCCGCCGCAGCGAGAACTCCACGGTGACGCTGTGTCACACCGGCACCCGGAATCTGGCCGCGCACACCCGTCGGGCAGACATCGTGATCGCGGCGGCCGGCGTTCCCGGGATCATCACCGCCGAGATGATCAAGGACGGCGCGGCTCTCCTCGACGTCGGAGTCAGCCGGGTGGACGGCAAGATCGCCGGTGACCTGGATCCGAGTGTGTGGGCCAAGGCCGGGTGGGTCTCACCCAACCCCGGTGGGGTGGGGCCGATGACCCGGGCCATGCTGCTGACCAACGTCGTTGAAGCTGCCGAAGCCGCAGCCGCCTGATTGGGCCCGCTCCGGTAGGTTGACCGCTGTGTCCACCGAACCGCAGCCCGTCGAGCCGGACGAGCCCGGACTGGAGGAGCCCGGACTGGATGAGCCCGGACTGGATGAGCCCCGTCGGTATCCTTCGACGATAGGCGGCGCGTTCTACCTGGTGATCCTCGCCGTCGCTTCTGCCGGTCTGGTCGTGGTTGCCTTCGGCCCGTGGCGGCGTGGGATCCAGGTCTTCGCCTCCGCCCTGATCGCAGCCGCCGGCCTGCGGCTGATTCTTCGGGAACGAGACGCCGGCATGTTGGCGGTGCGGTCCAGGTGGCTGGACGCGGTGATCCTGGCCGGTTCCGGTGCCGCGATGTGGTTCCTGGCCGTCAGCATCCCCGATCAGGCGCCGTGATCCTCAAGGCAGTCACCGGGATCGTCGGTCTGGCGGTGGCATTGACGGTGGCCGGCTGCGGGTCCTATGCGCCGGCGTACCCGCCCCAGGGCATCGACGAACTGACCATCCCGATGCCGATCGACCCCGATGACTTCGTCGACGAACTCGACAACCCGTGGCTCTCCTTGACCACCGGCCGGCAGGCCTGGTCTGGCAGCTCACCGGATGGGCCGGTCTCGGTGCGCCCAGACGAGTACGCCGGGGTGGCAACCCTGCGCCTGGGCGATCGGGAGTTGGCGCAAGACACCGA
>JBPPMQ010000022.1:0-28802 GCA_051306135.1 Nocardioides sp. | reverse complement strand
GCCGCCGGGTCGTACTCGCTGCTCGGCGCACCGGTCTTGGCACGGGAAACTGGAACTTGGCACGCGAAGCTTTCCGTGCCAAGTTCCAGTTTTCCCTGATATCAGGGAAAACCGCCTCCCGCAGGGAGGTGCCGCCAGCGATTTGGCGTGACGCAGAATCGATGACAGGATTGTCAGGTTGCTCCGGCTGGGTTGCCGGGGTGCGGCACATTGACTATTGAATCGCGTCTCCATGTTCGCGCCTGTTCCGCTTGTGCGGAAGCGCGGGTGGCCGGCTGAGCCGGCGGGGCAGTTCAATGCACTGGGCAGCACCGCTACGGAGACCCGATGAGCCCGGAACCTCGCCGCAAGGCAGGGGAGACGGGAGCCAAACAACATGCACGGCCAGCAGGCCGCCCGATCGGGTCGAGTGCGCGACAAGCGCGCGACACGCCCGACCGCGGGGGTCGGGGAGCCAAGCGTGGATCGGCTGAGCACATGGCCCAGAAGAACGTAGAGAGAAGCGAGAGAGCACATGGCGGGACAGAAGATCCGCATTCGGCTCAAGGCGTATGACCACGAGGTCATCGACACGAGCGCGCGCAAGATCGTCGACACGGTCACTCGTACCGGAGCCAAGGTCGCCGGCCCGGTGCCGTTGCCGACCGAGAAGAACGTCTACTGCGTCATCCGCTCGCCCCACAAGTACAAGGACTCGCGCGAGCACTTCGAGATGCGCACGCACAAGCGCCTGATCGACATCATCGACCCGACGCCGAAGACGGTTGACTCGCTTATGCGCCTCGACCTGCCTGCCGGCGTCGACATCGAGATCAAGCTCTGAGGAACTGATTGACATGACGAACGAACGCAACGTGAAGGGCCTGTTGGGCACCAAGCTCGGCATGACCCAGCTCTGGGATGACAACAACCGCGTCGTCCCGGTGACAGTGGTCGCCGCAAGCACCAACGTGATCACGGCGATCCGTGGCGCGGAGACCGACGGTTACAACGCAATCCAGATCGGCTTCGGCGAGATCGACGGACGCAAGGTCACCAAGCCGCTGGCCGGCCAGTTCATCAAGGCCGGCACCACTCCGCGCAAGCACCTGGTCGAGGTCCGCACCGCGGACGCCGCCAGCTACACCCTGGGCCAGGAGTTGGCCGTCGACACCTTCGCCTCCGGTGAGGCCATCGACGTCAGCGGCACCAGCAAGGGCAAGGGCTTCGCCGGCACCATGAAGCGTCACGGCTTCGCCGGTGTGTCGGCCTCCCACGGTGCCCACCGCAACCACCGCAAGCCGGGTTCGATCGGCGCCTGCGCCACCCCGGGACGGGTGTTCAAGGGTGTCCGGATGGCCGGCCACATGGGTGCCGACACTGTCACCACGCAGAACGTGACCGTGCACGCGGTCGACGTCGAGAAGGGCCTGATCCTGCTCAAGGGCGCCGTTCCCGGCCCCAAGGGTGGACTGATCGTGCTCCGCTCCGCCGCCAAGAAGACCGACGAGAAGGGTGCCTGATCATGGCTCTGAAGACCGTCAAGGTTGACCTGCCCGCCGAGATTTTCGGTGTCGAGGTCAACATTCCGCTGATCCACCAGGTCGTGGTTGCGCAGCAGGCTGCTGCTCGCCAGGGCACGCACGCCACCAAGACCCGTGCCGATGTCCGCGGCGGCGGCAAGAAGCCGTACAAGCAGAAGGGCACCGGCCGCGCCCGTCAGGGCTCGATCCGCGCACCTCAGTTCGCCGGTGGTGGCGTCGTGCACGGCCCGCAGCCGCGCAGTTACGACCAGCGCACCCCCAAGAAGATGAAGGCCGCTGCCCTGCGTGGCGCCTTGTCGGACCGCGCCACCGACGGCCGCGTCCACGTCGTGGAGGGTTTCGGTGTCGGCGACAAGCCGTCGACCAAGGCTGCGCTGGCTGGCCTGACCGGGCTGACCGACCGCAACAAGTTCCTGGTCGTCCTCACCCGTGAGGACACCGGCACCTGGCTGTCGCTGCGCAACGTCGCCGATGTGCACCTGCTGTTCGCCGACCAGCTCAACACCTACGACGTGTTGGCCTGCGAGGACATCGTCTTCACCCAGGGTGCCTTCGAGAAGTTCGTGGCCGGGGCCACCAAGGGCACCAAGACCGAGGAGGCTGCCAAGTGAGCACGCTGCACAAGGACCACCGCGACATCCTGCTCGCGCCGGTCGTCTCGGAGAAGAGCTACGGCCTTCTCGACGAAAACAAGTACACCTTCCTGGTGCACCCCGACGCGAACAAGACCGAGATCAAGATCGCGGTCGAGAAAGTGTTCAACGTCAAGGTCACCTCGGTGAACACCATCAACCGCAAGGGCAAGACCCGTCGCACTCGCACCGGGCTCGGTAAGCGCAAGGACACCAAGCGCGCGATCGTCAGCCTGGCCGAGGGCCACCGCATCGACATCTTCGGTGCCTGAGAGGGCTTGAGAGGTACACAAGACAATGGCAATCCGTAAGTACAAGCCGACCACCCCGGGCCGTCGCGGCTCCTCGGTGGCCGACTTCGCCGAGATCACCCGGAGCACTCCGGAGAAGTCTCTGGTCGTTCCGCTGCCCAAGAAGGGTGGCCGCAACAACCAGGGTCGGATCACCACCCGGCACCAGGGTGGTGGACACAAGCGTGCCTACCGCATCATCGACTTCCGTCGCTACGACAAGGACGGCGTGCCGGCCACGGTCGCTCACATCGAGTACGACCCCAACCGCACCGCCCGCATCGCGCTGCTGCACTACGCGGACGGCGAGAAGCGTTACATCGTCGCGCCCAAGGACCTGAGCCAGGGTATGGCCGTCGAGTCGGGACCGACCGCGGACATCAAGCCGGGCAACAACCTCCCGCTGCGCAACATCCCGGTCGGTAGCACGGTGCACTGTGTGGAACTGCGTCCGGGCGGCGGAGCCAAGTTGGCCCGCTCGGCTGGCAACTCGGCTCAGTTGGTCGCCCGCGAGGGTAGCCGCGCCACCCTGCGGCTGCCGTCGGGCGAGATGCGGTTCGTCGACGTGCGCTGTCGTGCCACGATCGGTGAGGTCGGCAACGCCGAGCAGTCCAACATCAACTGGGGCAAGGCCGGCCGAATGCGCTGGAAGGGCAAGCGCCCCACCGTCCGTGGTGTCGTCATGAACCCGGTCGACCACCCGCACGGTGGTGGTGAGGGTAAGACCTCTGGTGGTCGTCACCCGGTGAGCCCGTGGGGCAAGCCCGAGGGCCGCACGCGCAAGCGCAAGGCCTCCGACGCCATGATCATCCGCCGCCGCAAGTCCGGAAAGGGCCGTAAGTAATGCCTCGCAGCCTGAAGAAGGGTCCCTTCGTGGACGGTCACCTCATCAAGAAGGTGGACGCCGAGAACGACAAGGGTTCCCACAACGTCATCAAGACCTGGTCGCGTCGGTCCATGATCATCCCCGCGATGATCGGCCACACGATCGCGGTCCACGACGGTCGCAAGCATGTGCCCGTCTTCATCTCCGACTCGATGGTCGGGCACAAGTTGGGCGAGTTCGCCCCGACCCGCACCTACAAGGGTCACGTCAAGGAAGACCGGAAGGGGAAGCGTCGATGAGCACCTCAGAGCGCACCCGCACCACTGCCCGTCGCGAGACGCTGCTCGGTGACGAGGTCGGCGCCTTCGCGTCGGCCCGCTTCGTGCGGATCACTCCGATGAAGGCCCGCCGAGTGGTGAACATGGTTCGTGGGTTGCCCGTGGACGAGGCGCTGAGCCTGCTCAGCTTCGCCCCGCAGGCTGCCAGCGAGACGGTCTTCAAGGTCCTGGAGTCCGCCGTGGCGAACGCCGAGTCGACCGAGGGTCTGTCCAGGGCCGACCTGGTTGTCTCGGTGGCAACGGTCGACGAGGGCCCGACGATGAAGCGTTGGCGCCCCCGCGCCCAGGGTCGTGCCACCCGCATCAACAAGCGGACCAGCCACATCACCCTGGTCGTTCAGCCGGCTGAGATCGTCAACTCCAAGCGTGCGGCCAAGAAGGCAGGTAAGTGACATGGGTCAGAAAATCAACCCGAATGGCTTCCGTCTGGGTATCAGCACCGACCACAAGTCGCGTTGGTACGCCGACAAGCTCTACAAGTCCTACGTCGGCGAAGACGTCGCGATCCGCAAGTTGCTCTCCAAGGGCATGGAGCGGGCCGGCATCGCCAAGGTCGAGATCGAGCGCACTCGTGACCGCGTCCGTGTCGACATCCACACGGCCCGTCCGGGCATCGTGATCGGTCGCCGCGGCGCCGAGGCCGACCGTTTGCGTGGCGAACTGGAGAAGCTCACCGGCAAGCAGGTTCAACTCAACATCCTCGAGGTCAAGAGCCCCGAGATGGACGCCCAGTTGGTCGCCCAGGGTGTTGCTGAGCAGCTCTCCGGTCGTGTCCAGTTCCGTCGGGCCATGCGCAAGGCGATGCAGACCACCATGCGTTCGGGCGCCAAGGGCATCCGTATCCAGTGCTCGGGTCGCCTCAACGGCGCCGAGATGAGCCGCACCGAGTTCTACCGCGAGGGTCGCGTGCCGCTGCACACCCTGCGTGCCGACATCGACTACGGCTTCTACGAAGCCCGCACGACCTTCGGCCGCATCGGCGTGAAGGTCTGGATCTACAAGGGCGAGGTCGCCGGCACCAAGGCTGAGCGTCAGGCCCAACAGGCTGCGCGCGCCGGAGTTCCCGGCCGCAGCGGCCGTCCCACCCGCGGTGGCGAGCGCCCGAGCCGTGGCTCGCGCACCGCTCCCGGCACCGAGGCCCCCGTGGCCGCCGAGCCGGTTGCGGCCACCCCTGATGCAGCAACGGAGGCCTGAGCCATGTTGATGCCCCGTCGTGTCAAGCACCGCAAGCAGCACCACCCCAAGCGTTCCGGCGCTGCCAAGGGTGGCACCACGCTGGCGTTCGGTGACTTCGGCATCCAGGCACTGGAGGGTCACTACGTGACCAACCGTCAGATCGAGTCCGCTCGTATCGCCATGACCCGCCACATCAAGCGTGGCGGCAAGGTCTGGATCAACATCTACCCGGACCGCCCGCTGACCAAGAAGCCTGCCGAGACCCGGATGGGTTCGGGTAAGGGTTCCCCCGAGTGGTGGGTCGCCAACGTCAAGCCCGGCCGAGTGATGTTCGAGCTGTCCGGTGTGACAGAGGACGTCGCCCGCGAGGCCATGCGCCGCGCGATCCACAAGCTCCCCATGAAGTGCCGGTTCATCACGCGAGAGGTTGGTGAGTTCTGATGACTCAGCTAGCCCACGAGCTCGACGAGCTCAACGACATCGACCTTGAAGCCAAGCTCCGCGAGGCCAAGGAAGAACTGTTCAACCTCCGTTTTCAGGCGGCCACCGGCCAGCTCGAGAGCCACGGTCGACTCCGCACGGTCAAGAAGGACATCGCCCGGATCTACACCGTGGTGCGCGAGCGCGAGCTCGGTATTCGGTCTACCCCGGGTGCAGAGATTAAGGAAGACGCATGAGCGACGCAGTTGCCACCGATCGCAACGCCCGCAAGACCCGCGAGGGTCTGGTCGTCAGCGACAAGATGGACAAGACCGTCGTGGTCTCGGTCGAGGACCGCGTCAAGCACGCGCTCTACGGCAAGGTCATGCGGCGCACGTCCAAGCTGAAGGCGCACGACGAGGCCAACGAGTGTGGCGTCGGTGACCGTGTGCTGGTGATGGAGACCCGTCCGCTGTCCGCCACCAAGCGGTGGCGCGTGGTCGAGATCCTCGAGAAGGCCAAGTGACCTTCACCGTTCGCGGTGAACAACAGAACCAATCCGTTCGGCAAGGCTCAGCCACCGTCTGCGTGACTGAGAACCGGCACGACAACCAGGAGAAACAATGATCCAGCAGGAGTCGCGACTCAAGGTCGCCGACAACACCGGTGCGAAGGAAATCCTCTGCATCCGTGTTCTCGGCGGATCTGGCCGTCGCTACGCCGGCATCGGCGACGTCATCGTTGCCACCGTGAAGGATGCAATCCCCGGTGGCAACGTCAAGAAGGGCGACGTCGTCAAGGCCGTCGTCGTGCGGACCGCTAAGGAGCGCCGTCGTGTTGACGGTTCCTACATCCGCTTCGACGAGAACGCCGCAGTCATCCTCAAGAACGATGGTGAACCCCGCGGCACCCGCATCTTCGGTCCCGTGGGCCGTGAGCTGCGCGAGAAGAAGTTCATGAAGATCATCTCGCTCGCCCCGGAGGTGCTGTGATGGCCAACTCGTTGAACATCAAGAAGGGTGACGACGTTCGCGTCATCGCCGGTCGCGACAAGGGTGCGGAGGGCAAGGTCATCGCGGTCTTCCCCGAGGACGCGCGCGTGATCGTCGAAGGCGTCAACCGCGTCAAGAAGCACACCAAGGCTCAGCAGCAAGGTGGCCGCGTCGGCAACACCGGCGGCATCATCACCACTGAGGCGCCCATCCACATCTCCAACGTGATGCTGCTCGAAGACGGGGTCCCGGTCCGCGTCGGCTTCCGTCGCGAGTCGGTGACCAAGCGTCGTCGCGACGGGTCGACCTACACCGCCGAGCGCAGCATCCGCGTCTCGCGCAAGTCGGGGAAGGACATCTGATGGTTACCGCAACCGCCCCTCGCCTCAAGGCGAAATACCGTGGCGAGATCGTGCCGGCGCTGACCGAGCAGTTCTCGATCCCGAACGCCATGCTGGTCCCCGGTCTGACCAAGATCGTGGTCAACATGGGTGTCGGCGAGGCCGCTCGTGACGCCAAACTGATCGAGGGAGCCATCAAGGACCTCACCGCGATCACCGGCCAGAAGCCCCTGGTCAACAAGGCCCGCAAGTCCATCGCGCAGTTCAAGCTGCGCGAGGGTATGCCGATCGGCGCGCACACCACGCTGCGTGGCGACCGCATGTGGGAGTTTCTGGACCGTCTGCTGTCCACGGCTCTCCCGCGCATCCGTGACTTCCGTGGTCTGAACCCGAACCAGTTCGATGGCCGAGGCAACTACACCTTCGGTCTCACCGAGCAGGTCATGTTCCACGAGATCGACCAGGACAAGATCGACCGCACCCGCGGTATGGACATCACGATCGTCACCACCGCGACCAACGATGAGGAAGGCCGGGCGCTGTTGAAGCTGCTGGGCTTCCCGTTCAAGGAGAACTGACATGGCGAAGACCGCACTGAGGGTCAAGGCCGCTCGCAAGCCGAAGTACGCCGTCCGCGCTTACACCCGCTGCCAGCGCTGTGGCCGTCCGAAGGCCGTATACCGCAAGTTCGGCCTGTGCCGGATCTGCCTGCGGGAGATGGCCCACCGCGGCGAGCTCCCCGGCGTGACCAAGTCCTCCTGGTGATCCAGGCTCACTAGAGACGTTGCAGGTCGCCGCCAGGACTCACTGGGGCGAAACCACATCGAGAAAGAAACACATCATGACGATGACTGACCCGATCGCAGACATGCTCACTCGTCTGCGTAACGCCAATCAGGCGTACCACGACGCGGTCACCATGCCCTACAGCAAACTGAAGGCTGGCGTCGCGGAGATTTTGAAGCAGGAGGGTTACATCACCTCCTTCGAGGTGGTCGACCCCGCCGAGGGCGAGGTCAGCAAGACTCTTGCGATCACCCTCAAGTACGGCCGCAACCGGGAGCGCTCGATCGCCGGCATTCGCCGCATCAGCAAGCCCGGCCTGCGTGTCTACGCAAAGCACAACGGTCTGCCCAGGGTCCTGGGTGGCCTCGGCATCGCGATCATTTCGACGAGCCAGGGTCTGCTGACCGACCGCCAGGCCACCAAGAAGGGCGTGGGTGGGGAAGTCCTCGCCTACGTCTGGTAGTGGGAGAGGAGTCAACTAGATGTCTCGCATTGGAAAGCTCCCCGTCCTGGTTCCCGGTGGCGTGGATGTGCAGATCGACGGTCAGACCGTGACCGTCAAGGGGCCCAAGGGCACCCTGAGCCACACCGTGGCCGCACCCATCACGGTCGAGCGCGGCGAGGGCGTCCTGGACGTCAAGCGTCCCGACGACCAACGCGACTCCAAGGCCCTGCACGGCCTGTCGCGCACCCTGATCAACAACATGGTGATCGGTGTGACCGAGGGCTATGAGAAGAAGCTCGAGATCGTCGGCGTGGGTTACCGCGTGCTGCCCAAGGGCCCGACGCAACTGGAGTTCCAGCTCGGCTACAGCCACACCATCACCTTCAACGCACCTGACGGCATCACGTTCACCACCGACGGTCCGACCAGAGTCGCCGTCTCCGGTATCGACAAGCAGCAGGTCGGCGAGGTTGCGGCCAACATCCGCAAGCTGCGCAAGCCTGAGCCCTACAAGGGCAAGGGTGTCCGCTACTCCGGCGAGAACGTGCGTCGCAAGGTCGGAAAGGCTGGTAAGTGATGGCTATCTCACTGTCGAACAACAAGCACACTGCCCCGAAGGTCAAGGCGCGCCTGAAGCGTCAGGCCCGGGGTCGCAAGAAGGTGCACGGCACCTCCGAGCGCCCGCGTCTGGTGGTCACCCGTTCCGCCAAGCACATCACCGCTCAGGTGGTCGACGACGTCATCGGCAAGACCCTTGCCTCTGCGTCGACCATCGAGGCGGACCTGCGTGGCACCAACGGCAACAAGACCGACAAGGCCAAGCAGGTCGGCGAGCTGGTCGCCAGCCGCGCCAAGGCTGCCGGTGTCGAGTCCGTGGTCTTCGACCGCGCCGGCAACAAATACCACGGCCGCATCGCGGCGCTCGCTGAGGGCGCTCGCGAGGCTGGTCTGACCTTCTGATCGCAACGAGACGAAAGAGATACAGGAAATGAGCGGAACCCAGCAGCGCAGTTCGCGCGGCGGCGAGCGCAACGACCGTCGTGGTCGTGACGACCGTCGGGGCCAGGCTGCCGAGAAGACCGCCTACATCGAGCGCGTCGTTGCGATCAACCGAGTTGCCAAGGTCGTGAAGGGTGGACGTCGCTTCAGCTTCACCGCCCTGGTCGTCGTCGGTGATGGTGACGGAATGGTCGGCGTCGGCTACGGCAAGGCGAAGGAAGTTCCTGCGGCGATCGCCAAGGGCGTCGAGGAGGCGAAGAAGCACTTCTTCCCCGTTCCCCGCGTTCAGGGCACCATCCCGCACCCCGTGCAGGGCGAGAAGGCGGCTGGCGTCGTGCTTCTGCGGCCGGCTGCTCCTGGTACCGGCGTCATCGCCGGTGGCCCGGTGCGCGCCGTCTTGGAGTGCGCGGGCATCCACGATGTGCTGAGCAAGTCGCTCGGCTCGTCCAACCAGATCAACATCGTGCACGCCACCGTCGCGGCGTTGCAGTTGCTGGAGCAGCCCGAAGCTGTGGCGGCGCGTCGTGGCCTCCGGGTCGAGGACGTGGCTCCGGCCGCTCTGCTGCGGGCCAAGGCCGAGGGCGAGGCGGCTGCGGCTGCCGCGGCCACCAAGGAGGTGTCGGCCTGATGGCACAACTCAAGGTCCAGCAGAAGCGAGGCCTCGTTGGCCTCAAACGCAACCAGCGCGAGACCCTGCGCACACTCGGTCTCAAGCGCATCGGCGATGTCGTGGTGAAGGAAGACCGTCCGGAGATCCGGGGCATGGTCAAGACCGTCAGCCACTTGGTCACCGTTGAGGAGGTGGAGTGATCATGACTCTCAAACTGCACCACTTGAAGCCCGCTCCGGGTGCCAAGACCGCCAAGACCCGTGTTGGTCGTGGTGAGGGCTCGAAGGGTAAGACCGCGGGCCGCGGTACCAAAGGTACGAAGGCTCGTTATCAGGTCCCGGTCGCCTTCGAGGGTGGCCAGATGCCGATCCACATGCGGATGCCGAAGCTCAAGGGCTTCAAGAACCCGTTCAAGGTGGAGTTCCAGGTCGTCAACCTCGACAGGCTGTCGGAGTTGTTCCCGTCCGGCGGGGTTGTCTCCATCGAGGACCTGGTGGCCAAGGGCGCGGTTCGCAAGAACCTCCCGGTCAAGGTCCTCGGCACCGGTGAGGTGACGGTCAAGGTCGATGTGACCGCCAACGCCTTCTCCGGCTCCGCCAAGGAGAAGATCGAGGCGGCCGGCGGCACGGTCACCGTGGCCTGAGATTTGAACCCATGAACGCGGGCAGGGAACCCCTGCCCGCGTTCGTGTACCACCCCGACCTGTAGAGTTCCGGTTGGCCCGTTCGATGCGACCCGTGCGTGCGGGACGGTGCCACCCCGGTGACCAGAAAGAGGAACGTTGTGCTTGGAGCGTTTGCGAGCGCCTTCCGAACCCCGGATCTGCGGAAGAAGCTTCTCTTCGTCCTGCTGATCATTGTGATCTTCCGTATCGGTTCGCAGATCCCAGCCCCCGGGGTCGACGTTGCGAACGTGCGGGACTGCATCGACCTGACCAAGTCGGGTGACGGGGCGGGTCTTTACAATCTGGTCAACCTGTTCTCCGGTGGCGCACTGCTCCAGTTGACGATCTTCGCGCTGGGCATCATGCCCTACATCACCGCCAGCATCATCTTGCAGTTGCTCGTCGTGGTCATTCCGCGGCTCGAGGCTCTGAAGAAGGAAGGCCAGGCGGGACAGACCAAGATCACCCAGTACACCCGCTATCTGACGTTGGGTCTGGCCGTCCTACAGGCAACCGGCATCGTGGCGTTGGCCCGGTCGGGCAATCTGCTCCAATGCGACCAGCCACTCCTGGTCGACGACAGCACCAGCACGTTCTTGGTCATGGTGATCACCATGACCGCCGGCACCGCGGTCATCATGTGGCTCGGCGAGCTGATCACCGACCGCGGCATCGGCAACGGAATGTCGATCCTCATCTTCTGCCAGGTCATCGCGACCTTCCCGGCGACCATGTGGGCGGTGCAGCAGCAGCGGGGTTGGTGGACCTTCGGGGTCGTCCTGGTGATCGGACTGTCCCTGGTGGCAGCGGTCATCTTCATCGAGCAGGCTCAACGCCGGATCCCGGTGCAGTACGCCCGCCGGATGGTGGGCCGCAAGATGTTCGGCGGCTCCTCGACCTACATCCCGCTCAAGGTCAACCAGGCCGGCATCATCCCGGTCATCTTCGCCAGTTCGCTGCTCTATCTGCCGGCGATGGCGGCTCAGTTCAACCAGACCAGCGACGCAGCCTGGGTTGACTGGATCTCTACCTATCTGGTCCGTGGCGACCATCCGCTCTACATGATCTCCTACTTCGCACTGATCGTGTTCTTCACCTACTTCTACGTTTCGATCACCTTCAACCCTGTTGAGGTGGCCGACAATATGAAGAAGTACGGTGGGTTCATCCCGGGCATCCGGGCTGGCAAGCCGACCGAGGACTACCTCGGCTATGTGTTGAGCCGGATCACCTTCCCCGGTTCGCTCTACCTCGGTCTGATCGCACTGATACCGCTGATCGCGCTGGTGCTGATCGATGCCAACCAGAACTTCCCGTTCGGTGGTACGTCGATCCTGATCATGGTCGGTGTCGCACTCGACACCGTGAAGCAGATCGAGAGTCAACTTCAGCAGCGAAACTATGAAGGGTTCTTGCGATAAATGCGACTCATCATCATGGGGCCCCCGGGGGCCGGCAAGGGTACCCAGGCCAGGTTCATCGCCAACCACTTCGGGATCCCTGCGATCTCGACCGGCGACATCTTCCGCGCCAACGTGACCGAGGGAACTCCGCTCGGCCTCGAGGCCAAGTCCTACATGGACGCCGGCGAATACGTACCTGACTCGGTGACCAACAAGATGGTCCACGACCGATTGTCTCAGGACGACGCCTCGGACGGCTTCCTGTTGGACGGCTACCCGCGAACGGTGGCGCAGGTCGCCGAACTCGATGCCATGATCTCCACCGCCGGTGCGGGGTTGGACGGCGTCATCGTGCTCACCGTCGACCAAGACGAAATCGTCCATCGTCTGCTGCACCGTGCCGAGGTCGAGGGTCGCGCGGACGACACCGAAGCGGTCATTCGCCACCGCCAAGAGGTCTACGCCGAGCAGACTGCGCCATTGGTCGCCGTCTACGCCGAGCGTGGAATCGTGCACGAGGTCGATGGTCTCGGCGAGATCGATGAGGTCACCGGCCGCATTCTCGCGGCGCTTTCCGCCCTAGCCTGAGAACGTCGTATGGGACTGTTCGGCGAGTCCATCGAGATCAAGACTCCCGCCCAGATGCTGGCGATGCGGCGAGCGGGCCTGATCGTCGGACGCACTCTGGCGGCCCTGCGAGAGGCTGCTCGCCCCGGGGTGAGCACCGCTGAACTCGATGCCATCGCCGAAGACTCGATCCGCGCGCAGGGCGGGATCCCCTCGTTCAAGGGCTACGCACCGTTCCCGCCCGAGCCACCGTTCCCGGCCACCATCTGCGCCTCGGTCAACGACGAGGTGGTGCACGGCATCCCCGGCGAACGTGTGCTGGCCGAGGGCGACATCGTCTCCATCGATTGCGGGGCGATCGTGGAGGGCTTCCACGGCGACGCGGCCGTCACCGTCGCGGTCGGCGAGGTCAGCCTCGACGTGGCCCAACTTCTCCAGGTCACCGAGGAGTCGATGTGGCGAGGCATCGCCGCAGTCCGTGCCGGAGGACGCATCGGGGATATCTCGCACGCGGTGAGCGGCTACCTGCGGGGCCGTGGCCGCTACGGCATCGTCGAGGAGTTCACCGGCCACGGCATCGGGTCATCCATGCATATGGCACCCGACGTGCCCAATGTCGGCAAGCGCGGCAAGGGCCCCACGATCGCGGTCGGCATGGGCCTCGCCATCGAGCCGATGGCCACCTTGGGGACCCGACACGTGGCGGCCCTTGAAGACGGGTGGACCATTGTCACTGAAGACGGGTCGTGGGCTGCCCACTTCGAGAACACGGTGGTCGTCACCGAGACCGGCCTGTGGGTGACCACAGCACTCGACGGCGGCCGGGATCGGCTCACCCAACTGGGCCTGCCGTTCGGTGGGCCCGAAGACGACCCTGAATACGAGGAGTGACATGACCACCTTGCACGAATTCACACCCGACCTGTTGTCGGGACAGCCCCAGGATCTCTCGGCCTATGCCGGCAAAGTCGTGCTGGTGGTCAACACCGCCTCGAAGTGTGGGCTTTCGCCCCAGTTCGAGGGTTTGGAGAACCTCTGGCAGCGCTACCGGGACCAGGGACTGGTGGTCCTCGGATTCCCGTGCGACCAGTTCGCGAGCCAGGAACTGGACACCGCCGACGAGATCGGTGAGTTCTGCACCGCCAACTACGGGGTCAGCTTCCCGATGTTCGCCAAGGTCGACGTCAACGGCTCCGACGCGGCTCCGGTGTACCAGTGGCTGCGTTCGGAGAAGAGCGGACTGTTCGGCAACCGGATCAAGTGGAACTTCACCAAATTTCTGGTCGGCAGGGACGGCCGGGTCATCCTTCGTGCAGGCCCGACCACCAAGCCCGAGGCGCTCCAGGACGCGATCGAGAAGGCGCTGGCTTGACCCCCACGCTTTCGGTTCTCGACCTGGTACCAGTCCACAGCGATCAGACCTCAGCGCAGGCACTCGCCGCGACCCTGGGTCTGGCCAGGTCTGCAGACGAACTCGGCTATCAGCGCTATTGGCTGGCCGAGCACCACAACATGCCGGCGGTGGCGTCCACCTCTCCGCCGGTGTTGATCAGTCTGGTGGCCGCCGCGACCGAGCGGATTCGCGTCGGCAGCGGCGGGGTGATGCTTCCCAACCATGCTCCGCTGGTGATTGCCGAGCAGTTCGCGCTGCTCGAAGCCGCCTTCCCGGGTCGCATCGACCTCGGGCTCGGCCGTGCCCCCGGCACCGACCAGATCACCGCCTGGGCGTTGCGCCACGGGACAGGAATCGAGGCCGACGCCGCCAACTGGTTCCCGGAGTATGTCGACAATGTGATCGCGATGATGTCGCCGCAAGGCGTCGGGATCACAGCAGGCGGGCGCACCCATATGTTGAGGGCGACCCCGCAGGCGGTCGGAGTTCCTGCGGTGTGGTTGCTGGGGTCCTCGGACTTCTCGGCTCGACTGGCCGCCGAGAAGGGCCTTCCCTACGTGTTCGCCCACCACTTCTCCGGGCAGGGCACCGCGGAGGCCATCGCGCTCTACCGCGACAACTTCAAGGCCTCGGATCTGCTCGACGAGCCGCGCACCTTCCTGACCGTGAATGCGGCGGTGGCCGACACCGAGCAGGAAGCCGCCGCGTTGGCGCGCCCTCAACTGTTGACGATGCTCAGATTGCGCACCGGACAGCAGTTGGGGCCGCAGCCGAGTGTCGAGGAGGCTGCCGCCACCCGGATCGCGCCCGAGCATCAAGGCCTGGTCGACGCCATGACGTCGCGGTGGGTCATCGCGGACGCCGCCACCGGTCGCGCCAGGATCGAGGAGTTGGCCTCCAGGTTCGGGGTGGACGAGGTGATGGTCAACCCGATCTCTGCGGCACGTCACGATGACGACCCCGCCACGTCCTCGGCCCGGATCCAGACGCTGCGGCTGTTGGCCGGCTGAGGCACTCCCTGACGATTTCACTATTGCTTGCCGACACTCCTAGACTGGAGTGTCGGCCCAACGTGGGTTCGTTGCCGCGCCTCGCGGCTGCCATTCATCTAGGTGAGTGGGAAGAGGCGTGTCGGCGTCTTGCGAGGTCCATGACACCGGTTCGCCGGCGTCAGCGGTTCCCGGGTCGATGCGGACATCTCCTCACCGGAGAACAGACGACCAACCGAAGCGAGTCAGTTAAAAGCGTATGGCCAAGAAAGAAGGCGTGCTCGAACTTGAGGGCACTGTTGTCGAAGCCCTCCCGAACGCGATGTTCCGGGTGGAGTTGAGCAACGGGCACAAGGTTCTGGCTCATATCAGCGGCAAGATGCGTCAGCACTACATTCGGATCCTCCCCGAGGACCGCGTGGTGGTGGAGCTCTCGCCGTACGACCTGTCTCGCGGACGCATCGTCTACCGCTACAAGTAGCCAGCCGAACCAGAAAGGGCCGACCCATGAAGGTCAACCCGAGTGTCAAGCCGATCTGTGACAAGTGCAAGGTGATTCGTCGCCACGGCCGCGTCATGGTGATCTGCGAGAACCCGCGTCACAAGCAGCGCCAGGGCTGAGCCCCGGCCCGCCGGGGCGCAGCACAACTGAATACCACACGAATTGACGTACTAGGCGGGTCCGACCCGACCGAAGACACCTCCGGAGCAGAGGCCGGAGCTCAGGCGCCACCTGAGGAGTACGTCGACCGAAACCCCTGCTGAATCACAAAGGACGAACCATATGGCACGCCTCGTTGGTGTCGACCTCCCGCGCGAAAAGCGCGTCGAGATCGCACTCACCTACATCTACGGCATCGGCCGTACCACCTCCAAGGAACTGCTCGCTGCGACCGGCGTTTCGCCGGACACCCGCGTGCACGCTCTCTCCGAGGACGAGCTGGTCAGCTTGGCGAAGGAAATCGAGACCCGTGGCCTCACGATCGAGGGTGACCTCCGTCGCGAGGTGCAGGCCGACATCCGCCGCAAGATCGAGATCGGCAGCTACCAGGGTCGCCGTCACCGCATGGGCCTTCCGGTCCGCGGTCAGCGCACCAAGACCAACGCGCGCACCCGCAAGGGCCCCAAGCGCACGGTTGCCGGCAAGAAGAAGGCCAAGTGATCCAGCGCTGACGCGCTGATTGCTGCCTTCCAAGCATCCAAGACCAGTTACGTACAGGAGAAACTGAATGCCTCCCAAGAGCCGACAGGCTACGGCGAAGACCAAGGTCCGTCGCAAGGAGAAAAAGAACGTTGCTGCGGGCGAAGCCCACATCAAGAGCACGTTCAACAACACCATCGTCACGATCACCGACCCGACCGGTGCGGTGATCTCGTGGGCCAGCGCCGGCACCGTCGGCTTCAAGGGCTCGCGCAAGTCCACCCCGTATGCCGCGCAGATGGCAGCCGAGGCCGCCGGGCGTCGCGCCATGGAGCACGGCATGAAGAAGATAGACGTCTTCGTCAAGGGTCCGGGCTCGGGTCGCGAGACCGCGATCCGTTCGCTGGGTGCGATCGGCCTCGAGGTCGGCACCATCCAGGACGTGACCCCCACCCCGCACAACGGCTGCCGCCCGCCCAAGCGCCGCCGCGTTTGATCTGACCTGAGACGAAGAAAGAGAGACTGAACCATGGCCCGCTATACCGGCCCCATGACCAAGAAGTCGCGCCGTCTCGGTGTCGACCTGGTTGGCGGCGACGCCGCCTTTGAAAAGCGTCCTTATCCTCCCGGCCAGCACGGCCGCGGCCGCATCAAGGAGAGCGAGTACCTGCTTCAGCTTCGCGAGAAGCAGAAGGCCCGCTTCACCTACGGCGTGCTGGAGAAGCAGTTCCGCAACTACTACGACGAAGCATCGCGTCGTTCCGGCAAGACCGGTGACAACCTGCTCCAACTGCTCGAGGGCCGTTTGGACAACGTGGTCTACCGTGCCGGCTTCGCCCGCACCCGCAAGCACGCCCGCCAGTTGGTGAACCACGGTCACTTCCTGGTCAACGGCATCAAGGTGAACATCCCGTCCTACCAGGTCGCTGCCTACGACGTCATCGACGTGCGTGAGAAGTCCCTGGAGACCACTCCGTTCATCGTGGCTCGCGAGACCCACGGCGAGCGGGTGGTGCCGGCGTGGCTGGAGGCCGTGCCCGGTCGGATGCGAATCTTCGTGCACCAGTTGCCGGTTCGTGCCCAGATCGACATCCCGGTCTCCGAGCAGCTCATCGTCGAGTACTACTCGAAGCTCTGACCAAGACTTCCGCCCTCGCCACCTCGGCGATCACCACCTCAACAGTTCGGATCCCTCAAATAGCGGTCGGGTCCGGAAAGGAAGAAAAAAGTGCTCATCGCACAGCGCCCTACCCTCTCTGAAGAGACCGTCGACCAGTTCCGTTCACGGTTCGTCATCGAGCCGCTGGAGCCAGGCTTCGGCTACACGCTCGGCAACTCCCTGCGTCGCACCCTGCTGTCGTCGATCCCCGGTGCTGCTGTCACCAGCATCAAGGTCGACACTGTCCTGCACGAGTTCTCCACCGTCGAGGGGGTCGTGGAGGATGTCACCGAGATCATCCTCAACCTCAAGGGTCTGGTCGTCTCCTCCGAGCACGACGAGCCCGTGGTGATGTACCTGCGCAAGTCTGGTGCCGGTGTGGTCACAGCTGCCGACATCCAGCCGCCCGCCGGTGTCGAGGTGCACAACCCCGACCTCACCATCGCGACGCTGTCGGAGAACGGCAAGCTCGAGATGGAACTGGTCGTCGAGCGTGGCCGCGGTTATGTCTCTTCGTCGCAGAACAAGTCCGACGGTGCCGAGATCGGCCGGATGCCGGTCGACTCGATCTACAGCCCCGTCTTGAAGGTCCGCTACCAAGTCGAGGCGACCCGTGTCGAGCAGCGCACCGACTTCGACAAGCTGGTCATCGACGTCGAGACCAAGCCGTCCATGGACCCTCGTGTCGCACTGGCCTCGGCCGGCAAGACCCTGGTCGAGCTGTTCGGTCTGGCCCGCGAGCTCAACGTCGAGGCCGAGGGCATCGACATCGGTCCGAGCCCGGTCGATGAACAACTGGCTGCAGACCTGGCCCTCCCGGTGGAGGAACTGAACCTGACGGTTCGTTCCTACAACTGCCTCAAGCGCGAGGGCATCCACACCGTGGGTGAGCTCATCAGCCGCTCGGAGCAGGATCTGCTCGACATCCGCAACTTCGGTGCCAAGTCGATCGACGAGGTCAAGCTCAAGTTGCACGAGATGGGTCTCTCGCTCAAGGACAGCGCGCCGGGCTTCGACCCGTCGGTGGCCCTTGCGGGTTACTCCGAGGACGACGACGACGCCTTCATCGAGGACGAGTCGTACTGATCTGAATGGCGTCCCACCTCGGGCCGTCGATTCCAAGTAAATTCCCAGTCCTGACTGGGTCGAGCCGGTACCTGACACGGCCGGAGACGAAAGGAAGGCATTATGCCTGCTCCCACCAAGGGCGCCCGCCTCGGCGGTAGCCCGGCTCACCAGAAGCTCATCTTGAGCAATCTGGCCACCGCGCTGTTCGAGCACGGTCGCATCACCACGACCGAGGCCAAGGCTCGTCGTCTTCGTCCGCTCGCGGAGAAGCTGATCACCAAGGCCAAGAAGGGCGACCTGCACAACCGTCGCGAGGTTCTCAAGGTCGTGCGTGACAAGTCCGTGGTGCACGTGCTCTTCACCGAGATCGCCCCGACCTTCGCGGAGCGTCCCGGCGGCTACACCCGAATCACCAAGATCGGCCCTCGCAAGGGTGACAATGCACCCATGGCCGTCATCGAACTGGTGACCGAGGAATACGCCCCGAAGGCATCCAAGGCCAAGTCGGCGCCGGTTGCCCAAGCCCCGGTCGACGAGGTCGCCGCTGACGAGGTCGCCGAGCTCGAAGCCGTCGACGGCGCCGAGGTCGAGGCCATCGCCGACGAGAACGCCGAAGCGGCCGCCGAGGCCGTCGAGGAGTCCTCGCAGGCCAAGACCGACCAGGCGTGATCGCCTAGATCGCTGTCATCGAACGCCCGTCACCTCCGGTGGCGGGCGTTCGTGCGTGATGACCAGTGGGAGACTGTGCCTGTGCGCCTGCGGATCGACCTCGCCTACGACGGCACGGACTTTCACGGGTGGGCAACTCAGCCGGGTCTCCGCACGGTCCAGGGTGAGGTCCAGGCAGCGCTGAGCACCGCTCTGCGCACCGACGACCTCTGGGTGACGTGCGCTGGTCGCACCGACACCGGGGTGCACGCGCGAGGCCAGGTGATCCACCTCGATGTCGCTGAGGACGTGTTGGTCTCCAGTGCTGGACGGTCGGCCCAACCTCCACTGCAGGCGCTGGTGCGTCGCGTCAACGGCATCCTGCCCGGCGACATCCGGGTGCATCGGGCCGATCGTGCTCCCGAAGGCTTCGATGCCCGGTTCAGTGCGACCTGGCGGCGCTACTGCTACCGCATCGCCGACACCCCCGAAGCGGTCGATCCACTGGCTCGCCGGCAGGTGTTGGCGTGGCCGCGCGCACTCGACCTGTCCGCGATGAACACGGCCGCAGCGAACCTGCTCGGTCTGCACGACTTCGCAGGCTTCTGCAAAGCCCGGGAGGGGGCCACCACCATTCGCACCGTCACCGACCTGACCTGGACTCGGACCGAGACCGGAGTGGCCGAAGCGCGAGTGGTCGCCGATGCCTTCTGCCATGGCATGGTGCGGGCCTTGGTGGGATGTCTGATCGCGGTCGGCGAGGGCCGCAAACCGATCACCTGGGCCACCGAGGTGCTCGGCCACTCGATCCGCACCTCCGCGGTGCTCTCCGCCTCTGCCAGAGGACTGACGCTGGAGGAGGTCGGTTATCCGCCCGACGCCGAACTCGCCGCCAGGGCGGCCGTCACCCGTGCGCGGCGCGAGGTGCCCGATTGACCGGACCGCAGCGCCCGGCTGGGAGAATGGCCCCGTGAGCGAGGACCACTACTTCACCGCCGACCCGTCGGTGGCGTTCGAAAGGATCCCGGTCAGCACCACCGTCTGGGACCGCGAACTGGACCTCGTCAGTGGCAGCGGAGTGTTCGCCAAGGGCCGCCTCGATGCCGGCACCGCAGTCCTGCTCGGCGAGACCGAACCGCCGCCACCCGGCCGCATCCTGGATCTGGGCTGTGGCTGGGGTGTCATCGGGTTGGCGATCGCTGCGGTCGTCCCCGGGGCGCAGGTCACCGGAGTCGACGTGAACCAGCGAGCGCTGGCGCTGGCCCATGAGAACGCCGCCGCGCTGGGAGTCTCCGACCGTTACCGGGCCGTCCTGCCCGACCTGGTGGATCCCGACGAACAGTATGACCAGATCTGGTCCAACCCACCGATCCGGATCGGCAAACAGGCGCTGCACGAGATGCTCTTGGTCTGGCTGCCTCGACTGCGTCCCGGGGGGCGCGCCGTGATGGTGGTCGGCAAGAACCTCGGCGCCGATTCGCTGCAGCGGTGGCTTGTCGAGCAGGGCTATCCGACCAGTCGGCTGGCCAGTTCCAAAGGGTTCCGGGTCTTGGAGGTCCTTCGGCCCGCACTGGCCTGACACGCACTGGCCTGACCGGCGCCGGTCCCCGAAGCGCCGCTGTGAGGCAGGCCGGTGCGAGGATAGGACCGTGAGCCGGATCAGTTGCCCTGTCCTGTCCACCCGTGTCACCACCGCCGAGGCGGCCGCTGCACACATCCGCCCCGGAGACCACGTCGGCATCTCCGGCTTCACCGGGGCCGGTGCCCCCAAGGTGGTACCGGCCGCGTTGGCCGCGCGGATGGAGGTGGCCCATCGGCGGGGTGAAGACTTCCGGATCGGGCTGTGGTCCGGGGCGTCGACCGCCCCCGAGGCCGACGGCGTGTTGGCCAACGCCCACGGCATCGGCATGCGACTGCCCTACAACTCCGACCCGATCCTGCGTTCCCAGATCAACACCGGTGAGGTCGGTTACCTCGACGCCCACCTGTCGCACTCGGCCCAACAGATGTGGTTCGGGTTCTACGGTCACCTCGACGTGGCCGTCGTCGAGGTCACCGCGATCCTGCCCGACGGCCTGCTGGTGCCCAGTTCGTCGGTCGGCAACAACAAGACGTGGCTGGACCAGGCCGACCGGGTGATCTTGGAGGTGAACCACTGGCAGCCCCGGCAGTTCGAGGGGTTCCACGACGTCTACTACGGCACTGCGCTGCCGCCGCACCGCCGCCCGTTGCTGCTCACCGAACCGATGCAACGCATCGGGGACCCCTATCTGCGGGTCGACCCCTCCAAGGTGGTCGCGGTGGTCGAGACCGACGCGCCGGACCGCAACTCCGGGTTCACGGCCCCCGACGAGGCCTCCGCGTCGATCGCCGAGCACTTGATCGACTTCCTACGCCACGAGGTCGCAGCCGGGCGCGTGCCCCCCACTCTGTTGCCGATCCAGTCCGGGGTCGGCAATGTGGCCAACGCTGTGCTCGCCGGGTTGGGCGCCTCGGAGTTCACCGGCCTGACCGCCTACACCGAGGTGCTCCAGGATGCGATGTTGGACCTGCTGGACTCCGGCACCCTGGTGGCCGCGTCGGCGACCGCGTTCGGACTCTCCGACGCCGGTGCGCAGCGTTTCGTGGACAACGTCGATTCCTACAAGACCAAGATCCTGCTGCGTAGCGAGGAGATCTCCAACCACCCGGAGTTGGTACGCCGGCTCGGCATCATCGCAATGAACGGAATGATCGAGGCCGACATCTACGGCAACGTGAACTCCACCCACGTGATGGGGTCGGCGATCATGAACGGCATCGGTGGCTCCGGTGACTTCGCCCGCAACGCGTTCCTGAACTTCTTCTTGTCGGCCTCGACCGCCAAGGGTGGCGCAATCTCATCGATCGTTCCGATGGTCTCCCACGTCGACCACACCGAACACGACGTGCACGTGATCGTCACCGAACAGGGACTGGCCGACCTGCGAGGGTTGCCCCCCACCCAGCGGGTCTCGCGGGTCATCGACAATTGTGCCCACCCGAGCTTTCGCGAGGCGCTGCACGACTATGCCGAGCGGGCCTGGGCCGCCAGGCCGACGGCACGCCACACCCCGCACCTGTTGGGTGAGGCGCTCAGTTGGCACCAGCGCTACCTGGAGACCGGACGAATGCTTTAGCCGTGGATGCGGACGGGCAGGCGGTCCAGACCGTAGACGATGGACAGGTCGCGGAATCCGAAGTCGTCGTAGTCGGTGGAGTCCAACGTCAGATCCGGGAACCGGTTGGACAGTGCGACCAGCGAGGCCCGCATCTCCATCCGGGCCAGTTCGGCGCCTACGCAGCGGTGCATGCCGTGTCCGAAGGCGAAGTGTTGAGTGGAGGCGTTGCGCAGGTCGAACTGCTCGGGGTGCGGCACCGCCTCGGGGTCGCGGTTCGCGCCGACCAGCGAGGCGATGACGACCGACCCCTTGGTGACGGTGTGGCCGAACAGGTCCAGGTCCTGTTTGGCGAAGCGCGGGAAGGCCACCTGCACCGGGCACAGGTAACGCAGCAGTTCCTCGACCACGGCATTGACCTTCTTCGGGCTGCCGCTGCGCAGGTCGGCGTACGCCACGGGGTTCTGGGCCAGCACCAAGGCGCCCATCGACAGCATCGCCGCGGAGGTCTCGTAGCCTCCGAGGAAGACCCCGTCGGCCAAGCCGCCCAGTTCGACGTCGTCGAAGTCGGCTCCGTGGGTGCGCAGGATCTCGCCGATCAACCCCTCGCCGGGGTCGTCGCGCTGCTCCTTGACCGCGTTGATGAGGAAGGTGCGGGTCTCGGCGGCGGAGCCGAAGACTCCGGGCCCGCCCTTGGACACGTCGAAGCGGGCTACGCCGAGGTGGTGGAACTCATCGCGAGTGTCCTCGGGCAGGCCGAGGAGGTCGCAGATCACTCGGAACGGTATCTCGAACCCGAAGTCCTCGACCATGTCCACGACCGGGCCATGGGCTTCCATCTTGTCCAGTGAGGTCGCGATGACCTCGTCGATGGTGGCTTCGAGCCGTTTGAGTCGGCGCATCGTGAACTCGGGGGTGATCAGGCCACGAAGCCGGGTGTGGTCGGGCGGATCGGTCATTCCGAGGCCGCCGACCTCGTCGGCACCGTCCCGCTTCTTCTTGCCCAGCAGGTGCCGGATGTCGTTGGAGTACGACGTGGTGTCTGCCAGCACCTTCTTGGTCTCGGCGTGGCCGGTGACCAGCCAGATGTCCAGTCCGAGCACACTACCCAGTTTGGTGACCGGGTCCTCGCTGCGCTGGTGGGCCATCTGCGGCAACGGGTCCATGCCGTCGCGACGCAGGGGATAGGTCAGATGTTCGGGGACCTTCTTCAGTTGGGTCAGGTCAGGCACGCCCGTGCCCCGGGTCGCCAGACGCAGCAGCACCGTGCGTACGGCGCCCTTGAGCGGACTGATCATGGCGGTAGTCTCGCAGATTTGACCGGTCCTCTCACCCATGGAGGGGGTTGTCGGCGAAATCCGCTCGACAAGGCTGAGAGACTGGGTCGTTGTGGGACATGTCGACGTGGCCGGAGTGCGCTATGAGTTGCCCGACGGGCGGGTGCTGCTCGACGACGTCAGTTTCCGTGTCGGCGACGGCGCGAAGGTCGCCCTGGTCGGTGCCAACGGCGCCGGCAAGACCACCCTGCTGAGGATCATCACCGGCGAACTCCAACCCCACGCTGGGGTCGTCGCCCGTTCCGGCGGACTGGGCATCATGCGGCAGACCGTGGCCCGTGGCGCGACCACCATCGGCGACCTGTTGCTCTCGGTGGCGCCGGACCGGGTCCAGGAGGCCGCCCGCGCCCTCGACGCGGCCGAGTTGGCGATGATGGACTCCGAGGACGAGAAGACTCAGATGGCCTACGCGACCGCGCTGGCCGAATACGCCGACGCCGGAGGCTACGACATCGAGGTCGTCTGGGACGTCTGCACGATGGCTGCTCTGTCGGTGCCGTTCGACCGGGCCCGCTACCGCAGCCTGGAGACTCTGTCGGGCGGTGAGCAGAAGCGGGTGGTGCTCGAATACCTGCTCCGTGGCCCCGACGAGGTGCTGTTGCTCGACGAGCCGGACAACTTTCTCGACGTGCCCGCCAAGATCTGGCTGGAGGGCAAGATCGAGCAGAGCCCGAAGACGATTCTGTTCATCTCTCACGACCGGGAACTGCTCAACAACACTGCCACCCGGATCGTCACTGTGGAGCTTGGCAGCAGTGGCAACCAGGTGTGGACTCATCCCGGCGGTTTCGCCGGCTACCACGACGCCCGCACCGCTCGGTTCGCCCGCTTCGAGGAGTTGCGCAAGCGGTGGGACGAGGAACACGCGAAACTGCGGGCCCAGATGTTGATGTACAAGCAGAAGGCGGCCTACAACTCCGACATGTCCAGCCGCTATCAGGCGGCGCTGACCCGGCTGACCAAGTTCGAGGACGCCGGACCGCCGACCGAGCAGCCCCGTGAGCAGCACGTGGTGATGCGCCTCACCGGTGGCCGCACCGGCAAACGTGCCGTGGTCTGCGAGGGACTCGAGCTGACCGGATTGATGAAGCCTTTCGACCTCGAGGTCTGGTTCGGCGAACGGGTCGCAGTGCTCGGCGCCAACGGCTCGGGCAAGTCGCACTTCCTGCGACTGCTCGCCGCCGGCGGTTCGCGCCCCGACAAGGAACACGAGCCGGTCACCGACGGAGTCCAGATCGTGCCGGTCTCCCACAGCGGGACAGTCAAACTGGGGGCCCGGGTGCGTCCCGGTTGGTTCGTGCAGACCCACGCCCACCCGGAGTTGGCCGGCCGGACCCTGCTCGACATCCTGCACCGTGGCGACGCCCAGCCAGACGGCAGAGGGCGCGCTGGGATGGGCCGGGAGGCGGCCAGTCGGGTGCTGGACCGCTATGAGTTGGCGCACGCCTCCGAGCAGGCCTTCGACTCCCTCTCGGGCGGCCAACAGGCTCGGTTCCAGATCCTGCTCCTGGAGTTGTCCGGCGCGACGCTGCTGTTGCTCGACGAGCCCACCGACAACCTCGACGTGCAGTCGGCCGAGGCACTCGAAGCGGGACTGCAGGCTTTCGAGGGGACCGTCATCGCGGTCACCCACGACCGCTGGTTCGCCCGCGGTTTCGACCGTTTCCTCCTCTACGGCGCAGACGGCACCGTCTATGAGAGCCCGAACCCCGTCTGGGACGAGAAGAGAGTGGACAGGGTTCGATGACGGTCACTTCCGCCCCGATCGAGTTCACCGAGGTTGCAGCCGACGACCCGACCTTCGAGATCAGCGACCGGATCCTCACCACGGTCGCCCTTCACGATCGGCCGACCACGGCCCGCCCGATGACCTTGGAGGACAGTCGCGCGAGCTTCGCCGACCAGCCCGCCTCCGGTCGGATCCGCAGGTGGCTGGTGCGCGACCGCGGCGTTGCGGTGGCCGTCACCGAACTGTGGCTGCCGATGCTGGACAACCTCGCCCTGGGGTTCATCGAGGTCGCGGTCCTGCCTGAGCATCGACGCCGCGGTATCGGCACGGCGGCCCTGACGCACCTGGAGTCGGTGATGGCCGAGGTCGGTCGGAGCTTGATGTCCACGGCCGTGATCTGGGGCGCAGACCAGGAAACCTCGCCCGGCTTCGAGTTCGCGAAGGCGCGTGGCTTCACCGCCCGCAACCGTGAACTGCACCGCCGGTTGGCGCTGCCGGTCGACCGTGGCCTCCTCCTCGGCCTGGCCGCCACGGCAGCAGACAAGCACCAGGACTACCAGATCGTGACCTTCACCGGGTCTGTGCCCGAAGAGATCCTGGTGAGCTTCGCGGCGCTCGACGCCCTGGTCGACTCCGAGGCCCCGACCGGAGAACTGGAGATGGAGCCGGACACCCCCGACCCGGACGGCATCCGGCATTCGGAACGGCTGTGGGCCGGCCAGAAACGGGCGATGTGGGGGGCTGTGGCACTCACCTCGACCGGCGAGGTCGTGGCGATGACCCAGATGATCCAACGCAGCGGCGCTCCCGACTCGATCGCCCAGTCCGGCACCATCGTGCGCCGCGATCATCGGGGTCACCGCCTCGGGCTGGCGGTCAAGACGGCCAACCTGCTCCAGATCCGCGACGGCTTCACCGAGGTCACCACCTGGAACGCAGCCAGCAACGACCATATGGTGGCAGTCAACGACCTGCTCGGGTTCACCGTCATCGAACAAGCCGAAGCCGTCCAGAAGAGGTTGCCATGACGCTCGACCTCCACCAGTTCGACCGCCACCAGGTCGATTTCGTCGAGGTCGACTTCGACGACGACGACCAGATCGCCGTCTGGCACCAGGCCTACCTGGACTCCCAGATCGCCTCTCGTGGCGAGAACTGCGCGGCCTTCACCCTCGCCGACCTGGTGCCGGCGATGCGCAACCAGGCCGCCCGATTCACCCATCAGGGGTGGACCGGCTTCCTCGGCGGCACCCCGGTGGCGTCGCTGTGGTTGGGGCGACCGATGTCTGAGAACGCCCACCTGGCCAAGATCACGGTGGATGTGGTTCCGGCCTACCGCAGGCTGGGAATCGGCACGCGGGCCCTCGCTTTCCTGGAAGACCGCGCTGCTGCTGCTGGGCGCTCCACCGTCATCGTGCCGGCAGACTGGCCGTCGACCTTTCCCGTGACCGGTCAAGGAGCAGAGGGACCGGAGTTCCTGGGCGCACACGGCTACACCTTGGCGCTGGGGGAGCTGCAGCGTCGGCTCGACCTGCCGGTGGCTGCCGCGGTACTGGACCGGTTCAGCGCCGAGACCGCCGAACGGGCCGCGGGCTATCGCCTGGAGTCCTGCAAAGGTCCGGTCCCCGACGCCTGGTTGGCTGACTATGCGGCCCTGGACGCGGCGATCGAGACCGAAGCTCCGACCGGCGACCTGGCGATCGAGCCCACCACCCCCGACACGGCAGCGGTGCGCATCAACGACGCCAACGAGGCCTCTTCAGGTCGTACCCGCTACGGCACCTACGCCTTCGACGCCGACGGGGTGATGGTCGCGTTCTCCGACCTGGTCACCCCGGCACGCGAACCCGGGCGGGCCTACCAACTGGGCACCCTGGTCAAGTCCGGCCACCGAGGCCACCGCCTCGGAATGGCGGTCAAGGTCGCCAACCTGAAGTTCCTTCAGGACCAGGACCCCTCGATCACCCATGTGCTGACCTGGAACGCCGGGGCGAACGCCCACATGATCGGCGTCAACGAGGAACTCGGCTTCCGGATCTCCGAACACTGCGGGGAGTTCCAGAAGTCTCTCAACTGACTTCGCCCGCGTCCGAACCGAGGGTGACCTGCGTGGTCTGCTCCTCATCGTTGCGGATGTAGGTGAGAGTCACCTCGTCGCCGGGCCGGAAGCTGCGAATGGTGGCGATCAGGGAGTCCGAGTTGGTGATGATGTGGTCGTCGACCCTGGTGATCACGTCGCCGACCTCCAGTCCGGCCTCGCCTGCGGCCGAACCCTGGGCCACCTCCTCGACCTGGGCGCCGTCGCCGGTGCCGCTCGGGTTGGTCTGGCTGGCGCCGACGCTGGACACCGAGGTACCCAGGCGGGCGTGGGTCGGAGTCTCACCGTTGCGCATCTGCTCGACGATCGGCAGCACCTCGTCGATCGGGATCGCGAACCCGAGACCGATCGAGCCGGCCTCTGCCGAGGTGCTGCTGGTCGACTGGATCGAGGAGTTGATGCCGACGACCTGGCCCGACATGTTCATCAGCGGTCCACCTGAGTTGCCGGGATTGATCGCCGCATCGGTCTGGATCGCGGGATACAGGATCCGGTCCCCCGCCTCGGTGGCGCCGACGTCGACAGGTCGGTTGAGGGCGGACACGATGCCGGAGGTGACCGTGGACTCCAGACCGAACGGCGAACCGATGGCCACCACCGATCCTCCGACGGCCAGGTCGTCGGAGGAGCCGATGGTCGCCGGCGTCAGACCGGTGACCCCCTCGGCCTTGAGGACCGCGGTGTCGGTGATCGGGTCGGTGCCGATGACTGTGGCGTTGGCCCTGGTGCCGTCGTTGAAGTCGACCTGGATGGTGCCGGACTCGCCTGCGACGGCGGCGACGTGATTGTTGGTCAGGATCTCGCCGTCGGCGGACAGGATGATGCCTGAACCGGATCCGGACTCGGTGGCGCCCGAGACCTCGATCTTGACGACCGAGGGCAACACCGCTGCCGCGACCGCTTCGACCGAGCCCTGGGCGGCCGACCCAGAGTCGGCGATCAACAGGGGTGAAGCGACCGAGCCGGCGGCTTCAGACGAAGCGGAGCCACCGTCGTCGAGGTTGTCGTACACGGCGGCACCGCCGAAGCCGGCTCCACCGCCGACCGCGAGGGCCACCACGGTGGTGCCGGCAACGAGTCTCCAGCGGCTTGGCTTGCGCGGCGGTTGCGGGGCGGGAGCAGTCGTCGGGTAGTAATCGCTCATGTCACTCACTGTGGATCCGCCACCTGAAAGGCGAGGCTAGGAATGACTGAGAGCCACCTGTGAGTCGAAGGCCGAGTCTTCGCTCAGGACCAGCGCTGCGACGCAGGGGTGAAGTCCAGCGTGCGGGCACCGGTGTAGATCTGCTTGGGCCGGGCGATCTTCTGCTCGGGGTCCTGCACCAGTTCGAGCCATTGGGCCAGCCAACCGGGAGTGCGGCCGATGGCGAACAGCACCGTGAACATCTCCGGCGGAAACTGGAAGGCCTCGTAGATCAAGCCGGAGTAGAAGTCGACGTTGGGGTAGAGCCGACGCTTGACGAAGTATTCGTCCTCCAGCGCGATCTTCTCCAACTCCAGGGCGATCTCCAGCAACGGGTTGGTGCCCGTGACCTCGAAGACGTTGAGCGCCTGCTGCTTGATGATCTTGGCACGCGGGTCGTAGTTCTTGTAGACCCGGTGGCCGAAGCCCATCAGGCGCTCGTTGCCGTTCTTGACGCCCTCGATGAACGCTGGGATCTCGGACTTGGTGCCGATTCGTTTGAGCATCCGCAGCACCGCCTCGTTGGCGCCACCGTGCAGTGGGCCGAAGAGAGCACCGATGCCGGCCGACACCGCCGAATAGGGGTCGACCTGGGAGGAGCCCACCGAGCGCACCGCGTTGGCCGAACAGTTCTGCTCGTGGTCGGCGTGCAAGATGAACAAGGTGTCCAACGCCTTGACCAACCGGGGGTCGGCGTCGAACTTCGACTCGCTCATCTTGAAGAGCATCGAGAGGAAGTTGGCGGTGTAAGACAGGTCGTTGTCCGGATAGACGTACGGCTTGCCCTGCGCGTGCCGGAACGACCAGGCGCCCAGCGTCGGCATCTTCGCGATCATCCGGATCACCTGGATGTTGCGGTTGTCAGCGTCGTGGATGTTGCGGGCGTCCGGGTAGAACGTGGACAGCGC
>JBPPMQ010000153.1:0-15007 GCA_051306135.1 Nocardioides sp. | reverse complement strand
TGCAGGCTCAGGGCTTGATGATTCGCGCGACCCCGGAGTCCAGGTCGATCGCCATCGGCAGGTCGTCTGGATCGGGCAACGGCAGCGGTGCCGCGGTGTTCTCCCACTGCTTGATCTCGTCCATCGCCCGGGCCGTGCCGGGGTCGAAGATCCCGGCGGCAGAGCCGAACGCGTTGCCGGTGCCAGTGGCCGAAGGCCCCCCCGACTTCAGCGAGGCGTTGCCTGACCAGACGACCAGCACCAGCAGGGCCAGGCTGCCGAGTATGCCGGCGAAGATCTGCAGTGCGAGGGTCATGGGTTGAGCCTAGGCCAGATGTCCCCAGGGGGGACAGGACCGCGCGGAACCGGCGGACCGCTCAGAGACCGGCCGCGATGTCGGTGCGGTGCTGGGACCCCGGGAACGAGATCAGGTCAACCCCGGCATACGCGGCCGCTCGGGCGGTCGGCAGGTCTTCGCCGGTGGCGACCACGGCCAGCACCCGGCCCCCGGAGGTGACCAGATCGCCGGAGGCGGACAGCGCGGTGCCAGCCTGGATGACGTGCACGTCGTCGAGGGCCTCGGCGTCCTCGATGCCGGTGATCGGGTCGCCCGAGGAGGACGAGCCTGGGTAGCCGGCCGAGGCCATCACCACCGTGCAGGCGGCACCGTCGGCGAAGACCGGGGCGACGTTCTCGTCCATGGTGCCGGTGGCTGCGGACAGCAGCAGTGGCGCCAACGGGGAGGCGAGCATCGCCATCAGCGACTGCGTCTCGGGGTCGCCGAACCTGGCATTGAACTCGATCACCCGGGTGCCCTGCGAGGTGAGTGCGAGCCCAACGAACAACAGCCCGGTGAACGGGGTGCCGCGGTCCCACATCTCCTCCAGGGTGGGCAACACGATCTCGGTCATCACCTCCTCGACGAGGTCGTCCGGGGCCCAGATCAGCGGGGTGTAGGAACCCATCCCGCCGGTGTTGGGACCCTGGTCGAAGTCGCGGATGCGTTTGAAGTCCTGGACGGGCTGGAGCGGGAAGGCCATCACCCCCTCCTCGTCGAAGGAGCAGACCGCGAAGAGCGAAACCTCGGGACCGTCGAGGAATTCCTCGATGACGACCTGCGCGCACCCGGCAGCGTGGGCCAACGCGGCGTCGCGGTCGGCTGTGACCACCACCCCCTTGCCGGCGGCCAGACCGTCGTCCTTGACCACGTAGGGAGGCCCGAAGTCATCCAGCGCGGCGCCGGCCTGCTCGGCGGTGGTGCACACGTGCGCCCGTGCGGTGGGCACCCCGGCCGCCGCCATGACCTGCTTGGCGAAGGCCTTGGAGCCCTCCAGCCGAGCCGCCGCCCCGGAGGGACCGAAGACCGGGACGCCGGCCTCCCGGACAGCGTCGGCCACTCCGGCGACCAGGGGAGCCTCCGGTCCGACGACCACCAGGTCGACCCCCAGTCGGGTGGCCAGAGCGGCCACCGCTGACGGGTCGAGTAGGTCGAGGTCACAGACCTGCGCCACCTGGGCGATGCCGGGGTTGCCGGGCGCAGCGAACACATCGTCGCCGTCCAGGTCGAATTTGCGGGCCAGCGCGTGCTCGCGACCGCCGTTGCCTAGGAGCAGGATCTTCACGGTTGCCAACCCTATCGGCGAGGGCCGATCAGACCAGAGCGTGCCGGACGATGACCTCGTCGCGGCCGGGGCCGACCCCGATCACCGAGATCCGCGAGCCGGAGATCGACTCCAGGTAGTCCACGTAGGCCCTGGCGTTCTCCGGCAGCTCGTCGAAGGCCCGGCACTTGGAGATGTCTTCCCACCAGCCGGGCAGGAACTCATAGATCGGGGTGGCGTGGTGGAAGTCGGTCTGGCTGATCGGCATCTCCTGATGGCGGACGCCGTCGACGTCGTAGGCCACGCACACCGGCACCTGGTCTAGACCGGTGAGAATGTCGAGTTTGGTGAGCACGAAGTCGGTGACGCCGTTGATGCGAGCGGCATAGCGAGCCACCACGGCGTCATACCAACCGGTGCGACGTGGACGTCCGGTGGTGGTGCCGTACTCGCCGCCCTGCTTGCGCAGGAACTCGCCCTTGTCGTCGAGAAGTTCGGTCGGGAAGGGTCCCTCGCCGACCCGGGTGGCATAGGCCTTGACGATGCCGATCACCGAGTCGATCCGCTTCGGTGGGATGCCGGACCCGGTGCAGGCACCGCCGGAGGTCGCCGACGACGACGTCACGAACGGGTAGGTGCCATGGTCGATGTCCAGCAGGGTGGCCTGGCCGCCCTCTAGGAGCACGACCTTGCCCTCGTCGAGCGCCTCGGCCAGATAGAGACCGGTGTCGCAGACCATCGGGCGCAGACGCTCGACGTACTGGGTCAGTTCTTCGACCACCGACTCCACGGTGAAGCCACGTCGGTTGTAGACCTTGGTGAGGATCTGGTTCTTCAGTTCGAGGGCACCCTCGACTTTGGCGTGCAGGATCTTGTCGTCGAACAGGTCCTGGATGCGGATGCCGATGCGGTTGATCTTGTCGGCGTACGCCGGCCCGATGCCGCGTCCGGTGGTGCCGATCTTGCGTGAGCCCAGGAACCGCTCGGTGACCTTGTCGAGTTGCCGGTTGTAGTCGGCGATGACGTGGGCGCTGGCCGAGACCTTGAGCAGCGAGGTGTCCACTCCGCGGGCCTCGAGGCCGTCGATCTCCTCGAACAACACCGCGAGGTCCACCACGACGCCGTTGCCGATGACGGGGACCACCCCGGGGGACAGGATGCCGGAGGGCAGCAGGTGCAAGGCGAACTTCTCCCGGCTACCGTCCGGTTGGGGGATGACCACGGTGTGGCCGGCGTTGTTGCCGCCGTTGAACTTCACGACGACGTCAGTGGCTTCACCGAGCAGGTCGGTGGCCTTGCCCTTGCCTTCGTCGCCCCACTGGGCACCGATGATTGCTATCGCTGGCACTTGCTGCACCCTACCGGAACAGGTTGGGATCAACCGCCTTGGTTCAAGTACCGTGGGCAGGCCAGCCCCCGCCGCACCTGAGAGGTCCCACCGTGCCTGAGCCCACTGACTGGGTCACCCGTGCCGCTGACGACACCGTTCGTCACCACGAGAAATTCGGCACCGGCGACCTGATCACCTGTGCTTCGGGGGCCTCTCCCAGCGGTCATGTGCATCTGGGCAACCTGCGCGAGTTCCTCACCGTGCACTTCGTTGCCGAGGAGCTGCGGCGCCGTGGCCTGACGGTGCGACACCTGCATTCCTGGGACGACTACGACCGTTTCCGCAAGGTGCCCGCCGGAGTCGACCCGAGTTGGGCCACCCACATCGGCAGGCCGCTTTCGGCGGTGCCCGACCCGAGCGGTGAATACGAGTCCTGGGCCGAGAGGTTCAAGGCGCCCCTGGTGGCGTCCCTGAGGGACCTCGGTGTGGAGATGGAGGCCAAGTCCCAGACGGTGGAATACACCTCGGGCCGCTACCGAGCCCCGATCCTGGGGGCGCTATCGCGCCGCACCGAGATCGAGGCGATCCTGGCGCGCTACCGCACCAAGCCGGTCCAGGCGGGCAGCGAGCAGGAGGCGGCCGCATTGGCCGACTCGGTGACCGCCGAGGATGACGGCCCGGATTCGGGTGCCCTCGCCCGGTTCCCCTACAAGCCGTTCTGCGCCGAGTGCGGCCGTGACACCACCACGGTGACTTCCTACGACGACACCACTCACGTGCTCAGCTATCAGTGCAGCGCCTGCGGGTTCGCCGGCGACCAGAACCTCGCCGAGGACGACATGGCGGTCTCGCGCGGCAAGCTGGTCTGGAAGGTCGACTGGCCGATGCGGTGGGCCTTCGAGGGTGTCGCCTTCGAGCCCGGTGGCGTCGACCACGCCAGCCCCGGCTCGTCGTACACCGTCGGCAAGGACATGGTGAGGATCTTCGACGGGGCCGCTCCCTGGTTCGTCGGCTATTCCTTCGTCGGCGCCGGCGGTCAGGTGAAGATGTCCTCCTCGCGGGGTGGAGTGCCCACAGCGACGGACGCCTTGCGGATCCTGGAAGCACCGATCCTGCGTTGGCTCTACGTGCGTCGCCAGCCCAAGCAGGCCTTCAACGTCGACTTCGGTCCCGAGGTCGTCCGGCTCTACGACGAGTGGGACACGTTGGGCAAGAAGGCGGCCGATCCCGACCGACGGGACGCTCACGTGCTCGCCTTCGAGCGGGCCAGCAGCACCCAGCACGCCGGGGTGTTGCCGACTCCCGCGGTGCCGGTGCCGTTCCGGTTGCTGAGTTCGGTCGCCGATGTCACCGCCGGCTCGGCCGACCTGATCTCGGCCGTGGTGACCAGTGCGGGCTACCCCCACGACTCGGTGGGCGACCTCGAACCGCGCCTGGACAAGGCAATGACCTGGATGGCCGACTACGTGCCGCAGGACCAACGCACCACGGTGCGCACCGTGGCCGACGCCGACCGGCTGGCCGGTCTCTCCGCCCGGGAGCAGACCTGGATCACCACCCTGCTCGACCAGATGGGCACCGGGTTCGACCTCGGCCAGATCACCTCGCTGGTCTACGGCGTGCCGAAGTTGGTTCGCGGACTGGCCCTCGACGACGCTCCCACCGAGGAGGTCAAGTCCGACCAGAAGGCGTTCTTCCACCTGCTCTACAACCTGCTCGTCGACGCCGACGCCGGCCCGCGCCTGCCGACGCTGTTCTTGGCGCTGGGTCCCGACCGGATCCGCGCTCTTCTTTCCACTGGTGCCACCGTCGGCGCCCCCAACCCCGAAGGCACCCCATGACCCACACCGATCTGATGGCCGGCCCGCCGCCGACGCTGCTGCCCGATGACCTGGCCAGCGCTCTGCTGGCCGCCGGCTCCGACCCCGTCGACGTGGTCCGGGCCCATCCGGCCTCGCCCGCAGCCTGGGCCGCACTGGCCTCCGAGGCCCGCGACGCTGACGCCGACGACGTCACGGTCTACGCCTACTCCCGGGTGGGCTACCACCGCTCCCTGGACCTGCTGCGCCGCAGCGGCTGGAAGGGCCACGGGCCGGTGCCGTGGGAGCACGAACCCAACCGCGGCTTCTTGACCTGCCTGGCGCTGCTTGCTCTGGCCGCGGAGGCGATCGGGGAGCAGGACGAGGCGGCCCGGTGCCGTGAGTTCCTGCGGGATTCCTCCGCCGCGGCGTACGACGCCTTGATGCACTGACGGTGCCATCCCTGGGAAACTGCACACCGGCAGGGAGCCACAGGGCTCTGGCGGGTCGCCGGTGCGACTGATCAGCCGATGGACTTGCCCGCCGCGGAGAGGTCCTCGCAGGCCTGGACGATCCGGGCCGCCATGGCCGCCTCGGCGGTCTTGCCCCAGCCACGCGGGTCGTAGGCCTTCTTGTTGCCGACCTCGCCGTC
The DNA here is from genome assembly GCA_051306135.1 of Nocardioides sp. Taxonomy (GTDB): domain Bacteria; phylum Actinomycetota; class Actinomycetes; order Propionibacteriales; family Nocardioidaceae; genus Nocardioides. Next base: position 9,646 of record JBPPMQ010000153.1, on the reverse strand, counting down.
GATCTTGAGCACGCCGTCGTAGTTGCTCAGCATGTGGCCGGCCACCGCGCGGGTGTAGGCGTACTGGGTGTCGGTGTCGACGTTCATCTTCACCACTCCGTAGGAGACCGCGGCAGCGATCTCGTCGGGCCTGGACCCGGAGCCACCGTGGAAGACCAGGTTGAAGGGCTTGGCGCCTTCGCCCAGGCCGAGTTCGGCGGCGACGGCAGCCTGCGCATCGCGCAGGATCTCGGGGCGCAGTTGCACGTTGCCCGGCTTGTAGACGCCGTGCACGTTGCCGAAGGTCAGCGCTGTCAGGTAGCCCTCCAGCCCCAAGGCGTGAGCCGTCGCGAGGGCGTCCTCGGGGGTGGAGTAGAGCTTGTCGTCGATGGCTCCGACGATGCCGTCCTCCTCGCCGCCGACCACACCCACCTCGATCTCGAGCACGATGTGAGCTGCCTTGGCCTTGGCGAGCAACTCCTCGGCGATCGCGAGGTTCTCAGCCAGCGGCACCGCGGAGCCGTCCCACATGTGCGACTGGAACAGCGGCGCCTGGCCGGCGGCGACCCGTTCGGCGGAGATGTCGAGGAGCGGGCGAACGAACCCGTCCAGCTTGTCTTTGGGGCAGTGGTCGGTGTGGAGGGCGATGTTGACCGGATACGCCTTGGCCACCTCTGCCGCGTAGGCGGCGAATCCCAGTGAACCGATCACCATGTTCTTGATCGTCGGCCCGGAGAAATACTCCGCTCCGCCGGTGGAGACCTGGATGATGCCGTCGGATCCTGCCTCGGCGAAGCCTGCCAGGGCGGCGTTGAGCGTTTGTGAACTGGACACGTTGATGGCGGGGAAGGCATAGCCGGAGGACTTTGCGGTGGCCAACATTTCGGCGTACTTCTCAGGAGTTGCGATCGGCATGGACCCGAGCCTAACGGGAAACGGGAACCTGTGAATCTGCTACCGATGGTCAGTCGATGCTGCCTTCGCAGCTCTCGCGGGTGATAATCGACCCTGTTGTCTCCAGACCTCGTCTCCTCGGCGTCGTCTCCAGAACTCGAAGGATGGTGCCAGGGTGCGAAGGATGCTGACCGCCACAGCAATGGCCTTGGTTGTCGCGACCACGATGCTCGCCGGTACGACGACTGCTTCGGTGGCGACCGAGCGAGCCAGTGCCCGCCCGGCCGTCGGGGAGTGTCGTGTCCTGAAGGTCGACGACCTGGCGGACGGTTCTAACAACACCCCGACCGTCCAGTGCAGTGCCGCGCACACCGCCCGGACCTTTGCGGTGGTCACCGTCGGTCGCAAGATCTCCACGCTGTCGAAGAAGGAGATCCGAAAGGTCGGGGAGGCCCAGTGCACTCCGAAGTTCTTCCACGTGATGGGTGAGAGTTGGCGTGACCGCATCAAGTCGGCGTACTTCTTCGTCTTCTACACCCCGACAACGAAACAGGTGAAGGACGGCCAGAACTGGCTGCGCTGCGACCTGGTGCTGGCCAAGGGCCGTGGGCTGGCGAACCTGCCGAACAACAACACCCCGGTCATCGGCAGCAAGGGGGTCAACGCCAATGCGAAGGCGTGCGTCTCCAAGCAATACAAGCTCACCGTCTGTGCCGAAGGGCACAAGTGGAACCCGGCCGGCGCCTTCGCGATCAAGCGCGAGAACAAGCCGTCGGCCTGGCAGGTGTCGCAGTTGGCCGAGGACCACTGCAAGAACATCGCCGGCACCGCCCGCTTCACCTACGTCAACTGGCTCTCGGAGTGGAACTCCGGCAACAAGATGGTGATGTGCTTCAAGCGCTGACTAGCCGCGCCAGGCTCCGTCGGCTGACAGGTCGGCGTGCTCGCGGATCCACGAATGCATCGCGATCGCCCCGGCCGCCGATGCGTTGATGGAGCGGGTCGAGCCGAACTGGGCGATCGAGAAGGTCGCATCGCACCGGGCTCGGGCGTCGTCGGACAGTCCTGGGCCTTCCTGCCCGAAGAGGAAGCACACCTTGCGCGGCATAGCCAGGCTTTCCAGGTGCAACGAACCGGGCAGATTGTCGATGCCGTAGAGAAGGACTCCGCGCTCAGCCAGGTGGTCGCCCAGATCGTCCACGGTGGGATGGTGTCGGATGTGCTGGTAGCGGTCGGTGACCATCGCGCCGCGACGGTTCCAGCGACGGTTGCCGACGATGTGCACCTCGGCAGCCAAGAACGCGTTCGCCGTGCGCACGATGGTGCCGATGTTGAAGTCGTGCTGCCAGTTCTCGATCGCGATGTGGAAATCGTGACGGCGGGTGTCCAGATCGGCCTTGATCGCGGCCATGGTCCAGTAGCGATAGCGGTCCACCACGTTGCGCCGATCCCCGCCGGCCAGCAACTCCGGATCCCACCGGTCACCCTCGGGCCAGGGGCCCTGCCAGGGACCGACCCCGACGACCGCAGTGCCGTAGGGCATCGGGTCGTAGGGGGCCCGCTCCTCGGATTCGCTCATGGCCGCAGGGTAGCCATCGAGGTTGCCCACGTGGGGATTTCCTCTGCCCGGTAGGTTGTATCCGTGCTCTCGACCCAGGCTGTCATGCCTCAAAGCCTGCATGACATCACCCAATGGCTCAGCCCCGACTTCTTGTTGGGCGAGTTCGGCGCGGCGCTGTTCTGGATCGGAATCGTGGTGCTGTTTGTGGAGTGTGGTCTGCTGTTTCCGTTCCTGCCCGGTGACACCCTGCTCTTCGCGATGGGTCTGTTCATCGCGGAGTCCAAGGTCGACATCGTGCCAGGCAATCATCTGCTCGACCTGATCTTTGCAATGTCGGTCTACGTCGTGGCCGCCTTTGCGGGCAACGTGACCGGCTATCTCATCGGCCGCAAGGTCGGTCCAAGGATCTATCACCGCGACGGCAGGGTCATCAAGCGCAAGTACCTCGACCAAACCGCAGAGTTCTTCGACCGCCATGGTCACTCCGCCCTGGTCGCCGGGCGTTTCGTGCCGTTCGTGCGCACCTACATCACCCTGGTCGCCGGCGTGACGAGGATGAAGCAGCACGTGTTCTACCTTTGGAGCGCGGTCGGTGCGGTCGCCTGGATCGTCTCGTTGATGACGGTGGGCTACGTGCTCGGCCAGACCGTTCCCGCGTTGGGCAAGTACATCGACCTGGTCACCTACGGCCTGCTGGGGCTGACCGTGGTGTTCTTGTTCATCGAACTCCTGCGCAAGCGCAAGGAGGAGGACCCCGGGGTGCCCGAGGCCTACCGCGACGAGGCAGTCGACGAAGTCTGAGGGGGCCCCGAGCGGTCAGCAGCGGCGTCCAGGTCGGCTTTCGTCAGCACCGGCACGACGCTCAGGCCGACGTCGGCCAACGGATTGACTCCGGCCGGACTCCGATCGATCGCACAGACGACGGTACTCACAATGGCTCCGGCCGCGCGCAGTGCCACAGTGGCGTCGCGGACCGCGCCGCCGGTGGTGATCACGTCCTCGATGAGGGTGATCCGTCGACCGGACACGTCGGGACCTTCGGCCAGTTTGCAGGTGCCGTACTCCTTGGCCTTCTTGCGCACGAACAGAGCCGGCGTACCGGTCTTCGCGCTGACCATGGTGGCGATGGGCACCCCACCCAGTTCCAGTCCACCGAGCAGTTCGGTGTCGCCGGGCAGCAGGTCGACCATCGCGGTGGCCACCCGGTCGAGCAGGTCGGGCTGGGCCTCGAAGAGGTATTTGTCGAAGTACTCGGTGGATACCTGACCGGACCTCAGGGTGAACTCCCCGGTGAGTCGGCAGGCTTGATCGATCGCGTGGGCGAGGGTGTCGGTCACCGGGCCAGCCTACGCACGTCGCAACCGTCGGGGGTGACTTGGCACAATGGGTGCGTGAGCGACCAACGTGGCCCCAACTCAGTCCCGCCTCGTCCCCGTCAGGTGACCATGGCGGCGTGGTCGATCATGATCGGCTCCGCGTTTGTGGTGGTGCTGGCCTACGACCAGATCGCGAGCCTGCACACCGTGGCCTGGCGCGACTCGATCGAGGAAACCTTGGCTGGCGGCTCCTTCGGGCTCAGTGTCGACGACGTTCGCAGCGTTACCCGCGCGGCGGCGCTCGTCGCGGGTGCGTGTGCTGCGGCTGCGGCGATTCTCGGCTGGCATGTGCTGCGACGGTCGAAGTCGTCGCGGTTGGGTTTGACCATCCTTGCGGCACCGCTGTTCGTCGCCGGACTGTTCAGTGGCGGGTTCCTGGCGGCAGTCGTGGTGGCCGCGATCGTGATGTTGTGGGTGCCTCCGTCGTCGTACTGGTTCGAGGGCCGTGCTGCCCCGCAGGTACCCAAACTCCCGACGGTGTTGCGGCCCAATGAGATCCCGCCTCCTCCGGGGGCCCCCGGAGCGCCAGCCGCCGTCCGACCGTCGGCGCCGACCGGTTACCGTCCACCGGCGGGTTTCGAGCCGGCCGGCACGGCACCGCTGTCGATCCCGGCGGCCGAGTTCGGTCCTGGGCAGGTGCCTGCGCCGCCGGGCCAGGCACAGGCACGCCCGGTGGCCCTCCAGGTGGCGATCGCACTGATGGGGCTGATGACGGCGCTCGTGCCTATCGGTCAGGTGGCCACCCACACGGTCGGCGATGGCGCTACCTCGTTCGGTTTCGCTGTGGTGGTGCTGTTGTGGAGCGTCGGTTGTGGCGCGGTCAGCTTTGCAACCTGGCTTCGGCGCCGAGTCGGATGGACGGTCCTGTCGGTGATGGCCGGGGTCAATGTGGTGGCGTCGCTCCTGCTCGGCATTGCGTGGCTCGACGCCGGTGATTCGGCGGCCGCGTCGGTCCAGGTGGCGCTGGTGCTGGCGAACGGGGCTGTGCTCAGTCTGCTCCAGCGACGAGACGTCGTCGGCTGGATTCGAGGGGTTTGATTTTCGGGCCGATGCCCTAGGTTGGTTCCATGAGCGAGTTCCCGCCCCCGCCGCCCCAGCCTGAGCAGAACCCCTACGGGGCACCGAGTTACCAGTCCGGGCCGCCGCAATACGGACAGAACCCCTATCCTCCCGCCCCGCCGTCTTCCCAGGATTACGGCTCGGTGCCGACCAAACGCCCCGGGGTGACCACCGCTGCGGGTGTCATCACGATCGTGCTCTCCAGCCTGTCGGTGATCGGCGGTGCCATCTTTGGTTTCGTGATGCTGGCGGTCAGCGAAAGTGACCTCGACCCCGACCAGCGGGCAGACATCTATCAGGAGTTCTCCGACGCGGGCCTTGATGGGTGGACGGTCGACCGGATGCTCAATCTGCTCGGGATCGGGTCGTTGATCTTTGCGGGACTGTGCCTGGTCGGGGTCGTGCTCGGCATCTTGGTGTTGCGGCGCAGCAACGCGGCCAGGATCACCCTCACCGTGTTCGCCGGCTTGACGATCGCCTCCTCGCTGCTGGGCATCGCCGCCGTTTTCCCGCTGCTGTGGACCTTCGGCGCGATCCTGGTCATCGTGTTCTTGTTCAACAAGCAATCGAGCAGTTGGTTCAGAACCAAGTAGCTCAGGCTGCGCCGATGGTCAACTCTGCCCCGTTCTCGGCAACCTCGACCTGCACGGTCGAACCGTCGGCGACCTGGCCGGAGATCAGCAGCCTGGCCAGCGGGTCGCCGATGGCGGTCTGGATCAGCCGGCGAAGCGGCCGGGCACCGTAGGCAGGGTCGTAGCCCTTCTCGGCGAGCCAGTTCTTGGCATCCTCGCTGACGACCAGGCTGACCCTGCGCGAGCTCAGCCGCGAGGCCAACAGGTCCAGTTGCAGGCCGACGATCCTGGCCAGGTCGGCTCGGCTGAGGGCGTCGAAGGTCACGATCTCGTCGAGCCGGTTCAAGAACTCCGGCTTGAAGGACGCCCGCACCGTCGCCAGCACAGACTCGCGACGCTGGTCCGCATCCAAGCTCGGGTCGGTCAGGAAGACCGAGCCGAGGTTGGAGGTGAGGATCAGGATCGTGTTGCGGAAGTCGACGGTCCGGCCCTGACCGTCGGTCAGTCGACCGTCGTCAAGGACCTGGAGCAAGATGTCGAAGACCTCCGGGTGCGCCTTCTCGACCTCGTCGAGCAGGACGACGCTGTAGGGGCGTCGACGTACTGCCTCGGTGAGTTGGCCACCTTCGTCGTAGCCGACGTAGCCCGGGGGAGCACCGACGAGCCGAGAGACCGAGTGCTTCTCGGAATACTCGCTCATGTCGATGCGGACGATGGCGCGGTCGTCGTCGAAGAGGAAGTCGGCCAGTGCCTTGGCCAGTTCGGTCTTCCCGGTTCCGGTCGGCCCCAGGAACAAGAAACTGCCGGTCGGGCGGTTGGGGTCGGCGATGCCGGCTCGGGAGCGTCGCACCGCGTCAGCCACAGCGTTGACGGCTGCGGACTGACCGATGAGCCGTTCCCCGATCACGGATTCCATGTCGAGCAGTTTGGCGGTCTCACCCTGGAGCAGCCGACCCGTCGGAATGCCCGTCCAGGCTTCAACGACGTCGGCGATCTGTTCGGCTCCGACCTCCTCGCCGACGAGCTTCTCGGCCTGGCTGGCCGCCTGTTCGGCGGCGGCGGCGGCCTCGATCTGGGCTTCCAGCGCTGGAATCTGGCCGTAGTTGATCTCGGATGCCTTCTCCAGGTTCCCCTCGCGCATCAGCCGTTCGGCCTCCACGCGCAGGCTGTCGAGCTGTCGACGCAGCTCGCCTTCGCCCTCCAGGCTGGCCTTCTCGGCCTCCCAGCGAGCCTCGAGCGCGCGCAGTTCCTCCTCGTGGTCGGCCAGGTCCTTGCGCAGGTTGACCAACCGCTCCTTGGAAGCCTCGTCGGACTCCTTGGCAAGCGCGAACTCCTCCATCTTGAGCCGGTCGACCTGGCGGCGCAGTTGGTCGATCTCCTCCGGGCTCGACTCGATCTCCATCCTGAGCCGCGACGAGGCCTCATCGATCAGGTCGATGGCCTTGTCGGGCAGCTGGCGACCGGTGATGTAGCGGTCGCTGAGGGTGGCGGCCGCAACCAACGCCGCGTCGGTGATGCGAACGCCGTGGTGTGCCTCGTACTTCTCCTGGATGCCGCGCAGGATCTGGATGGTGTCCTCGACGCTGGGTTCGCCGACGAACACCTGCTGGAAGCGACGCTCGAGCGCGGGGTCCTTCTCGATCCGCTCGCGGTACTCGTCCAGGGTGGTGGCCCCGATCATGTGGAGTTCTCCGCGGGCGAGCATGGGCTTGAGCATGTTGCCCGCGTCCATGGCGGAGTCGCCTCCGGCTCCGGCGCCGACCACTGTGTGCAGTTCGTCGATGAAGGTGATGACCTGGCCGCCGGCGTCGCGGATCTCCTCGAGGACTGCCTTGAGCCGCTCTTCGAATTCGCCTCGGTATTTCGCTCCGGCGACCATGGCGGCTAGGTCGAGGCTCAGCACGCGGCGGCCCTTGAGGGAGTCCGGCACGTCACCGGCCACGACGCGTTGGGCCAGGCCTTCGACCACGGCGGTCTTGCCGACTCCGGGCTCGCCGATCAGGACCGGGTTGTTCTTGGTGCGCCGGCTCAGCACCTGGATCACCCGACGGATCTCCTGGTCGCGACCGATCACAGGGTCGAGTTTGCCGTCCTCGGCGGCTGCGGTGAGGTCGACGGAGTACTTCTCCAGGGCCTCGTAGCTCGACTCGGCATCGGGGGAGGTGACTCGTCGGTTGCCCCGCACGGCTCCGAGTGCGTCGGTGAGGGCCTGGACCGTCGCTCCAGCTTCGGTCAGCGCGGTGCGAGCACTGGAGTCGACTTGGGCCAGACTGATGAGCAGGTGTTCGGTGGCGACATACTCGTCCTTCATCGAGGTCGCCAGTTCGATCGCACCGGCCAAGACCCGGGTCAGGGATCCTGATGCGCCGGGCTGCTTCACGCTGGCGCCTTGGGCAGAGGGGAGCGCTCGCATGGCCGACTCGACCTTCAGCGCGAGGGCCCCAGCGTCGACGCCGGCCTTGGCGGCCAGCGAGGTTGCGGTGCCCTCGTTGTCGCGCAGCAATGCTGTCAGCAGGTGGATGGGTTCGGTGGTGGAGTGGCCACTGGTGGTGGCGAGAAGTTGGGCAGCCTCAATCGCCTCGCGGCTGCGCGTGGTGAACTTGTCGGACCCGAACTGGCTCAACGTGACTCCTCGGTAGTGCGGATACAAAGAATTGTTATCAGTTCCAACACATTCAAAGTTGAGTCCATTCCACTCAACTTTGACTCATCGCCGATGGCTTGTCTGGCGCCGGGGAGGCTGGTGTCGATTCTCGGGCAGCTTCGCGACTGATGCGCTGGTTCCGATGGCGTCGGGCCTGAGACCTCGGTGACCTGACCGGGTGCCACAGGAGCTTGCCGCCGACCTGGGCGGGCAGGTGGAAGGGCCGGAATCGAAAACTGTCCGCGGTGTAGAAGTCAGTGATGTCGTCGAGGATCAGGCCCGCGTGCGCGACGGCGGTGGGCACGAAGGACTCGGCATGGCCACGCCAGCCCTCTGCGTAGGCGCGCTCCACCGCGTCGATGCCCGGTCGAGAGATACGCCCGAACGGCATGAAGGCCGCGTATTCGGTGGTGGCCGGGGTGTCGGCTTCAGGCCACCAGTGCCAGGTCTCGTCGTCAGCCCGGGCGCGCAGGTGAGTGGTGAGCAGGTCGGCCTCCCGGAAGCGCAGGGTGCGGAACAGGCGGCGCCAACTTCCGCTATAGCGAACGTCGTCCTCTATCCACCAGATGTGGTCGTAGTCCGGATGGTGGGCGGCAACCGAGAGCATCAACCAGTCGACATTGCCCGGGACCAGACTGGGCCGGGTCTCGTCCGGCTTTATCTTGCGTGGCCGGCTCCCGAGATCGTCTGGCCCCAGGACCTGGTGATGTGTTGCTCCGTCGATCGGGTGGCTACCGACGTTGTCGGGGTCGTAGCCGACCACGTGGAGTGTGAGCCAGTGGGGCAGTTGGTCTTGGAGGCGGCTGATCAGACGGCGCGTCGGGTCCGTGATGGTCTGTGCCTGCAGCACGACTGCGTCGCTCCCCATGCCTGGATTATTGCCTGATCGTGCGCGCTCCACAGGTGGTGGGCGCCCGTTTAGTTGGTGTTGGTGAGGTGTGGTTGGGCTTGGCGGACGGTGAGGAGTTCGGGGGTGCCGTTGACGGTGAGGGTGTCGGGGATGGGTTGCCAGGGCTGGCCAGGAAGTCGGAATCGGCCTCGGTAGGTGACGTCGACCCGGACATCGAGGCCGGCGGCGGTGCGGGCGTAGATGTGGGTGACGGTCGGGCGAGGATAGGGCTGGCCGGGGTCGGTTGTATGGGACGAGGTGCCGTCGCCGTGGTGCCACAGGTAACCGATCGGTGTGGCTTGGATCCTGACCGGGGTGCCGAGCAGGGTGACGGTCTGGACGGTGGGCTCGACGTTGGTGGTGTAGAAGATGGTCTCGAGGTTGACCAAGGTCTGCCCGTCGGGTGGCTGGATGTTGAGGTCGGCCGGGGGCCAGGTCATGGCTTTGAAGGCTCGTTGGATCGCGCCGGGCGTCAGGACGCCGAGTTCGTCGGCCTCGTCGTCGGTCAGGCAGGTGGTGCCGATCATCTGGCCGTCGCGAAGAATGTCGTACATCCAACGTGGAGGGACTTCGGCGCCGCACTGGGCTGCCTCGTCGCAGGTGACCGCGCCGCCGATCGAGCACTGACGGACCAACTGCCACAGATGTCCCTGGCTGTCACCCAGGATCATC
>JBPPMQ010000067.1:0-27097 GCA_051306135.1 Nocardioides sp. | reverse complement strand
GACCGTGACCGGAGGGCGAACGCACCCTCAGGCCAGCTTGATCTTGGCTCCGGCGCCTTCCAGCTGGGTCTTCAGGGCTTCGGCCTCGTCCTTGGAGCAGCCCTCCTTGACGGTCTTCGGCGCGCCCTCGACCAGGTCCTTGGCTTCCTTCAGACCCAGGCCGGTGATGGTGCGGATTTCCTTGATGACATTGATCTTCTTGTCACCAGCGGCCTCGAGGACGACGTCGAACTCGTCCTGCGCGGCAGCCTCGTCGGCACCGCCAGCGGCGCCACCGGCGGCCGGGGCGGCGGCCACGGCCACGGGGGCAGCGGCGGTCACGCCGAAGGTGTCCTCGAACTGCTTCACGAACTCAGAGAGCTCGATCAGGGTCATCTCCTTGAAAGCGTCAAGGAGCTCGTCGGTGCTGAGCTTCGCCATGGTGGCGGTTCCTTCCGTAAGTGGGCGGCAGCGTGGCGCGTCAGCGACACGCTCGCCCGATGTGTGCAGTAGGTGGTGTACGTCGGCCGGTCAGGCGTCGGTGGACTCGGCAGCCGTGTCGGCTGCCTCGTCGGTCGCCTCGGTCACGGCGGGCTCCTCCGAAGGGGAGTCCTCCTCGACCGGGGCGTCCTCGGCAGCCGGAGCAGCCGGAGTGCCGGCACCACCTGCGAGGATCGTGGGGTCCTGCTCGGCCTTGGCCTGGAGCGCACCCGCGAGGCGGGCGGCCTGGGCGAGAGGCGCGTTGAGCAGGTAGACGGCCTGGGACAGCGACGCGAGCATGCCGCCCGCGAGCCTGCCCAGGAGCACCTCCCGCGACTCGAGATCGGCCAGCTTGGCGATCTCGGAAGCGTCGAGGGGCTTGCCGTCCAGGACACCGCCCTTGATGACAAGAGCGGGGTTTGCCTTGGCAAAGTCACGCAGACCCTTGGCGGCCTCGACCACGTCTCCATTGATGAAGGCGATGGCGGTGGGGCCGGTCAGCAGGTCGTCGAAGCCTTCGATCCCCGCCTCGGTGGCGGCAATCTTGGCGAGCGTGTTCTTGACCACGGCGTAGCTGGCGTTCTCGCCGAGGGAGCGCCGCAGGTCCTGCAGCTGCTTCACGGTGAGACCGCGGTACTCGGTCAGCACAGCGCCGGCGGAATCATTGAACGAGTCAACGATCTCCGCGACGGCGGCAGTCTTTTCTGGCCGCGCCATGGGTCTCCTTCCGATGTCGACCACCGGCGCCCGGCCACAGACGACGAACGCCCCGAGCACAGGCTCAGGGCGTTGGTGCGGCGAGTGCCGCTGCTCTGTCACCTGCGCCGGCCGTTCGCTGCTGCGAACCTTCGCATCCCGAGCGTTGGAGCTCGTGATGAACCTGCGGTCTTGGGTTTCGAGTGGGAATAGTACGCCCCCGCTCCCGGACCAGACAAATCGCCGGCCGCCCGCGGCAAACCCGGCATTCACCACCCGCGGGCGCCCCAACACTGGTTCGATGGTCCGCGTGGATCAACAGCTCACGACCGTCGGGGCCTCCCTCGCCCGCAGCGACGAACGCATGCTCACCGGCCGCAATGCTGCGGGCCGGGTCTGGAAGACCGGTTTCGGCGGGCTCGACCCGCTGATCGGCGGCGGGATGCGAGCCGGCTCGCTGATCCTCCTCGCCGGTCCACAGGGTCTCGGGAAGTCGACCTTCGCGCTCCAGGTCGCCCGCAACAACGCGGCGACCGGACGCCCGGTCCTGTACTTCTCCTACGAGCACGACGCCGAGGACATGACGCAGAAGCTCATCGCCATGGAGGCCGGTGAGCTCGACGACTCCGACCAGGTGCGGATGACGAGCATCCGTTCGATCTTCGACGACCTCTGGGTGAGCTCGCTCGACCACCGCCTCGAGTCGGTGCCTTCCGGCGTCGAGGCGCTGGCCCGGGTCTCCCACTACTCCGAGATGCTCTTCGTGCACCGCTCGACCGGCACGCGCACCGACCTGGCCGCCATCCAGGCCGCGATCGAGGCCGTACGGGAGCTGGCCGGCACGACGCCGCTCGTGATCGTCGACTACCTGCAGAAGGTGAAGTCGTCCCACACCGACGACGAGGCCCGGTCCACCGAGGTCGTCGAGGGCCTCAAGGACATCGCGATCGACATCAAGGCTCCCGTGCTCGCCATCGCCGCGGCCGACAAGGAGGCACTGCGCTCCGGGCGCCGGATGCGCGCCAACGACCTCCGCGGATCGAGCGCACTGGCCTACGAGGCCGACGTGGTCCTGGTGCTCAACAACAAGTTCGACATCGTCGCGCGCCACCACCTCACCTACAACCTCAGCAACGCCGAGCGCTTCCGCGACTTCGCCGTCCTGACCGTGGAGAAGAACCGCTTCGGTCGCGACGGGGTCACGATGCAGTTCAAGACCCGCTTCGACCAGGGCCGCTACGAGTCCGAGGGCTCCGAGGTCAAGGAGCAGCTGATCGACGAGCGGGTCTTCCGCGAATAGGGCTCACATGCCCGGCGCCTCGGTGACCTCGCCGGCCGGCGGGGCCTCGACCTCGACCTCCGTGCCGAAGTCGGCGTACGTGCCCTCGGTGGTCGACGTGGTCGGCGCGCCACCACCGGTCGCCTTCACCTCGACGACCTGGGTGAACCGGCGCGGCAGGTTGTCGGCGTCCACCCACATGTCGGTGACCAGCTCCTGGGGCAGCATGTCCGCCATCGCGGCGGGGAACTCCATGGCCTTGAGGTACTGGGTCGGGTCCATCGTGATCCGGTAGTGGTTGGTCTCCACGCCGTCGACGTCCTCGCTCCCGACCAGCTCGAGCTTCTTGGGTGACTCCATCGCCTTGAACATCACCTCGGGGTCGGTCGCCTTCCCGATCATCCCGAAGAGCGAGTCGGGGTCGCTCAGGTCGATCTTGAGCCACGTGTCGCCGGTGCCGAAACTGGGGGACTTCATGTACATCGCCTTGTCGACGAGGATCATCTCCATCGCCTGGGCGCCGGTGCCGGTGGCCTTCATCTCGACCCCGTCGTCGCCGAAGCGCGCCTCGCCGGCCATCTCCTGCGCCTGACCGGCGGTGTCGGAGGTCGTGGCGAAGGTGAAGGTCTCGGCCTCGCGCAGTGCCGCCATGACGGACGAGTAGAAGTCGTCGACCGACAGCGCGGCGAGGGACGCCTCCGCCTCCGCATCCTCGCTCTCGGACTCCACGTCGGCGGTGTCGGCGCCCTCGTCCGCGCCGGAATCGTTGGACTCGTCGCTGCTGGAGCTGGAGCCGGTGGATCCGGCGTCGTCGCCGCACGCGGACACGCCCACGCCGACGGCGAGCACCAGGGCGGCCGTGCCGAGGCGACGGGAGAGGGAGGTGGGGCGCATGGGAGCTCCTGCTTGCGGTGGCTGGTGGGGCGGCGCGAGGCCTGCCCCGGTTCTACCCGATGGTTCCACACCGAAGCGGCCTCGAGGACGCGAAACGGCCCGGTCGCCCCCAGAGGCGACCGGGCCGGTGCGGCTCGGGTGGATCAGGCCTGAGCGACCTCGTCCTCCGAGGCGACGTTCTTGACGCGGCTGGGGTCCACCTGGATGCCGGGGCCCATCGTCGTCGAGACGGTGATCTTGCGGATGTAGCGACCCTTGGAGCTGGCCGGCTTCAGACGCAGCACCTCGTCGAGGGCAGCGGCGTAGTTCTCCGCCAGCTGGACCTCGGAGAAGGAGGCCTTGCCGATGATGAAGTGCAGATTCGAGTGGCGGTCGACGCGGAACTCGATCTTGCCGCCCTTGATGTCCGTGACGGCCTTGGCGACGTCGGGGGTCACCGTGCCCGTCTTCGGGTTCGGCATGAGTGAGCGCGGGCCGAGGACGCGGCCGAGGCGACCGACCTTGCCCATCATGTCGGGCGTCGCGACGACGGCGTCGAAGTCGAGCCAGCCGCCGGCGACCTTCTCGATCAGCTCGTCGCTGCCGACGAACTCGGCGCCGGCCTCACGAGCGGCATCGGCCTTGTCGCCGTTCGCGAACACGAGGACACGGGCGGTCTTGCCGGTGCCGTGCGGGAGGTTGACGGTGCCGCGGACCATCTGGTCGGCCTTGCGCGGGTCGACACCCAGGCGCATGACGACGTCGAGGGTCTCGTCGAACTTCTTCTTGGAGCCGCCCTTGGCGATCTTGATGGCGGCGAGCGGGGCGTAGATCTCGTTCTGGTCGAACGACTCTGCCGCCGCGCGGTAGGTCTTGCTGCGCTGCATTGTCTTCTCGTTTCTGTGGTGCGAAGGATGTGGTTAGCGAGCCAGCGCGGCTCTCCCACGGATTCAGTCGGTCGTGACGCCCATCGAGCGCGCAGTGCCCTCGACGATCTTCATGGCCGCATCGATGTCGTTGGCGTTGAGGTCAGGCAGCTTGGTGGTCGCGATCTCGCGGACCTGGTCCTTGGTCAACTTGCCGACCTTGTCCTTGTGCGGGACGCCGGAGCCCTTCGACAGGCCGGCGGCCTTCTTGATCAGCTCGGCGGCCGGAGGGGTCTTGGTGATGAACTCGAACGAGCGGTCCTCGTAGATGGTGATCTCGACGGGGATCACGTTGCCGCGCATGGACTCGGTCTGGGCGTTGTAGGCCTTGCAGAAGTCCATGATGTTGACGCCGTGCGGGCCGAGCGCCGTACCGACCGGCGGGGCCGGGGTGGCCGAACCGGCCTGCAGCTGCACCTTCACCAGCGCTGCGATCTTCTTCTTGGGAGGCATAGCCGTCCTTCTCTTTCTCTCGTGTGGTCACGACGAGGGCACTTCGCCCTCTGCCACGGGTTGTCGCTACTGCATTGTCGGGCCGACGCGCGGCCCGGACGAAATCGTCAGACCTTCTGGATCTGCGAGAACGAGAGCTCGACCGGGGTCTCCCGGCCGAAGATCTCGACGAGGGCCTTGACCCGCTGGGACTCGGCGTTGATCTCGGTGATCGTCGCGTGGAGGGTGGCGAACGGGCCGTCGACCACCATGACCGAGTCGGACACGTCGAAGTCTGCTACCTCGACGGGCTTGCGGGGGGTGGTGCTGGCGCCCTTCTCGCCCGAGGCGGCGGCCTCGGCCTCGGCGGCCTGCACGACGGCCGGCGCGAGCATGTCCTCGACCTCGCTCATGCTGAGCGGGACGGGCTGGTGGCTGTGGCCGACGAAGCCCGTGACGGACGGCGTGTGGCGTACGGCCGACCACGACTCGTCGGTGAGGTCCATGCGGACCAGGACGTAGCCGGGCAGGACGGTGCGGGTGACCATCTTGCGCTGGCCGTTCTTAATCTCCGCGACCTCCTCGGTGGGGACCACGATCTCGTGGATGTAGTCCTCCATGTTGAGGGAGATGATGCGGTTCTCGAGGTTGTGCTTGACCCGCTTCTCCATGCCGGAGTAGGTGTGCACCACGAACCAGTCGCCCGGCTTGGCCCACAGCTCGCGGCGGAACGCCTCGAGCGGGTCGTTCTCGGCGTCCTCGGCCGTGTCGGCGTCGGCGTCCTCGAGGCTGTCCTCGGTCGTGTCGTCGGCGGACTCCGCGACGACGTCCTCGGGGGTGTCCTCCGGGGTCGTCTCGTCGCTGGACTCGACCTGGTCGTCGAGCTGGTCGTCGACCTGATCCACGTCGCTGTTCTCAGACACGTCTCACTCCGTACGTTCGTTGCTGGGGGCCGGTCACCGGGACCGGGGCCGGGCTCACCCGGCAGGGACACGAGCAGCAGGATCCGCTGCCCGGCCGTCGATCACTGGGTGGCGGTGCCGCCGGTGAAGATCTCGAACACGAGCTTTCCGAAGGCCAGGTCCAGGACCGTGACGATGGCCATCACGGCGATGACGAAGACCAGCACGACGAAGAAGTAGGTGATCAGCTGCTGCTGGGTGGGCCACACCACCTTGCGGAGCTCGGCCACCACCTGGCGCAGGAACGTGACGGGGCTGGTGCGCCCACGGTCGTCACCGCGCGAGTCGCGCCGGTCCTGAACCGCGTTGCCGTCGGCCACGTTTCCCACCTTCTCGTTGTTGCCTACTCGATGCTGCTGTGCAGTGCTTCCTCGCAGGGCACGAGGGACTTGAACCCCCAACCTTCGGTTTTGGAGACCGATGCTCTGCCAGTTGAGCTAGTGCCCTCCAGTGGATCACGGTGTCGTGCGACCATCGTCTCGAACCGTTGGTCGAGAGCTTCAGGGCGCACGAGATCATGTGGAAAATCCACCAAGAGATGAGTCTACGGTGAACACCCCGAGAGAGTCGAACCGGTGGGCACCCCACGGTCCCGGCCATTCCGCACCGACTGAACGCCATCTGCAAACATGGTGCGGTGACCCATCCCTCCGGTGACATCCGGGCACTGCCCAAGGCTCACCTGCACCTGCACTTCACCGGGTCGATGCGCCACACCACCTTGATCGACCTCGCCCAGCGCGAGGCGATCCACCTGCCCGATCAACTGCTCAGCCAGTGGCCTCCGGTGCTGTCGGCCGCCGACGAGAAGGGCTGGTTTCGCTTTCAGCGCCTCTACGACGTGGCCCGCAGCGTGCTGCGCCGCCCCGAGGATGTGCGTCGACTGGTGCTGGAAACGGCCGAGGACGACGTCGCCGACGGTGGCCGGTGGCTGGAGATCCAGGTGGACCCCTCCGGCTACGGTGCCCTGTTCGGCGGCATCACCGCGTTCCTCGAGCTGGTCCTCGACGCCGTCGCCGATGCGTCTGGGCGCACCGGGCTGGGGATCGCGGTCATCGTGGCCTCCAATCGCACCCGGCATCCGCTGGACGCGCGCACATTGGCGCGCCTAGCCGGTCAGTATGTCGACGCCGGCGTGGTGGGCTTCGGGCTGTCCAACGACGAGCGCCGGGGCGACACCCAGGCCTTCGGGCCCGCGTTCCAGATCGCCGATCGTGCCGGCCTGCGACTGGTGCCTCACGGCGGCGAACTGCGCGGCCCCGACCACGTGCGCACGGTGCTGTCCGCTCTGCATCCCCACCGGTTGGGCCACGGCGTGCGCTCGGCGGAGGACCCGCGACTCCTCGACGATCTGGTCGCCGCTGGTATCGGGCTGGAGGTGTGCCCCACCTCCAACGTCTCCCTCGGCGTCTATTCCGACCTCACCTCGGTGCCGCTGCCGACCTTGATCGAGGCCGGTGCGACGGTGGCCCTCGGCGCTGACGACCCGTTGCTGTTCGGGTCCAGGCTCGCCTCCCAATACGCAACGATGCGTGCCGCCCACGACCTCAGCGACGTCCAGTTGGCGCACCTGGCCCGGTCCTCGTTCCGGGCATCGTGTGCCCCCGAATGGCTGGTGCGTCAGGCCGAGACCGACATCGACGCCTGGTTGCGCGGCGGAAGTTGAGGTCAAACCCGGCCGATCACGAAGGCGAGCAGGAACCCGGTTGCGCAGATCAGCCCGGAGAACGCGTGCGCGCGCTCGAACGCCTCGGGGATCATGGTGTTCACGATCATGGCCAGAATGCCTCCTGCGGCCAGCGCGTTGATGCCACCCACCCAGCCGAGGGGCGCGCCGTCGAGCAACAGCACTCCGACCAGGCCGGCCAGCCCACTTGCTACTGCGATGCCGGTCCACACCGAGAACACGTAGCCGGCCGACCGTCCGGCTTGTTTCATCCCGGCCGTGCTGGACAGCCCCTCGGGCAGGTTGGACAGGAAGATCGCGACCAGCACCGAGACGCCGACCGCCCCACCGTCGAGCAGCGTCAAGCCGAGCGCGGCCGACTCGGGAACACCGTCCAGCAGGGCTCCGAACGCGATCGCCAGACCGCTGCCCGGGACATCGGATTCGCGAGCCTGGGCCCCAGAGGAGCGTTTGCGATGTCCCGCACCCCGGCGCCCGAGCAGTAGGTCCAGAGCGACGTAGAGGGCAGCGCCGAGGGCGAACCCGAGGGCGGCGGCCAGAAGTCCGCCGGTGGCTTCGGCCTCGCTCATCAGGTCGAAGGACAGTGCGCTGATCAGCACGCCGGAGCCGAAGGCCATCACCCCGGCTACGACTGTGCGAGGGATCTGGACGAACCAGGCTGCCCCAGCGCCGAGGACCAGCGCTGACCCGGCCAGCAACCCCCAGGCTCCGGCTTGCAGCGAGACCGGCATCGCAGCCTCCTTCCGGTCCGGAGACTACGCTCGGCGGGTGCAGTGCGACTACTACGACGCAGCAGTGTGTCGCTCCTGCACGCACCTGCCGGTCGGCTACGACGAGCAGGTGCGCCGCAAACAGGCGCTGGTCGCGGCCGCCCTCCCCGCCGTCGAGTGGCGCGCACCGGTCACTTCGGCCGAGTCCGGGTTCCGCAACAAAGCCAAGATGGTCGTCGGCGGGCAGCGGGGCGAACCGACTCTGGGGATCTTGGACCGCGACCGGCACGGGGTCGATCTGACCGGTTGCGGGCTGCATCTGGCCGGCATTCGGGATGCGTTGGCGGTGCTGGGGCCGATGCTCGCGGCCTGGGGCTTGACTCCCTACGACATCGGGGCCCGGTCCGGGGAACTCAAACACCTCATCGTGACCGAGTCGCCTGCCGGGGAGTTGATGGTGCGGTTCGTGCTGCGCTCGGCCGACCAGATCGAGCTGATCGATGTGGACGCGCTGCGGCGGGCGCTGCCGGTCGCGGTGGTCTCGGTCAACCTGCAACCCGAGCACAAGGCCATCCTGGAAGGGCCCGAGGAGGTGTTGCTGCTCGGGCAGACACTGCTCATGGAGGTCAACGGCATCGGCCTGCACCTGCGACCGGGTGGGTTCTTCCAGACCAACACCGAGGTGGCTGCCGCGCTGTATCGCCACGCCCGCGACATCGTGGTGGCTGCCGATCCTGGGTCGGTCTGGGACCTGTATTGCGGGGTCGGTGGGTTCGCGTTGCATGCGGCGGCCCCGGGCCGCTCGGTGCTGGGCATCGAGACCTCCGCTCCGGCCATCGACGCAGCCAGGGCCAGCGCGACCGAACTTGGTCTGGACGCCCATTTCCTGGTCGGTGACGCCACCGCGGGGATCACCGCCCCGACGCATCGGTTGACGCACCCGGACCTGGTGATCCTCAATCCGCCCCGGCGTGGCATCGGCGCCCTTGCGGAGTGGATCGGTGCCTCAGGGGTGCGTGAGGTGGTCTATTCGTCGTGCAACGTGGCGACCCTGGCCAAGGATCTGGCGGTGATGAAGTCCTATACGCTGCACAGTGCGCGACTGCTCGACATGTTCCCGCACACCGACCATCACGAGGTGCTGGTCCACCTGCGGCGGCGATGAACGGGCCCACGGAACTGGCGGTGAGCCAACTGAAGCCCCCGCTCAGAGCATCGAACGCGGCTGGCGTGTCGATTCCAGCACGCTGAGCCACAGGTCACCGTCGGGAGACACGTTGTGGCCACGGGCGGTCACCACGGGGATCGGCACGTGCACGAACCGGTGTCGACGCCGGCCCACCACCAGGTCGGTGCGGCCGGCCATGGCCGCATGCACCGCGGTCTGTGCCAACCGGACGCAGTAGACGGCGTCCGCCGGGTCCGCAGGCACCGACCGGATGAAGTAGCCGGGGTCGAAGTAGCGAATATTGACCGCTTCGCCGCGGCTCGCATAGTCGGCCCTGATGCGTTCGCGCAGCAGTCGCCCGAAGTCCTCCAGCACCGCGTTGCCGGAGGCGTCGGTGGCTCCGTGGGACTCCAAGTGCTCCTGGCCGGCCCCTTCAGCCACCACGATCACTGCGTGGCCACGTCGAGCGACCCGCCTGCGGACGTTGGCCAGCACTCCGTTCTCGCCGTCCAGAGAGAACGGGTTCTCCGGGATCAGCACGAAGTTGGCCCGCTGGGCCGCCAGCGCCGAGTAGCAGGCGATGAATCCGGCGTGGCGTCCCATGGTCTGCACGATGCCGATTCCGTTGACGGCTGCCTCCGCCTCGATATCGGCTGCGATGACCGACTGCGCGGCTCGGGCGTAGGCAGTCTCGAACCCGAAACTCTGTCCGATGTGAGGCAGGTCGTTGTCGATGGTCTTGGGGATGCCGACCACGGCGATCTTCAGCCCGCGGGCCGCAATCTCGGTGGCGATCGCGTGCGCCCCTCGCATCGAACCGTCACCGCCGACCACGATCAGCACGTTGATGCCGTCGGCGACCAGAGTGTCGACCATCATCGCAGGGTCCTGCGCGCCACGCGAGGAGCCCAGGATGGTGCCGCCCTGGCCGTGGATGTCGGCGACGACCTCACGGGTCAGGACCAACGGCTCGGGGCCCACCTCACGATTCAAACCCAGGTAGCCGTTGCGGTAGCCGCGCACCTGAGTGACCCCGTAATGGTCCTGGAAACTGCGGACCACCGCGCGCACCACGTTGTTGAGGCCGGGGCACAGGCCACCGCAGGTCACGATGCCGGCCTTGACCTCGGCCGGATCGAAGAAGATCTTGGTCCGCGGGCCACCGGCCTCGAAGGACGGCAACTGGTCGAGACGGTCGATCTTGCGGGAGCGGATCAGGGCGGGAGTGTCATCGAGCAGCACCCGATCAGACTCGGCGACGTAGTACTGGTTGGTGGCGCGGCCTTCCACATAAGAGGCCAACGGGGAGACACGGGTGGCCTCGCCGACCGTCGAGACCTGCAGATCCGCAAGAGTGACCACGGGGAGCAGCCTAGCGCCGCCCGCAGTCCCGGCAGCTCAGGTGAGTGCTCACCTGCCTGGTCAGGTCTGCGGTGCGGCTCATAGGGCGGTGCCGACGAAGACTGGTTCCGGTTCCAGCGCAATGTCGAACCTGTCGCGCACGCCGTCTCGGATCTCGCGGGCCAACGCCACCAGTTCGGCGGTCGTGCCGCCGCCGCGGTTGGTCAAGGCCAGGGTGTGCTTGCCGGAGACCCGCACCGCGCCGGTGCCCGGGTAGCCCTTGGCGAACCCGGCTCGATCGATCAGCCAGGCGGCCGAGGTCTTCACCCGGCCGTCTGGATGGGGATAGCTCGGCGCGCCCTCGGGTGCCCGGTCCAGCACCGGGTTGGTGAAGAACGAGCCTGCGCTCCAGGTGTCGTGATCTTCGGCATCGAGCACCATGCCCTTGCCACGACGCAACTCCAGCACGGCTTCACGGACCTCCTCCAGCGGTGCTCGCTGGCCGGCCTGCACGCCGAGGGCCCGTGCCAGGTCGGCATACCCGACCGGAGCCGACAGCCGAGCCGCACCCGGCGGCAGTGAACGCAGCTGGAAGGTCACCGAGACGACCAGGTGGCGACCGGGGTCGGCCTTGAACCGGGACCAGCGGTAGCCGAAGCCACAGTCGTCGGCGAAGAAGGTGCGATAGCCCTTCAGCCTGCGATCCCAGACCCGAACCTGGGCAATGGTTTGGGAGACCTCCTGGCCGTAGGCGCCGACATTCTGGATGGGGGTGGCGCCGACGGTACCGGGGATCCCGGACAGCGCCTCGACTCCGACCCAACCCTCGGCCACAGCCCGGGCCACGAAGTCGTCCCAGACCACGGCGGCGTCGACGGTGACCGAGGTTCCCGAGCACGCGTCGGCGGAATCCACCCGGATCTGGCCACCGACGAGGCGAACCACGGTGCCGTCGAATCCGGCATCGCCGACCACCAGGTTGGAGCCGCCGCCGAGCACCAGCACCTCACCCTCGGCCGAGGAGACGGCGTCGACATACTCCTCGGGGCCGGCCGCCTCCCGGTAGTCGCGGGCGGGACCGCCGAGGCGCAACGTCGTCAGACTGCTCAGTTCAACCACGCCAGCACCCTAGTTCCTTCCAGTTCGACTCAACCCGGTTCGACCCGGAAGAAAGCGCAAACGACCCGTCCCCGATCGGGGACGGGCCGTTGGCCGAAGACTGGCGTCAGCGGGTCTCGCGGTGAGCCCGGTGGGCGCGGCAACGCGGGCAGAACTTGTTCAGCTCGATCCGGTCGGGGTCGTTGCGGCGGTTCTTCTTGGTGATGTAGTTGCGCTCCTTGCACTCCGTGCACGCCAGAGTGATCTTGGGGCGAACATCGCTGCTCTTGCTGGCCATTGGCCTCGTCCTTGCTCTCGGTGTGCCCTAGGTCAGGGCGAATTGCTCTTCAAACTGTGTAGCGGAGGCGGGGATCGAACCCGCGACCTCACGATTATGAGTCGTGCGCTCTAACCGTCTGAGCTACCCCGCCTCTTCGGTCCTTGCGAACCAGAGCCCCTTTACGGAATCGAACCGTAGACCTTCTCCTTACCATGGAGACGCTCTGCCGACTGAGCTAAAGGGGCAACGACGAAGAAGATTACCGATCTTCGGCCGGATCACGAAATCGAGAAACGGGGCCGGATTCGACGACCTCGTCGGTCACATTTCAGGACCGAGACCGCAGCCGTATGCCGGCGGGCAGCGGGGGTGCCGGGAGGGGTGGCAGGTGCTCTCCCACGACCACTCCGAAGCGGCCGGAGTCGACCTTCTGGGAGTCGTCGACCACCGGCGCCTGCCCAGTCGGATCGCGGGTGATCTGGGCCTGCCACGCCGTGCGGAACTCCACGATCTCGTCGTGGTCGCGGCCGACGAAGTTCC
Source organism: Nocardioides sp. (assembly GCA_051306135.1). Classification (GTDB taxonomy): domain Bacteria; phylum Actinomycetota; class Actinomycetes; order Propionibacteriales; family Nocardioidaceae; genus Nocardioides. The sequence continues at coordinate 14,646 of JBPPMQ010000067.1, read as the reverse complement.
ACCACATCACGATGGACTCACCGAAGGGTGGACCGCCCAGCAGCAGGATCCTGGTCGGCCGAAGATAGTTGGTCAGGTCGAGGGCAGTAGATCCCGTCGGCAGGTAGAGCAGTTCGGCGGCGTCGACGTCGTGGCCGTCGACGCTGAGGAACCCGGTGTCGACCAACACGCCGTGCTCGAAGGTCGGGTCGACTTCAACGACGGCACGGGTGCCCGGCTGAAGGGTGATCTCGGCGCCCAGCAGTGGAGTGTGGGTCTGCACCGGAGAAGCGTCCCCGAGCAGCGAGCCGAGGAAAACTCGGGCCTCCAACCCATCTATGAGGACCGGGTCGGGCACATGGTGCTGGAAACCCGGCGCGGTGTCTCGGGCGTCACGGGGCAACGCCACCCACAGTTGGGCGCCGTGCAGGACCGTGGTCTGGGCGGTGGAGACCTCGGAGTGACTGACGCCGTGGCCCCCGGTCATCAGGTTCATCTCGCCGGGGCGAACGATGGCGTGCGTGCCGACCGAGTCGCGGTGTTCGATCTCGCCGGAGAACAACCACGACACGGTCTGGAGTCCGGTGTGGGGGTGCGGCGCCACCACCATGCCACCGGTCTGGGAGACCTCGTCCGGACCGTAGTGGTCTGCGAAACACCAGGCGCCGATCAGGGTGCGGCCCTGGGCGGGCAGGGTTCGGCGTACAGCCATGGCACGTAGACCACCCAGCGGGACCTGCCGGGGTGTGATCAGTTCAGGCTCACCGGGTCCGCCGGCGCCGGCCCGCAGGTCGGGGCGCCGCTCGGTGTTGCTCACCCGGCCATTGTGCACCCGTGCACGCACGTGTCGCGTCGATGACGATCGCTGTTCACCGGCACGGGCCAGGCTGTGTGAGCGTGCGGATAGCCCAACTTGCCAACTTCGTGGGGCCGAGGTCCGGCGGGATGAAGACAGCGCTGTCGGCCCTCGGGGAGCAGTATGTGGCCCGCGGAGTGGAGCGCCTGCTGGTGATCCCCGGTCCGGCGGACCGACGAGACGAGTCGGATCTGGGGCCGGTCGTCCAGGTTCGTGCACCCCGGGTCGGCTCCGGCTACCGGCTGATCCTGGAGCCATGGCGGGTGATCCAGGTGCTGGAGGAGTTCGCACCCGACGCCATCGAACTCAATGACAAGTTCACCCTGGTCCCGGTAACCTGGTGGGCCCGCCGCCGAGGGATCGGGACCACCCTGCTTTCACACGAATGCCTGCACGACCAGATGACGATGCGGACCGGGTTGGACACCACCACCAAGGTCAGCATCGGGCTGCTCAACCGGATCCTGGTGCGCAGCGTCGACCGGATCGTGGTGACCAGCGGCTACGCCCGAGCCGAGTTCGAATCGGTGGCCGCGGCGGCGGGCTGCCCCGTGCACACCATTCCACTGGGGGTCGACCTGGAGTTGTTCCGGCCGGTCCCACACCGGCCCGAACATCTGGTCCCACGGTTGGTGCAGGTGGGGCGCCTCTCGCGGGAGAAGTCTCCCGAACTGGCGCTCCAGGTGGCCTGGGAACTGCACCGCCGAGGGGTGCGCTTCCACCTCGATGTCTATGGCGACGGGCCGATGCTGGCGGAGTTGCGCTCGGCCGCGGTCGGGTGTCCGGTGACCTACCACGGCCATCTCGAGGACCGCAGCCTGTTGGCCCGGCGTATCGGCGAGGCCGACCTGGCGCTCTCGGTCTGCCCCGGCGAGACCTTCGGTCTGGCCGTGTTGGAGGCGATGGCGTGCGGCACCCCGGTGCTGGCCTCGACGGGCAGCGGCGCCGCCGAACTGGTGAGTGCGAGCAGTGGCTTGTGCGCGTCGCCGACGGCGCAGAGTCTGGCCGGGGCAGCTCAGAGACTGCTGTCAGCGCCACTCGACCGCGCGGCGGTTCGCCGACACGCCGAGTTGTTCGGATGGGCCCGCACGGCGAGCGCGATGCTTGCCCTGCACAATGCGGGAAGCCCCGCTCCCGGACCTCTGGAGGTCGAGCAGGTGACCGCTCAGCAGCACCCCGATCAGCACGGCGAGGGCGACACCGACGGCGATTGCGTGCGGGACACCCGCCAGGTCTGACTGGAGCGGCGCACAGACCCCGAAGCCCACGGCGACGACCCTCAGCACCGGCTGAAGCCATCGGGCGGTCAGGCAGGCCACGAAGGGCCAGGCCCAGAGCAGGTACCAGATGTGCACGACCGGTGAGAGCATCACCATCGCGGTGGTCAGCACCGCGGTAGCGACCAGCGCCCGCCCCGGGTCACCGGTCGCGGTACGTAGTGCGAGCAGCGCTGCAACAACGACCAGGAGCACCTGGCCGACCACGTCGGTCAGCTGATCCTGACCGGTCCAGCTTCCGAGGACAGCGGTCATCGACAGCGGCGTCACCACTGTGGTCGGCACTGTGAGCGCCCCGATCCAGCCGTTGCCCAGGCCGGAGGCGAGTCCGACCAGCCAGACGACCCCGACAGCGATCGCCCCGGCGCCCAGCCCTCGGCGCAGGCGTGAGACCCACCCCGCACCGGCAGGCAGGGACACCAGCACCACCGCAAGCAGCACTGCGGCCCCGGGCAGTTTCACCGCGAGCGCCAGGCCGGCCACGACCGCGCCGATCTGCCAGCCCCGGTCGACGGCGAGGACCAGAGCCGCGGCCATCAGTCCGACCATCACCAGGTCGTTGTGGAGGCCGGCGACGCCGTTGGCCACGATCAACGGGCAGGCACAGGCCAGCGCGGTGGCACGAGCGGGGTTGTGTCCGACCCAGGACGCCATCCGCGGGACGGCCCAGAACAGCAGGGCCAGACCGAGGAGCGCCAGCCCACGGTGCACCAGCACCAGCAGGTAGGGGTCGGCGACCAGGCGACCCGCTTCGGCCCCCATCCACAGCGTCAGCGGACCATAGGGAGCAGGGGTGTCTCGCCAGATGGACGGTACCTCGACCAGGAACACGCCGCCCAGCGAGGACGGGCCCTCCAGGTAGGGGTTGGTGCCGTGCAGCGCCAACCAGGACTGGGCGGCATAGGACCAGCCGTCGTCAGAGAAGAGTGGCGGCGCGACCAGCAGCGGCGTGATCCAGATCGCCACCGCTGCCCGGACGGCGTTGAGACCGAGGCGGGCAGCTTCACCCAGAAGGTCGAGCCACGCCCATGCCAGCAGGCCGAGGCCCACGATCGCCGTCGCGGTGCCCAGCGTCAGGTCGAGCCCGTGGACCGAGGAGCCCAGCACCAGCATGCTCCCCAGCAGGCCGCGCCACACGATCGCGACGGATTGGACCACGCCCGGATGCTATGAGCATGAGGTGACGCCCCATCGACGCCTCATCGACGGCCGGGCGACGACTGCGCGTCGCTCATGCCAACACCGACGCCGGGGCGACCGCGTCCAGCCCGACCGCCGCACCGACGCGCGCGTTGGTGAGTTGGCCGGCGCAGGTGTTGAGTCCCAATGCCAGGGCCGGGTCGTCGCGCAGCGCCCGGCGCCAGCCCTGGTCGGCCAGCGCGACGGCATACGGCAGGGTCACGTTGGTCAGCGCGTAGGTGGAGGTGCGAGGCACTGCGCCGGGCATGTTGGCCACGCAGTAGAAGACCGAGTCGTGCACCGCGAAGGTCGGGTCGGCGTGGGTGGTGGGGCGGGAGTCCTCGAAGCAGCCGCCCTGGTCGATGGAGATGTCCACCAGCACCGACCCCGGCAGCATCCGGCTGACGAGGTCGTTGGAGACCAGTGTGGGCGCCTTGGCGCCTGGCACCAGCACGGCCCCGATGACCAGGTCAGCCTCCAGGCATGCCTTGGTCAGGGTGTAGGTCGAGGAGGTGAGCGTCTCCACCGACGAACCGAAGATCTGGTCGGCCCGACGCAACGCGGGCACCGACAGGTCCAGCAGGGTGACCCTTGCTCCCATGCCGACAGCGATCTTGGCGGCGTTGAGACCGCTGACCCCGGCACCGATGACGACGACGTGGGCGGGAGCCACCCCGGGCACTCCGCCGAGCAGCACGCCGCGCCCACCGTTGGCGCGCTGCAGGGTCGAAGCCCCGACCTGGGGTGCGAGCCGTCCGGCGACCTCGGACATGGGCGCCAACAGTGGCAGCGCACCATCGCCGGTCTGGACGGTCTCATAGGCGACGCCGACCACGTTGCGGGCCAGCAGTTCCTGGGTGAGCGCCTTGTCGGCGGCCAGGTGCAGGTAGGTGAACAGCACCAGGTCGTCGTGCAGGCGCTCATACTCCGAGGCGATGGGCTCCTTGACCTTGAGCACCATCTCGGCCTCGGCCCAGACCGCGTCCACGTCCACCTCGATCCTGGCTCCGGCCGCGAGGAATTCCTCGTCGGTGATCGAGGATCCGAGTCCGGCTCCGGCCTGGACCGTCACCTGGTGGCCGCGGCGAGTCAGTTCGTGCACACCGGCCGGGGTGATTGCAACGCGGTATTCGTGGTTCTTGACCTCACCTGGCACGCCGATCAGCATGAATCTGATGCTGCCAGAACCGATTCCGAAGGTCCAGATCTTTCGCTTCGCTCCTCCCGGAGTCACTTGTCGACATCGTGAGAGCGACGTGGGTTGCTCACCGAAATCCTCTGTCCCACGTAAGGTGAGCATCGTGACCCCGGAAATCCTGTTGCCGCGCAGGCGGCCGTCGCAGGAACGGAGCCAGAAACGCTTCGAGGCCCTGCTGTCGGCCTCGCGCGAGTTGCTCCAGGAAGTGGGCTTCGAGTCGTTCACCTGCGAAGAGGTGGCCCATCGGGCAGACCTGCCGATCGGCACGCTCTACCAGTTCTTCGCCAACCGCTACGCGATCGTGTGCGAACTCGACCGGCAGGACTCGGCCGATATCCGCACCGAAGTGGCGGTCTTGGCCGCTCAACTGCCGACCCCGAACTGGCGGACCCTGATGTTGCAGCTGGTCGACCACTTGGCAAAGTTGTGGCGTGAGGACCCGTCACGGCGTGCGGTGTGGCACGCCATGCAGTCCACCCCGGCGACCCGCGCCACAGCCGCGGTCACCGAGCGCCAACTGGCCGCGGACGTCGCCCGAGTCCTGGCACCGTTGACCCCCGGTACGCCGAGGGAACGCCGTCGCATCATCGCCGAGGTGGTGGTCCACGTGGTGCAGTCGATGCTCAACTTCTCCATCCGGGACGGCCAGGAGCACGACGAGGCCGTCACCGAACTCAAACGCCTGCTCGGTGCCTATCTGATCTCGGCCGAGATCTCGCCCGAGACCCGGGCAGCCGTCGTCGCCGACGTCGCCAACTCGCAACCAACCCCGGCACCACGCGAGAGCACCACGTAGGCGATCGCATGGTCTGCGTCGTGGCTCAGTGACACTTGGGCGTCATACCCCTCCAGCCGGCGTCCCACCTCGCCGAGCAGCCGTAGCCGCGGGCGGCCCCACGCATCGGTGACTGTCTCTATCTGGCTCAAGGCCTCGTCCCCCATCACCGGCGGCAGCCCGTGCAGCGAGGCCGACCACGCCTTGACCAGCGCTTCCTTGGCCGCCCACCGCGCCGCCGCGTGGCGGGGGTGCCCGCCGCGTTCGGCGACGTCGGCCCGTTCGGCGGTGGTGAAGACCCGCGAAAACCGGGTTCCCGGCAGGGTCAACTGCTCGGCGAAGCCAGGCACGTGGACCAGGTCCACACCGACGCCCACAACCGTCATCAGACCAGTGACCTCCCGGGCCAGTTGCCGGCGTAGACGCCGTCGGCGCCCAACCGGGCCTGCGGGTCGAGCAGCATCGCGGCTTCCACCTCTCGGACCTCGCCCTGACCGAGGCGACGGTTGGCAGTCTTGGTGTATGCCGGCTCGCCCATCATCGCCTTGACCAAGCGCACCCGGCCGGCCGCGCGACGCTGGTCGGCCTGGGTCAGATAAGTCTCTCGATCCGCGTCGGGCAGCGCCGCCAGGAATGCTTCGGGGTGAGCTAGGGCGATCAGGCCGGAGACATGGCCGAAGCCGAGGCTGGTCACCAGACCGGCCTTGAACGGGCCAGTCTTCAGCGGCGAACGCAGCCACACCAGATGTGGGTTGCGGTCCAGGGCAGCGTCGACACAGTCCAGGCTGCGGTTCGGCGGCACCAGACCGCTGGACAGCACCTGGCACAGGCCTGCGAGCTGGAAGGCGGCCGCACCACCCTTGGCGTGCCCGGTCAGCGACTTCTGGCTGATGACCAGCAGTGGGTTGCCGTCGCTGCGCCCCAGCGCCGTGGCAAGACGTTCGTGCAGTTCGGATTCGTTGGGGTCGTTGGCGTTGGTCGAGGTGTCGTGCTTGGAAACCACCCCGATGTCGTCACCGGTCAGCCCGAGGGCCGACAACCCCTTGGCCAACGGCGAGTTCAGACCGCCGATGCCGGCCGCCAGCGCCCCGATGCCGGGTGCCGGGATCGAGGTGTGCACCCCGTCGCCGAAGCTGCCGGCATAGGCCACCACACCGAGGACCGGCAGGCCCATCCGGGCGGCCACGTCGCCACGAGCCAGCAACACGGTGCCACCACCCGCAGACTCCACGAACCCACCGCGACGGCGGTCGTTGGCCCGGGACAGGTAACGCTCATCGATGCCCTGGGCGAGCATGGCGGCGGTGTCCGCGGTCGCGGACATGTTGGCGAACCCGATGATGCCCTCGTTGCCGAGGTCGTCGAAGCCACCGGCGACCACGAAGTCGGCCTTGTCGACCTTGATCTTGTCCACACCCTCCTCCACCGAGACCGCTGTGGTGGCGCACGCTGCGACCGGGTGGATCATCGCGCCGTAGGACCCCACGTAGGACTGCACGACGTGGGCGGCGATGACGTTGGGCAGCGCCTCCTGGAGCAGGTCGTTGGGGGTCGGTTCGCCGAGCAGGTTGTCCAGGTAGAGCGACTGCATGGAAGCCATGCCGCCCATGCCGGTGCCCTGGGTGTTGGCCACCCGGGCCGGGTGCACCCACCGCATCAGTTCGGCGGGAGTGAAGCCCGAAGACAGGAACGCGTCCACGGTGCACACGATGTTCCACAGCGCGACCCGGTCCGCGGACTCGACCAACTCGGCCGGCAGGCCCCAGACCTTGGGGTCGAACCCGGTCGGGATCTGGCCGCCGACGGTGCGGGTCAACTTCATTCGGCGCGGAACCCGGATCTCGGTACCGGCCTTGCGGGTGACCTGCCATTCGGCTCCCGGCTCGGCCGGGTCCGACGGACTGATGAGGGTGTTGGCCACGTCGGCCTCCCGCATCGCGATCGCCTCAGCCTGACTGCCGACGGTGAAGGTCAAGTCGTTGTCCAAGAACACCGAGGTGAGCAGTGGCACGGTGTGGTCGACCATGCCCTGGTCGTCGACATAGCTGCGAATGCCGGCGTTGGCCATCACGGTGTCGTGGAACCGCTCGTGCAGTTGCGCCTCGGGTACGTCCTCACCGGTGGCAGTCTCCACCCAGCCACCGGAGGGCACATCCCAGGTGACCAGGCCCATGGACCAGGCCAGTTCGAGGACGCCGGCCGCCGACAGTTCACCAGAGACTTCGACCTCGTACCGGGTGCGGGAGGAGCCGTAGGGGCCGAGTTCGGCCATGCCGACGATGACGACCATGTCGTCGAGCCGGGTGGCCACCTCGCCCCAGGTGGGACGCTCCGCGCCCGCGGTCCCAGTCACTGCGATTGCCGCGGGTGAGGGAGGGAGCGCGGCAATCGTGCGGTCGGAATCCGGGTCGCTGTCGACGACCGGCTGTTCGGGGGCCTCGGGCGCCAGTGCCCGTAGGTCGACGCCGTCCAGGCCCGCGGCGAAGTCCGCGTGGATCGGCGCATCGGCGGCGCTGGCTCGCGCCTGAGGGGTGCACAGCGCGAGCAGTTCGGCGGCCATCTCTTGGGGCGCCCACGTCTTGACGCCGGCTGCCTCGACGGCGGCGACCAGCGGGTCGTTGCCCCCCATCAGTCCGGTGCCGCGGACCCAGCCGATGATGGCGTGAGCCAAGGTGACCCGCTCGGACCACGACTTCTCGCTGCTCCACTTGCGCACCAGGGCATCCAGGGCGGCTTTGGCTTCGCCATAGGCGCCGTCGCCGCCGAAGGTGCCTCGGTTGGGCGAGCCCGGCAGCACCACATGCACGGAGTCCGAACCCCAGTCGGCGCCGATCAGCCGCTCGACCGACCACAGCAGGATGCGGGCCTCGACTTCGGTGCGGCTACCGGCGTCGGCTGCGTCACCGCGGACCGAACCGGCCGCGAACGGGAATATCAAGGTCGGTGCCAGGGCCGGCTTGTCGAGGATCGTGTCGGCACCCACGGTGTGTGCCTGCTCGGCCTTGACCCACTCCACGAGGGCATCGACGTCGACGAAGGAGGCCATGTTGGCGGGCAGCACCCACAGCACCGCCCCAGCACGGGCGTGGGCCCGGTAGAGCCCCTTGAAGAAGTCGAGTTTGCCGGAGTCCAGGCGGGAGGTGGTGGCCACCACGGTCGCTCCCCCGGCGAGCAGTTCAGCGACGACGGCGGCGGCGATCGAGCCACGGCTGGCCCCGGTGACCAGGGCGACCTCCTCGGCCCAGGCGCCGGGGCTGGTCTCGCGGGCCGCGGCAGCGATGTCGTCGAGTCCGTGCCACTCGGCGAGTGCGGCCACGGACTCGCCGGCACCGATGAAGTCGGCCTCGACCGCTTCACCGGCGGCGATCCGTACGACGTCCTCGCGGGCGCTGGCCCAACGGTCATCGAGCAGCACCGCGCGGCGGGCGTCGAAGGCGGGGGCAGTGGCCGTCAACCAGTCGCGGCCCAACTCGGCCTCAACCCTGGCCAACACCAGGGCGTCGTCGGTTTCGACCTCGTCGGCCACGACGGCCACCGGTTCGAGGCGGTCCACGATCGCGCGGGCCGAGGCCAGCAGCGCGTCGGTGAGGTGGCCGGTGAACTCACCCAGCGCGGCCGCATCCACCGTCGCGGACTCGCCGCCGCCGCCGGAGGAGGCCGGTGCGACTGCGATCCCACGACGGGCTGCGACCGACTGCACGGCCGCGTCGATGGCCGCGTTGGCCTCGGCTGCCGATGACGGCGCCGCGATGGTGGCCAGGTCGCCACCCTTGACCGAGGCTCCCTCGCGGGTGGCCATCGCCAGTTCGGCGGTGACATGGGTAGCCCAGCCGGCGCCGAGTCCCCAGTGGCCCGCGACTCGGTCCGAGATCCCCGCCGGGCGTACGCCGGTCGGGCCGAGGATCTTCTTCAGGTGGTCGGCGATGGTGGACTTGAGCACCGGTCCGAAGCCCTTGTAACCGCGGGCCAGCCCGGAGACCTTGTCGGTCAGGGTCGGCAGGTCAGCCTCCGCGGCACCGTCGATGGCGCCCAGGCCGAGCTCGCCGCCGAGGTCGACCAAGAGTTGGTTGCGCCGCGAGCTGACGCCGTCACACAGCGACTCGATGGAGTCGGTGGGAGCAAGCTGGTCGGGTCGGACCTTGGTCCACCAGGACAGCAGCACCTGGGTCGCGTCGGCGGCGGCGAACCCGATGTCGGCGATCTCCGCGCCCGGCGTACCGCCCACGGCGGCGGGTGCCGCAGCCGGAGTCGGCGCCGCAGCGACGGCGGATCGTGTCGGTTCGGCCGGTGCGACCGGTTCGTCGTCCACCTCGGGTGCCGGGTCCTGGTCGGTGCAATAGACGGCCACGACGTCGCGCTCGATGTTGAAGACCTCGACACCCCGGTCGAACCGGCGAGCGTCCAGACTGCGGCGCACCTCGGGAAGCTTCAGCGTCGCGGAGGCCAGGTTCGCCACCGTCGGTGCCTGGCCGACGCCGACCTCGACGAACCGCTCGATGCCCAGACCGCCGTCGGCGGTGGAGGCGAACATCAGCTCCTGGGTCTCGATCCACCGCACCGGCGAGGCGAACTGCCAGGCCAGCAGTTCGATGAGCACCAGGCGGGTGAACTCACCGGGTCGCGACGCCCAGTCGTCGAAGTCGGCCAACGCCTCGGTGATCCGAGTTGCCGGCACGACTTCGAGGATCGAGGCCAAGAACGACTCGGTCAGCTCGAACGGGCGGGCGACCAGGTTGGGCAGGTAACGGTCGACCAGCGGGGTCGGGTCGATCTCGGAAGGCAGGATGGCGTCCAGGGAAGCGCGGAAGTCGTCGACCCCGCCACGCAATGGTGCGGAGTGGAACGGCACGTCGATGCCCGGCACCAGCACGAACGCCCCGCGGCCGCCGAAGGCGACCCGGCGACGTTCGATCTCCTCGGACAGCAGTTCGCAGCCGCGGACGGTGCCGGCAACCGCGTACTGCGAGCCACGCAGGTTGTAGTTGGCGATCTCGAGGAACTCACCGGACTCGGCACAGACCTGCTCGATGAAGTCGCGCACCTCGGCGTCGGCCAGTCCGATCTGGGAGGGACGGATTGCGGCGAGGCGGTAGTTGCTGCGGCCCTCGGCGTCGCGAGGCACCAGGGTGTGCATCACCGAACCGCGACGGAAGACGACCTCGACCACGGCCTCCAGGGACAACGCGCCGGCGACGGCGGCCAGCGCGTTGTATTCACCGACGGAATGGCCGGCCAGATAGGCGTCGCCGACCCGCACGCCGGCCTCGTCGAGTTCGGCCATCTGGGCTGCCGCCAAGACTGCCATCGCGACCTGGGTGAACTGGGTCAGGAACAGCACGCCGTCGGGGTGACGGTGGGTGCCGGGGACCCCATGGACCTCGATGGTGGAGATCTCGGTCGGGTTGTCCCGCACGACCTCCAAGATCGAGAAGCCGAGGGTGGCGCGGGTGTGGGCGTCGGCACGGTCCCAGATCGCCTTCGCGGCCCTGGACCGAGCGTAGCCGGCCATACCCATGCCTTGGTGCTGGATTCCCTGGCCGGGGAAGGCGTAGGCGGTGCGAGGCGGGGCCAGGGTAGCGGTCGCGGCGGCAACGGTGGTGCCGTCCACCTTGGCGGAGACCTCGAGGATCTCGGCGCCGTCGGCGACCCCGACGCGTTCGGCGAGGACGTCGATCTGCTGGCCGCGCAGCACCGGGGCCAGGAACCGGACCACCCAACCGGACAGGGCCCGCCCGGTGGCTTCGGTGACCACCCGCTGCGTCGCGGCCGAGAGCCACATCCCGTGCACGATCGGCTCGGGCAGACCAGCCAGGGCTGCGGCGGCCGGGGAGGTGTGGATGGGGTTGTGGTCGCCGGAGACCTCCGCGAAGGCGGCCATGTCGGCCGGTGCGGTGATGGTGGCGCGGGCCCGGGTACGTCGCGGTGTGGGAATGTGCTGCGGCGTGGCCGGCGCAGTCAGCTCCGCGGTGCCGACCCGGCCACGAATCGCGAAGCGTTCGACCAGTCGGCCGAACACCTCCCCGGCCGCAGCCAACTCGACCTGCACCTCCACGACGCGACCGGATTCGGTCTCAGCCACCGAGCCGATCCGGGCGACGATGTCGATCGTGCCGGCTTCGGTCGGCACAGTGCCGGAAAAGCTGTGGTCCAGATGCACCAGGTCCAGCACCCCGGTGAGGACCTCGGGCCGCTCGGCGAGCAGACCGAAGACGGTCGGCCAGGTCAGTCCGACCAGGGCGTCGGGCACGGCGTGGCCGTCGGTGGCGGCCCCGGTGACGAAGGCGTGTTCGGCTGCCAGTGCCGTGGTCCAGACCGCGCTGCCGGTGGCGGTCCGGGTGCCGGCCATCGCGGTCAGCAGCCCGGTCATGGCCTCGGCGGTGTTGGTCACTGTGGGCGCAGCCCCGGTGGCGACGGCGTCATCGACGCCGAAGGTCAGTGTGATGGCCCGGCCGCGCTCCGACTCGGTGTCGAGCGGGATGCGCAGTTCGACGTCGGTGGCCGAGACCGAGCACAGCGTCGCCGCACCGAGAACGGCCCGGTCCGGAGTTTCCAGGTTCCAGTCCGCACCGAGACGTGCGATCGGGTTGCGTACCAGCCGGGTGCCGCCGTCGGACTCTGGCCACACCACGTCAGGCGCGGCCAGCACCAGGGCCAACGGGGTCAGAGCGCGGTCGTCGCGGCGACGCCCAGGCACGGGCCGTGGCCAGCCTCCAGCAGCGAGCACATCGTCGATCACTGCGGACTCGAAGCGCTGGAGCAGGTCCGCGACGGGCTCGTCGACGCGGGTGATGCCGGCGACCGAAACCGGCCCTGGAATCACACAGACTTGATCGGCCCCGTAGCGCTCGTCGTGGGCCTGCCAGAGCGAGTCCGAGCGCCACCAGCGACGCACGTCGGCGTCGAGGACCGGCACGAACGGAACCGGCTTGCCGGGACGTCGGCACACCTTGACGAAGAACGGGACATCGGCTGGATGGAGGGAGATCCCGTCCGCCTGAGGGTAGTCCGCCAGCAGTCGGGCAAGCGCCGATGCCCCGTCCTCCGTTACGTCAGCCGTGGCGAAACGGGTGACGATCTCACCGTGATCGGCCTCGTGCAGACGGGCCTCGGCACGCTGCAGCATCTCGTGGAACCGATCACGAAGTGTGACGTCGAGCCAGCCGCCCTCGGGGGTGCTGGCCAGCTCGAGGAACCGCGCCAGCCACTCGGCGTACGTCATCGATTCGACGTCTCCGAAGTAGGGCTTGGCGGTCTGGTCGAGTGCGGTGATGATCTCGGTTCGCCGAGCTGTGACGGCCTCGGCGTCGCCGGCCACCTCATCGAGCAGGCGACCGGTCCGCGAGGCGGTGTTGTCGATCTCGTGGATGTCGGCGCCGAGCTGGCTGCGCCCCGAGGCCATTCCACCGGAGGCGGTGCCGGCCTTGACCCAGCCGGGCGTCCCGGGGGTCTCGACGAGCAACTGCTTGACGGCCGCCGAGGTGGTCGCCTCCAGGCAGGCCATCGCGGCGGTGCCGACCAGCACGCCGTCCAACGGCATCGCGACCTGGCCGTGGGCTGCGGACCAGCGGCCGGTCAGGTAACTCGAGGCAGCCTCCGGGGTGCCGATTCCGCCGCCCACACAGACGACCACGTTGGTGCGCTCCCGCAGGCTGGCATAGGTCGCCAACAGGAGCGCGTCGAGGTCTTCCCACGAGTGGTGGCCGCCGGCCTTGCCGCCCTCGATCTGGACGATCACCGGAGTCGGAGCGACAGCGTCGGCGATGGCGAGGGTCTGTTTGATCTGGGCCAGGGTGCCGGGCTTGAAGCTGACGTACTCGATTCCGGCCTCGGTGAGTTCGGCGACCAGCGCGGTGGCCTCCTCCAGTTCCGGGATACCGGCGGTGACGATGACGCCGTCGACGGCCGAGCCGGCGGCACGGGCACGCTGCACCAACCGTTTGCCGCCGATCTGAAGGCGCCACAGATAGGGGTCCAGGAACAGCGAGTTGAACTGGTAGCTGCGGCCGGGCTCGAGCAGTTCGGCCAGCCGGGCGGTGTTGGCCGCGAAGATCTCCTCGCTGACCTGGCCGCCTCCAGCCAGTTCAGCCCAGAAACCCTTGTTGGCGGCCGCGGCGACGATCGCCGGGTCGACCGTGGTCGGGGTCATGCCGGCCAACAGGATCGGGGAGCGACCGGTGAGCCGGGTGAAGCGGGTCTCGGCCCGGACGGTGCCATCGGGCAGGGTGACGACATAAGGCTGGAACGAACTCCACGGGGTGCCCGGCGCAGGAGCCGCTCCCGGTTTGACCAATTGCTGTAGGCCGGTGCGGGTGGCCACCGGGACCACGCAGGCGCCGAACGCTTTGGCGCGGTCGCCGAGGAGTTTGCCGGCCAGGTCGCCGGGCCCGAGATCGAGGATCCAGGTCTGGTCGAGGATCGCGTCGGTCTGGGCGACCCAGTCAGCAGGGTCGATAAGGGCCTGGCGAGTCAACGCGGCCGCCAGGTCGGCGTCCAGACCACACTGGGCGGCCCAGTCGGCCACAAGGTCGGCGGCCGGGGCCAGGTCGGGGTGGTGGAAGGCGACCGTGGAAGCGACCGGTTGGACGACGGCGTCCTCGAAGAGGTCGGCTGCCCTGGCGATGCCGCTGGCGGTGCCTGACACGACGGTGGAGTTGATGCCGTTGCGCAGACCGACAACCACCCGGGCCGAGGTGGGCAGGTCGGTCAACCGCTTGGCGACCTCAGCAGTGGAGGGGCCGAGGATCGAGAGCATCGTCTGGCCGAGCAGGTCCGCCTGGCGGGCGGTGGTCTCGATAGCGGCACCCGCGAGGATCGCGACCGCCAGCACGTCGACGGGAGCGACCCCCTCCAGCGCGGCCACCGCCAAACGCCCCTGGGAGTGCCCTGCCACCGCTTGGGCGGCGTCGAGTTCGAGGCCGAGACCGTTGATCGCCTCGATGGTGGCCAGTTGGGTCAGCGCGATGCCGGGCACCGACGCCGACGGATGCAGGCTCGCCTCGATGACCGGGCTGGCGCCTTCCTCGCGGTCGGCGTACTGATCAAGCCAGGCGGCAGGGGTGAACTCGCTGCCGGCGCGCATCAGAGCGGTGGCTACCGGGGTGACCTTGGCGAGCGCGGCGTTGGTCAACTCGACGGTCGAGACACCGAGCAACTGACTGATCTGGTCCAGCTCTGCGACCCAGTTGGTGCCCTGACCTGAGAACAGCACCGAGAACGGCTCGCCCGCAACGAGGCGGTCCAGCAAACGCGAAGTGCTCCCGCTGTGTCGGGTCGACTCGGCCTCGGAGCGGGCAGGACTGTCACTGGCGAATGTCGTCACGACACCATCATGACCAAAACATGAGGGATTCCTCAATTCCTATTGCGAGGTTTACCTCACATT
>JBPPMQ010000051.1:0-10687 GCA_051306135.1 Nocardioides sp. | reverse complement strand
GATCCCGGCGCCGCTCGTGGTCATCGTGCTCCTGACGATCGTCGCCGTCTCCATGGGACTCGACATCCCGACCGTCGGCGATCAGGGCGAGCTGCCCAGCAGCCTGCCGTCGTGGTTCATCCCCGACGTCCCGTACAACCTCGACACGCTCCAGATCATCGCCCCGTACGCGTTTGCGATGGCGCTCGTCGGGCTGCTCGAATCGTTGATGACCGCCAAGCTCGTCGACGACATCACCGACACGCACTCCGACAAGACCCGAGAAGGCTGGGGGCAGGGCGTCGCCAACATCGTCAGCGGCTTGTTCGGTGGGATGGGCGGCTGCGCCATGATCGGCCAGACCATGATCAACGTGAAGGTTTCCGGTGCCCGGACCCGCATCTCCACCTTTCTTGCCGGTGTGTTCCTGCTCATCCTGGTCGTCGGCTTCGGTGACGTCGTTGCCTTGATCCCGATGGCAGCCCTGGTCGCGGTGATGATCATGGTGTCGGTCGGCACCTTCGACTGGCACAGCATCCAGCCCACGACGCTGCGCCGGATGCCTAAGTCGGAAACCGCCGTGATGGCTGCCACGGTGCTGGTGACGGTTTCGACCCACAACCTCGCCATCGGCGTCGTCGTCGGTGTCGTGGTGGCGATGACGCTGTTCGCTCGACGCGTCGCGCACATGACGCAGACCCAGCGCGAGCTGGTCGAAGATGAGCGCGGCGTGGTGGCGGTCTACCGGGTCTCGGGCGAGCTCTTCTTCGCTTCCAGCAACGACCTCTACACGCAGTTCGACTACGTCGATGACCCCGACCGGGTCGTCATCGACCTGTCGGACTCCCACGTCTGGGACGCGTCGAGCGTCGCAGCCCTCGATGCCATCGCCACGAAGTACGAGCGCAAAGGCAAGGCGGTGGAGATCACCGGCCTCAACAAGTCCAGCGCCGAACGTCACGGACGGCTGAGCGGCCAACTTCCGGAGCAGTAGATGATCGGGCTGCATAGTCCAGGGGGGCTGTCGATCGTCCTGCGCGGCCCGAGTCACATCGACGGGTGCCGCGCGGTCGAGCCTGTGCTCCGCTGGCACCGCCGGTTAGGTTTGGGCGCATGATCACCGGGCTCGACCATGTGCAGGTTGCCATTCCGGTTGGCGGCGAGCCGACCGCGCGGCAGTACTACGGCACGGTCCTGGAAATGGAGGAGATCGCGAAGCCGCCCGCACTCGCCGTGCGCGGCGGCTGCTGGTTCAGCTCCGGCGACGCGGTGCTCCATCTTGGCGTCGAGGACCCCTTCGCGCCGGCCAAGAAGGCTCACCCCGCATTCCTGGTCACCGACCTCGACGCCCTTGCCGCAGCCCTGGAAGCACGCGGGGCCAGCGTGACCCGTTCTGATGGCGAACTCCCTGGCATCCGCCGGTTCCACACCTTCGACCCGTTCGGCAACCGGCTCGAGTTCCAGCAGGCATAGGTCGCCGTCGATGGCCGAGGCAACCGGTCGGTGACGGCCCGTCACGCCCCTACGCTGCCGCCAAGCCACAGACGGTACCCACTCGCCCACCGTGTCCAGGATTCCGGATATGGCCCGTGTTTTCATCGATCATCACGACCCCGGGCGGGCCTGGCCGCGATGCCCGAGGGCTTCGGGTACCGCTCGTTCCACGACACCGACAGCGCCGAGCCGCCAGGGTCGACGGTGCGGCTGGCCCTGAATGCGGGGCCGAGTCCACAATGGTGGAGCGCTACCGTGTCTACGACGGGTCCGTCAGTTGTGTGGCGACCACTTCGAGCACGCGGGCGCGAGCACGGGCGGTCCGTTCTTCGTCGCGGCCGGCGACCGCGCTCACCAGAGCGTTGCCCAGGATCAGCTGGGGGATCCGGAACGTGCTCTGCAGCTCCTCCCTCAGCCCGGTCCCTGACGTGGTCACCAGCTCCACCGTGGCCAGCGCGCCCAGTTCCGAGTGGGCGAACGCGGTGATGGCGATCACCGGGGCGCCGGCCTCCACCGCAGCACGGGCCGTGCGCAGGATCGACGTCGTGGCACCGGTTGCGCTCACGATCACGCACACGTCCTCGGGCCCGAGCAGTCGTGCCCGGATCACTTGGTCGAGGTGATCGGAAGGGGCGTCGGCCGGGCGCCCGATGGCGGCGAGACGCATGGCGATGTCCTGGGCCACAGGGGCGGACACACCGCCTCCAGAGACGAGGACCCGACGCGCATCGGAGAGCAGGTCCACCGCCTGGTCCACACGCTCGATGCTGAGAAGGGAGGCCATCGACTCGGTGACAGCTGCGACCGCGCGGAAGAACGCGTGGACGCCGTCGCCTCCAGCGCCTCTCTCGGGGGCCGACGGCGATGAGACACCCACGTCGCGGGCGAGCAGCACGCGCAGGTGAGGAAAGCCGCGATACCCGAGCTTCTGCGCGGTCCTGACGACGGTCGCCGTCGAGACGCCTGCAGCGGCTGCGACCTCCGCGGTGGTTGCCTCGACGACCCAGTCGGGCCGGGTCAGGACGACGTCGGACACGTGCTGCTCCCCGGGATTGAGTGAGGCCCGCACCGCGCGGACGTTGGCGATGACCGGGCCCAGGGGGAGTGTGGCGTCTGTCGTCATGCCAGGTCGCTTCCGTTGGCGACCGAGCGCACCGAACTGCCGTGGATGATCCGCCGACGGACCGCGGCAGAGACCTGGTCGACCGCGATGGTCACCACGATCACCACCACGAGGGCGATCCCGATCCGCTCCCACTCGCGGTGTCGGAAGAGCTGACTGAGCAGCGAGCCGATACCGCCCGCGCCGAGCACCCCCAGCACAGCGCTGGCGCGAATGTTCACCTCGAACCGGTAGAGCCAGAACGCAACGGTGTCGGGAAGCACCTGCGGGATCACGGCCCAGCGCACCGTCTGCAGGGGTGAGCTACCGGTCGCGCGTACGGCCTCGACCGGACCCGGCACGATCCCCTCGATCGCCTCCGAGGTGAGCTTGCCGAGGGTTCCGATCGAGTGCACGCCGAGTGCCAACGCTCCCGCCAGCGGTCCGAGTCCGAAGATGGGCAACATGATCGCGATCGCAAGGATGATCTCGGGGATGGCCCGGATCGAGTTGAGGAACTGACGGGCCAGGAAGCTCACCGGAGCCGGGGAGATGTTGGATGCTGCCAGGAACGCGATCGGGAACGAGAACAGGGCGCCGATCACGGTGCCGATCCAGGCGATCTGGAGCGACTCCACCATCAGCTCGAACGAGGTGGCCCAATAGCCGTCGTAGGGAACTTCGGTCGGATCCCGGAAAACCCCGGCGCTCATCAGGGCACCGTATTGCTGCATCTTGTCGGGGATGTCGAGGACCCTGGTCCACGGCGCGTCGGCGATCCGGATGGCGAGCAGCACGAGGCCGAGCATCCCCAGCAGGCCGAGTGTCTTGGGCAGCTTGCTGGGTGGGTCGGGCCGGTTGTGCTGGGGCGCCGTGGGCGCGGCGGTCTCGGTGAGGCTCACACCAGCCTCCTGCGCAGCGCCCGGGAGCCGGCGTCGAGAGCGAACACGACGACGAACAGCACGATGATCAGCGCCGAGAGACGGCCGAAGTTGAAACGGGAGAGCTCGACGCTGATCACGCTGCCGATCCCACCGCCTCCGACCAGGCCGATGATCACCGAGGCTCGGATGTTCAGTTCGAACACGTACAGGCAGTAGGAGACGTAGCTCGGCAGCACCTGCGGCACGATCGCCACCCTAGCCCGCTCGATGACGCCGGCTCCCACCGCGTCGGTGGCCTCCAGCGGCCCCGGATCGATGGCGTCGATCGTTTCGGAGGTCAGCTTGGCCGCGATGCCGAGGTTGAACAAGATCAACGCCAGGATGCCGGCCAGGGGGCCCGTGCCCACGGCAGCGACGAAGAACAGACCGTAGGCGACGTCGGGTAAGGAGCGGATGACCGAGAGCGTCTGCTTGGTGATCCAGTACGTCGCGTGGTTGGGGGCGCTGACCTTCGAGGCCAGCAGCGCCATGACCAGCGCTAGCGAGCACCCGACCAGCGACGCGAGCACCGCGATGGAGAAGGTCTCCAGGAACGGCTCCACCACCCGGTCCAGATAGGCCCAGTCCGGGTCGAGGAATCCCTCAAGCACCGGTCGTCCGCGGTCGTAGTCGTAGATCAGCGGGTCGAGCGTGAACTCAATCGAGCGTGCGGACCAGAACGTGATGACCAGTGCGACCGAGAGGCCCGCCCACAGCGGCCAGTTGGGCCCCGGCTTGCTCGGCCGCTCGGTTCGCAGGCCCGAGGGTTGCGCCGTGGTGGCGATCATGGTGACTCCGGCCCGCTCAGTGGCTCCACGCGGGGCGAGTCGGTCAGGACGTCCTCGGCAGTCAGGGACCGGCCGTAGATCTCCTCGAAGACCGCGTCGTCGGCCTGCTCGGCGGTGCCGTCGAACACGATCTGACCGGCCCGCATGCCGATGATGCGGGCGCCGTACCGCTTGGCCAGGTCGAGGAAGTGGAGATTGACAACCGTGGTGATGCCCAGTTCGCGGTTGATCCGCTGGAGGTCGCGCATGACCAGGTTGGCGGTCGGCGGGTCGAGCGAGGCGACCGGTTCGTCAGCCAGCACCAGGTGCGGCTCCTGGGCCAGCACACGGGCGATCGCAACCCGCTGCTGCTGGCCACCGGAGAGCTGCGAGGCTCGGGTGTAGGCCTTCTCGACGATGCCGACCCGCTCCAGCGCGCGGAAGGCGATTTCTATGTCCTCGCTGCGATACCACCCCAGCAGGGACCGCCACAACGGGGTGTCGGGGAGCCGGCCGGTGAGCACATTGTTGAGCACCGACGTGCGGGTGACCAGGTTGAAGCTCTGGAAGACCATACCGACGTCGGCGCGGAGCCGGCGCAGGTCGCGCCGCTTCGCGCCCACCAGTTCCCGGCCACCCACGGTCAGCGACCCGGAGGTGACCGGCACCAAGCCGTTGATCGTGCGCACCAGGGTGGACTTGCCGGCACCGGAGAGGCCGACCACCACCACGAACTGGCCGGGCGGGATCTCCAGGTCGACGTGATCCAGGCCGCGTACCCCGTTGGGGTAGACCACCGAGACGTCGCGGAAGCGGATCGTTTGATCGGAGGAGGCCGCGGCCTGGACCATGTCGTCAGTCATGCTCGGATCGTCGGCCCCGTCACTCGCCGAACTTCTCGGCGACCTGGCGCGCCGCGTCGAGCGCGTCGAGGTCGGCCGGGACGAGGTCCTCGATCTCGTAGACCGCGGCGAGCGCGGCTAGGCCCTCCTCGGTCTCGGTGAGAGCGAGGAACGCGTCGGTGATCTGCTGCTGCAACTCCTCCGAGAGCGAGCCGCTCACGGCGACGCCGTCGTTCGGGATCTCGGTGGAGTAGGCGAACACCGTGACCTTCTCCCCGATCTGTGGGTCGTCCTCGACCAGACCGGTGCGGGCGTCGTCGAAGCTCACCCCGACCGGTACGTCGCCCCGGGCGACGCTGAGCACGGAGTTGTCGTGGTCACCGGCGAACTGGGCGTCGATGTCGGTGAGGGGGTCGAGCCCGGACGCTTGCTGCAGCTGGGTGGCCGGGTAGTAGTAGCCCGACGCGGATGACTGGTCGACGAACGAGATCGTCGTACCTTCCTCGACGTTGGCCAGCGCCTCGTCGGCGACCGGCCCCGTGTCTGCGGAGTCGGTGCCGTTGCAGTAGGAGTAGTTGACCCCTTCGTCCTCGACCAGCACCGGCTCGTCCGAGCAGTAGGTCTCGGGGTCGTTGGTGAACCACTGCGTGTGGTAGGTCGAGGCACCGAAGCGCACGGACTGGAGGACCACCTTCGCACCGGCCTGGTCCACCGCCTGCACGAGCGCGACGGGACCGAACATGCCGATCTGGGCCTGGTCGGTCTGCATCGCGACCACGAGGCCCGCGTAGTTCTCGGTGACGCGGGTCTCGACCGGCATGTCGAGTTCCTCGCTCAACAGCTCGCCGAGGACGTCGGCGTCCTCCACCAGCTTGTCGACCTCGCCTGAGGGAACCAGTCCCAGCACCAGCGTGTCGGGGTCGCTCGCCTCCTCCTCGCCTGCGCTGCCGGAGCTTCCGTTGTCCCCGCCGCACGCGGCCAGGACGCTGAGGGCGGCCATCGTCGCCACCACGCTGATCTTCTGTCCGAACATTTTCTTCCTCTTCTCGGGTTGTGACTGGACCCGTCAGGTGGTGGGGCCAGTGCTGGTGGTGACCTGACCGGAGGTGGTCTGGGCCGGCAACGGGTGGTCGCGCAGGAACTCCGCCGGATCACGCGCCCAGGCGATCAGCGCGGGATACAGCTCGGGCAGGGTCCGTGCCCGCACGTGCGCCGGCCCCTGGTGACGGTCGAATGCATCGACGTATGCCGTCGCACAGCCGAGCTCCAGAGCGGGCGCGAGGTCGTTGGCCCAGATGTCTCCGACGCTCATCAACCGCCCGGGGTCGTCGGCGAGGCCGCGCGCCTGGAGCAGATCGGTGAGGAGACCGAGCATGCCGAGGGGCTTGCCGGCGTCGGTACGGATCTCCGACACCACGTCCGCCACGCCGAGACGAGCCAGCAGCGAGTCCAGTCCTGCACGGGGTGAGTTCGTGACGAGTACGACGTCGGCGTCGATCTCCGACAGGGCGGAGAGCAGGCCACGTGGGGCCCGGACGTCGCCGAGGTCGTCGGCCAGGGCCGCCCGGCTCAGGGCGTACGCCCGGTCGCGCAGGTCGGAGGGCACGTCCATCACCTGGCTCAGGGCATGGACGGCCTGGTAGCCGTCCTGAGCCTGCCGAAGTCGTTCATCCGCGCCCGGATCGTCGAGGAACGCCGTCACCGCCGAGGTGAGTCCCTTGGCCCTGGGGGCCAGGAGCTCGATCTGCCGGGCGTAGCCGAGCACCGGCGCGTCGCCCAGGGCGAGCGTGCCGTCGAGATCCAGGACGAGAACCGGACGCATCGAACTCCTCTTGTAACAGCTATTCGCGAACGTCCATATAGTCGCAAGGTCATTACATGATTGGAAAGGGTTAGTGCATTTGTTGCCCAAACGTCATGTCGCGTTTACCTGCGGCGGGCTACGAGCCCGCCGTCCAGGTCTGGGAGGTCACTCGATCATCGACCGAGTCCATGCCGAGTTGAGGACCTCGATGTTCTGAACCACGTGACTCAACGATTCCCAAGCGGTCGGGATCCTGCTAACTTTCGCTGGTATCGATCCCCCGATCCCCCCGATCCCTCGATTCTCGTCTCGGATTTCCCATGTCTCGGTCCGTTCGTTTTGCGCTAGCTATCGGTCTGGCTGGTCTGGCCGGGCTCGCCTCGCTTGTGACCGTCGCCCCCGTCGTCGCGGCGGTCCCCGATGCCGCTGCGTGCTCGAGCGCCGGCACCTGGCGTCAGGGGGAACTGAACGTGTATTGGTTCGACGTCGACCAAGGTGATGCGCAGTTGATCGTGGGGCCGACCGGGAAGACGCTGTTGATCGACCTCGGCGAGAACGCGTGGAACACCAAGGGCGTCAACACCAACGCGACCGCAGTGGCGGCGGAGATCCGCAACATCTGCGGCACCGGCAGTTCTCCGGTCCACCTCGACTATGTGATGAACTCCCACCTCCATCTCGACCACATCGGGTACCCGAAGAACCCGACCGACACCGAGGCGCTCGGCAACGGGATCTACCAACTGCTGACCCCGACGGCGATCGGGGGCCTGGGGTTCACGGTGGGTCAGTTGATCGACCGCGACGGCGGCACCTGGACCGATGCCGACGGCAACGGGACCTGTGACATCGGGACCGCGGCGGCCCCGGCCCCGGAGGTGGCCTGGCACAACGTGGGGACCACGAGCCAGACCGCGCGGCGCTGGATCTGCTGGGTCTACGGCCCGGCGAGCCAGCCGGACCGTGCCGCGATCGAGGGGAAGGTGCTGACCCTGACCAACAGCGGCACCTGGCCGACCCTGGACCTGGGCGGCGGCGCGTCCGCGGCGATCGTGATGGCCAACGCGAAGGGCGTCATGCAGGCCGACGGCACCACCCCGGTCAGCGGTGACCACTCGACCGACGCCACGCCCCCGAGCGAGAACGACTACTCGACCGGAGTGCGGGTCACCTTCGGTGGCTATGCCTATGCGACCGCCGGCGACAGTGACGGCGAGTACGCGACCTCGGCCAACGGGTACACCTACAACGACGTGGAGGCGGCGCTGATCTCGAAGATGGGCGAGGTCGAGACGGTGCGGGCCAACCACCACGGCTCGAGCCACTCCTCGGCCAACCGGTACGTCACCGGGCTCGACCCGCAGAC
Source organism: Nocardioides sp. (assembly GCA_051306135.1). Taxonomy (GTDB): domain Bacteria; phylum Actinomycetota; class Actinomycetes; order Propionibacteriales; family Nocardioidaceae; genus Nocardioides. The sequence continues at coordinate 2,410 of JBPPMQ010000051.1, read as the reverse complement.
GAGCGTGATCTCGTGCGGCCCGAACAGTTACGGGCATCCCGCCAACCGTGTCCTGGACGCCTTCCGGAGCATCGCGTCGGACATCTACCTGACCAACAACCCCTGCGACACCGACGACGGCTCGGGCGCGATCAACTACGGCGGCACCTTCAACAAGTCGGGGACCATCCGCCTGGCCACGACCGATGGCGGCGCGGGCTACTCGGTGACCTACGATGCCGGCTCTCGCACCTATGTGACCGGCGCGGGCGCCGGAACCAACGGGGACCCGACCCAGGTCCGGGTCAACGAGGTGCTGATGGCTCCCTCGGCGGGCAACGAGTGGGTGGAGCTGTACAACCCGACCTCCGCACCGGTCGATGTGAGTGGCTTCTACATCGACGACGTCGCCGGTGGCGGCGGGGCCCCGAAGCAGGTCTCCTCGGGCACGGTGATCCCCACCGGTGGCCGCTGGGTGATGGAGTTCGCCTCGGGTTTCCTCAACAACACCGGGGCGGAGTCGGTGCGGTTCGTCTCGGGGACGGGCGCCTCGGAGGTAGTCCACGACTCCTACTCCTGGAGCCTGTCGTCGACGCAGTACGACAAGACGTTCCACCGGGTCGGTGACGGCGGCGCCTGGTGCGACTCCATCTCGACCGCCGTGACCAGGGGGACCGCGAACCCCGCGACCTGCCCGTGACCCCTCACCGCGCGCTCTCCACGATGCTCCTGGCGGGCATCGTGGCGAGCGGGTGCGGTGGCCCCGCCGCCGCACCCGACCCGGTGACCGCCCAGCCCCAGCCGGGTGACGGCCGGCTGGTGCTGGTCAGCGGACGCGACGACCACGGCATGGTGGCGTTGCGGCGGGTCCCGGTCTATGAAGAGCCCGAGGCTGGGCATGTGGCGGCCAAGATCGTGGACGGCACACTCGCCCGGGTGGTCGAGATCGAGGGTCAGTGGCTCCGTGTCGAGACCGTCGAGGGTCCTCGCCTCGCGGGCTGGGTCAACGACTTCTACCTGCGCGGAGAGGCTCGGCTGGTAGGTCCGCCACCTTCCTGCGCTGTCCGGGTCGACGGCTCCCGCCGCGACGGTGGAACGCTGGTGGTGGTCCGCGAGCTACGGGACGACCGAGTGCTGGTCGAGACGGTGACGCCGCCGAGCGCACGGGGCTGGTCGCCTCGTGCCGACCTTCAGGAGTTGCCGCCTCAGGGGAACAGGTGCGGCGACATTCCGCCCGAGGACCGGCACGCACACTGACGCCCGCGCCGAACGTGCTCCGACCACCGTCACGGGCGGGGCTGTTCGCCGCCCAGACACTCGTTCTGCACCGTGGCCTCGGAGCGTTATCATCGCTCGATGGCGATGGTTTCGGAGCGTTTTGCCGTCGGGCTCGGTCGACGTGCCCCTCTTCTGGCTGCGTCGCGTGAGCCACCGACCACCGACAGGCGACCACGATGACCGAAGACCGACCGAGGCCCGACGGGCAGATCGACGGGCAGATCGACGGGCAGATCGACGGGGGCCGGCTGCGCCGCATCGTCCTGATGGTGGCGATGCTGAACTTCTCCTACTTCTTCGTCGAGTTCACCGTCGCACTGGCCGCCGGATCGGTCTCCCTGCTGGCCGACAGCGTCGACTTCCTCGAGGACACCTCGGTCAATCTGTTGATCCTCATCGCGCTGGGATGGCCTTTGGCCAGGCGCGCCGTGATGGGCAAGGCGATGGCTGTGATCATCCTGGGCCCCGCAGCCGTGGCCGGATGGGAGGCGATCCAGCGATTCGCCCACCCTGTCGCCCCCGAGGTCGTTCCGGTCGTGCTCGCTTCGCTGGGAGCTGTCGCGATCAACGGCGCCAGCGCCTGGCTGCTCGCCCGGGTGCGGCACAGCGGAGGCTCACTGAGCAGGGCTGCGTTCCTGTCGGCCCGAAACGACGTCCTGGTCAACGTCGCCATCATCGCCATGGCCGTCATCACGCTGTGGACGACCTCGGGCTGGCCCGACCTGATCCTCGGCTGTGGAATCATCGGGCTGGCGCTGCACTCGGCCTACGAGGTCTGGGAAGTCAGCGAAGAAGAAAGATTGGCTGCCAAGGCACTCGCTGGAGAGGCCATCGACTGACGCGCGCCATCCGCCGGGATTGCACCGATCCCGGTCTGGTCGGGCAGCACCATGGAACGCGTCCGGCTCACCAGATCAGGAAACCGACCCAGATCAGCAAACCGACAACTCAACGCGGCCGCCACCTGAGGCGTGCCTGACATCGGGAGGTCCCATGCGGTTCGGAATCTTGATCTTCGACGAGGTGGAGGTCCTCGATTGCTGTGGACCATTCGAGGTCTTCTCGGTCGCGGCGCGCCTGCGAGCCCGTGAGGAAGCCGACGGCCCGATCACCGTGACCCTGGTGTCGGCATACCCGGAGCGCACGACCGTCG
>JBPPMQ010000023.1:0-16094 GCA_051306135.1 Nocardioides sp. | reverse complement strand
CACCCCCCGAGGAATCGCCGGCCGGACCGCGCATCGAGGTGCGCATCGAGGGCGACAAGGTCGCCCCCAACGCGGAGAAGCTCTCAATCGCCGTCAACGAGACGCTGGTGTGGAACATCACCTCCGACCGCGCCGGCGAGTTGCACGTGCACTCCAAGCCCGAGCAATACGTCGAGTTCGGCGAAGGTGAGACCCGCGCCGAGATGACCATCGAGACCCCCGGAAGCGTCGAGGTGGAGGACCACGAGACCAGCGCGGTCGTCGCGATCCTGGAAGTGCGTTGACCAACATCTCCGCCCACGGGCTCGGCGGCGCAAACGACCTCCCGATCCCGGCCAATCTCGCGATCGCCGGCGGCACCGCGGCACTAACGATCTCCTTCGCAGTCCTCCTCCTGGCCTGGCGCAAAGCACGGTTCGACACACCCAGCCACGAGCTACTCGTCCCGCCACCGATCGCCCGAGTCCTCGACGGACCCGCGTTGAAAATCGCGCTGCGAGCCCTCGGTCTGCTCTTCCTCGGGTTCATGCTCTGGCCCGCCATCCTCGGTCCCAACGACCTGACCAACCCCGTCTTCGGCGTCGCCTACGCTTGGCTCTGGGTCGGCCTCGTCCCCGTCTCCCTGCTCTTCGGGGAGTCCGCCTACCGCGCCGTCAACCCCGCCCGCACCCTCCTGGAACTCCTCGACAAAGCCGTCGGCCGCGCCCACGGCGACAGGAACAGTGACGGACAGCCTGACGGGCTCCGGCCCTACCCGCCGTGGCTCGGATACTGGCCCGCCAGCCTCGGGCTCTTCGCGTTCGTCTGGCTCGAACTCGTCTCGCGCGAGGGAACCGATCTCGGCTTCGTTCGTCTCTGGTTCGCCGTCTACGCCGCAGCCATGCTGGTCGGATGGGCCGTCTTCGGCACCATCTGGATCTCCCGCGCCGACCCTTTCGAGGTCTACTCCACCCTCGTCGGACACCTCTCCCCATGGAGCCGGAACCCTGCTGGCAGGCTCGTCCTCGTCAGCCCATTGCGCAACCTCGCCCGCATCACCCCCGAAGCCGGGCTGGTCGCCGTCGTCGCCGTACTGCTCGGCAGCACCGCCTACGACAGCTGGAGCAACTCGGTCACCTGGATCCGGTTCGTCCAGTCCAACACCATCGACGGCACCCGCCTCGGCACCGGCCTGATGCTGCTGATCATCCTGGTCGTCGCCATCACCTTCACCGCAGCCTGCATGGCCACCGGCGTCGACCCACAGGGAACCCCGCGCCGTGAGCTGCCCCGACGGCTGGCCCACTCGATCGTGCCGATCATCGTCGGTTACATGATCGCCCACTACCTCTCCTTCCTCGTCGAGTACGGCCAGCAGACGCTGATCCTGATCAGCGATCCCGGCGGCACCGGGCGAACCTGTTCGGTACCGCAGACCTGGAGATCAACTACTGGCTCTCCCAGAACCCCTCGGCTGTGGCCAGCATCAAGGTCCTCGCCATCGTCACTGGCCACGTCCTCGGCGTCATCGCGGCACACGACCGGTCCCTGACCCTGCTCGGACGCCGCCACCACATCATTGGCCAACTCGCGCTGCTGTTCGCGATGGTCGGCTATACCTTCATGGGCCTCTACCTGCTCTTCGGCGCATGACAGAGCTATGACAGACCCACAGATCAGGCCAGCACGGACCCGGGCCGAGCCGGCGGGCCACGTGAGCGGGGTGTACACGGTCCGCAGCGGCCGAAGATGGTGGGCGGTGGTCGTGCTCCTACCGCTGGCCGCCGGATGGGCGCTCGTGCTCACCTCGCCGGCCGCGGCCGACAACGCCTTACACTCCAGCACAGCCGTCCATCGACACCAAGGCGTCGCCCAGAGCCCTGACCCCGGAACGGCTACGCCTGGGGGCGCATCCCCCAACGACACGTCTCCCATCGAGGACGATGACGCGGTACCACCCTCACCAGACGAGCCCCGCGAGAGCGGAGACTCTGGAGGGTCGACCACCTCGACGATCGTCATCGGACTCCTCACCGCGCTCTTGACGCTCGGATTCGTCGGGTGGCTGTCGCGAGCCCGCCGCAACGCTTCCCGCACAGGGTGACCGAGCACCGATGACACGTCGATCGGTGACTGCAGCCGCGGGACTCGGCGTCGTCCTCGTCGCCGGCCTTGCCGTCGCGGTCCTCACCCAAACTGGCGAGCCCGGCCTGGTCCCCGAGGCCGGGTTGCCCGACCCCGGGCCCCTGACGCGCTGGGGTCTGCCAACCGCGCGCGCCCTGCGCGACCTAACGGCCACCATGACGATCGGCCTCCTGGTGGTCGCGTCGGTGATCCTTTCGGGCAAAGAAGAGCGAACGACTCGCCGGCTGCTCCCGCTCCGCGTCCGGGCCGTCCGGGGTGCCGCGGTCTGCGCCGTCGCGTGGGTCGTCGCGGGCCTGATCGTCCTGGTGTTCACCTACTCCGACGTGTCCGGCTACCCGGTGACCACGACCCGCTCCCCCAGCGAGCTGGCGTGGTTTGTGACCGACTTCGATCTGGGCCGCTTCCTGGCTGCCAGCGTCCTGCTCTCCGCGCTGGTCGCCGCAGGATGCTTCCTGCGCCCCCAAGCAAGTGAGGCTGGACTCCTCGCTATGGTGGCGCTCGGCGCCCTGTGGCCACTCGCCCAGACAGGCCACGCCGCAAGCACCCAGAACCACGCGACCGCCGTCAACCTGATGTTCGCGCACCTGGTGGCCGTCGCCACCTGGGTCGGCGGCCTGGCCGCACTCGCGCTGCTCCACGGCGACCTGCGCCGCGACCGTGACGAAGTCCTACGGCGCTATTCGGTCCTCGCCGGATGCTGCTTCGCTCTTGTAGCGGTCTCCGGCCTCATCGGCGGCGCCCTCCGCGTGGAGGGATGGCACAACCTCACCACGCCCTTCGGACTCCTGCTCCTCCTCAAAGCAGCCGCACTCGGGGTACTGGGCGTCGTCGGATACATGCAGCGGCGCATCCTGAGCCGGATCGCGCAAGGTTCCAGGCTTGCGGCACAACGAAGGTTCGTCCGACTTGCGGTGACCGAGCTGATCTTCATGGGGGTGGCGATGGGCTTGGGTATCGCGTTAGGTCGCACGCCACCACCTCAACCCGCTGAACGGAAGGATCAGACGGTGGCGGGATCGCACCCGTGCGCGCCTTGGACAAGGCCTTAGTGGCCCGACCGCAGTCAGGACGGCCCGGGCCGGGAAGAGAAGGATGCTCCGTCGCCGCCAAGGTGGCCGCGCCTGGCCACATACCGCTCGAAGGGCCACGTGAAGGCCGGGGGAATGCTCACCAGCAGGCCAGCCAGGAGCAGCCGCCAGGACCATCCGAAGCTACGGGCAGCCACGATGGTCACCAGGACGTAAGCGATGAACGCGACTCCGTGCAGCGGGCCGAACACCCGCACCCCGAGATCGTCGTCGGCCAGCACGTACTTGAACGCCATCCCGAGCAGCAGCCCGATCCAGGTCGCTGCCTCGACCCGGGCCGCAACCTGGAACGCCGGCCCCGCCCACGCGCGCCGGGGGCCCGCATTTGGATTGGGGTCGGCTGGACTCAGGGTGTCCGCGGGTCCGAAAGGTCTAGGCATTTGGTTCTCGCTCCTCACCACTTCTACTATTCCATATAGTAGAAGTGCGGTCGCAACCCGACGCGACCAGGGTCCCTGAGTGAGGAGTCATGCCACGTGCTAGCAGGTCCACAGCACAGGGCACCGACGCGTGCACCCAGGTCCACCACAACCCGCGGACGACGACGAGCGGACACACCGACCCGATCACGCAACACCGACACCGCCGGTCGACACCGTGCCGCCCCCGGCACCAGCCACCATTCGGGCCGACGCCTGGCTCTTTCCGCCGCGCTGACCCTGGCGGCCGTGGCCGGCCCCACCGGGTGGGCCACCGACCTGATCGGCCCCAGCACTCCGGCACCAGCATCCACCGCCAGCGGCGCGCCGCCACCGGCTGAGCCTGAGCCCCGAGCCGATGACGCCATCCGCCGCGGCGTCGTCGCTAGCAGCAGCATCCAGAAGAAGGACCGTCGCACCAACCGGCGACCACCCGTGAGCCGCGGCGGCTCCATCAGCAGAGCCGCAGCCCAGCCACCGCTCCCGGACTGGCTTGCCACCTGCGACACCACCCCCGCTGAGACCAGCGAACCCAACGGCCTCATCGCCGACAGCAACCTCTGCGAACTCCCAGCCGACGGACTCCACCTCCGCGGCGACGCCGCACAGGCCTGGTGGCGCCTCTCCGAGAGCTACCACCGTGAGTTCGACGAGCCGCTCTGCCTGACAGACGCCTACCGGAGTCTCGACGCCCAACAACGCCTCAGTGCGGCCAAGCCCGGGCTGGCCGCTCGCCCCGGCACCAGCAACCACGGCTGGGGAGTGGCCATCGACCTGTGCGGCGGCGCCGAGAGCTTCGGCACCGCCGAGTACACCTGGCTCCTAGCCAACGCAACGGACACCGGATGGACCAACCCAACCTGGGCTCAACAGGGCGGCTCCAAACCCGAACCCTGGCACTGGGAATACACCCCGGGCGCCGACCCCAACCCGTCGTGACACAACCGGCATGGCGACATCGGAACGCAACAAGAGGCATCACAATGGACGAATCCCGCTACGGCAAGACACCGCGGCGACGCATCCTGGCGCTCGGCATCCCGCCCGCCGTGGCCATGATGACCCTCGGCGGCTACTGGACCCTGCTCGCCTGGGGCTTGGTCGGCAACCAACCCGAGTCCCGGACACTCGGCGCCGTCGGCCCGATCATCGCCGGCTTCGGCGTCGCCCTCGCCTACGTCTGCATCCGCCCGAGGCGCTAACCACCAACCTTCACAGTGCGCCTTCACAGGTGCCCGGACAGAGCGCGACGAGAGGCAGGCTGTGCACCGCCAGACGAGCGGCTACCGCGAGCGGCTGCGGGTACCCCCGCGCTGGTGGATTCAGTGGACGCTCATGGTCGCCAGCTTCTGGGTCGCCATGATCGTCTCCGTTCCGGAAGCCCTCGCTTGGGGGATCACGACGATCCTGATGGTCCTACTCACAGCCCTGCTCCACGCCTACGGGTCGGCCAAGATCGTCGTAACCGACGAATGGCTGCACGCGGGGCGAGCCCGAATCCAGCGCCACTACCTCGGTCCGACTCAGGTGCTCGATGCACCCGACATGCGGTCGATCGCCGGCCCCGAAGCCAACGCCCGCGCCTACCTCCTCCTGCGCCCCTACGTCCGAACGGGGGTACGGATCCCGATCGAGGACCCCAACGATCCCACCCCGTATTGGCTGGTCAGCTCCCGCCGACCCGCACTGCTCGCAGCAGCATTGAACGCCGCCGCCAGCGACCGCACGGCCCTGACCGACCCTGAGAACGGGGCATAGCCTCACTGGCCCGCTGGGGGTCTGCCCCCGGCCTGGTTGACACTCGGAGGTGTAACGATCAGGCGCGTCTGCGGCCGCGTAGGCCGTCTCAAACTCGACCGGGGTCCCGGGCACCGCGGCGGCGTCCCGGCCATCGAACTCGTCCCGTGCCCGTTTCCAGTCGGCCCCGGCGGTGACGATCGGCTGGGTCGAACGCGATCATCGTGACCACTCCTCGGACTGGGTGAGCCGGAAGAGGTAGAGCAGCGGAGGGAGTACTACGACGCCGGCCAGTCCGACCGCGACGAGCAGCGCCTGGAGGGTGGCGGTGGCGCCGGCCGCGTCGGCGATCCGAACCTCGTCGACCAGCAGCCACGGGTACTGGCCCACGCCCCAGCCGGAGACGACGGATGCGACGGCCGCGACCGCCGTGTAGCGCGCGACGGAGTAGCGGCGCCGCCAGAGCAGGACGAGCGTCGCGACGCCGCCGAGGGCGGACAGCGCGATCAGCGGGGCGGCCCGGCCGGTCAGGCCCTCGCTCAACGTGGGGGCGTCCTCACGGATCGGCCAGAGGGCGGCGAAGACGAGCGCGCCGGTCACGGCGCCGACCAGGAACGCCCGGGTGCGCAGCTCCTCGGCGAGCCGTTCGTGCCCACTGCGCCGGGCGTCGGCGACGAGGAAGGTCCCCGCCAGGAACGCACACGTCCCGACCGCAATTGCACCACCGAAGAGCGAGGTCGGGTTGAGCCATGAGGTCCAGCGATCGCCGTTCCCGTCGAGCGGGACCCGGCCCGAGGCGATGCCGCCGGCGACGGTGCCGAAGAAGAATGGCGTCAGGATCGAGGATGCCGCGAAGATCACGCCGAAGAGCCGCGCCTGGCCCAGGGTGGCGGAGAACTTGCGGAACGCGAAGCTCGCTCCGCGCAGCACGATGCCGAGGAGTGCGAGCAGCAGGGGCAGCACCAGTGTCGTCATGGCCGCTGCGAAGGACTCGGGGAACCCGGTCCACCAGATGACCAAGACGTAGATCAGCCAAACGTGGTTGGCCTCCCAGACCGGGCCGATGCTGTGGTCCACCAGCGTCCGCAGTTCGGCGCCGCGTCGGCTGCCGCCGGCTGTCAGGTCGAAGAACCCGGATCCGAAGTCGGCGCCGCCGAGCACGGCGTACGCGACGACGCCCAGGAACAGTGCGGCGGCGACCGCCACCTCGAGGGTCACTGGTGCACCTCCCCGCTCCTGGCAACGGCGCTTTCCGGCGCATAGGGACTCGGCAGGTCCACCTCGCCAGCCCGCCAGCGCCGCGCCATCGAGCGGAGTACGAGGACCGCAGCGGCCGTCATGAGCGCGTACACCACGGTGGTGGCGCCCAGTAGCCACCACAGTCCGGAGTAGCTGGCGGCCGCCTCCTCGGTGCGCATGAACCCGTAGACGATCCACGGCTGCCGCCCCACCTCGGTGGCGATCCATCCGGCCTCGAGGGCGACCACCGCGAGCGGGCCTGCGATCGCGCAGAATCGCAGGAACCAGCGGCTCTCGAGGAGGTCTCGGCCGCGCCACCGCGCGAGCCAGAAGAGCAGCACGAGCAGCATGAGCAACACCCCGATACCGATCATCGACTGGAACGCCCAGTGCGTGATGTTGACCGGCGGTTGCTCGTCGGCCGGGATGGTGTCGAGGCCCCGGACGGGCTTGGTGAAGGAGTTCTGGGCTAGCAGCGACCCGAGGTAGGGGATGTCGATCGCGCCGCGCACCTCGCCGTCGACGTAGATGCCGCCGATCCGCAGGGGCGAGGGGCTCTCGGTGGTCTCGGCAAGCTCGAACGCTGCGAGCTTGGCCGGCTGCCGGTCGCCGAGGTTGCCTCCGAGCAGGTGGCCGACGAACGGCTGTAGCAGCGCGGCCACCGTGGCGAAGACGAACGGCACGACGAACCCGAGCCGGTGGTGCGCGTCCCGGCGCCCGCGCAGCATGCCGACGGCGTACACGCCTGCGATGGTGAAGCCGACGACCATGTAGGCGGCGAGCCACATGTGGCCGAACTGCAGCAGCACGAGGTCGTTGAACATCGCCCGCCACGGGTCGATGTCGACGACGTCGCCGTCCACGACCCGGAAGCCGGTGGGCGCGTTCATCCAGGCGTTGACCGCGATGACGCAGAACGTGCCGACGACCCCGGCGATCGCCATCGGCACGACCATCAGCAGGTGTCGCTTCGGTGGCATCCGGCCCCAGCCGTAGAGGTAGATGCCCAGGAAGATGGCCTCGACGAAGAAGGACAGGCCTTCGAAGGCGAAGGGCAGGCCGAGGACGTCGCCGTACGTCCGCATGAGGCCCGGCCACAGCAGGCCCATCTCAAAGCTCAGCACGGTCCCCGACACGGCACCGATGGCGAAGAGCACCGCCGACGTCTTCGCCCAGCGTTGCGCCAAGCCGAGGGCGACCGGGTCGTCGCGGCGGATGCCACGCAGGTGCATTACGAAGATCATCGCCGGAAACGCGACGCCGAAGCAGGCCAGCACGATGTGCCACCCCAGGGACAGCGCCATCTGCTGCCGCGCGGGCAGGAGGCCGGCCGGCTCAGCGACTGGTGAAGCCGCCTGGAGCAGGTCGACCACGTCAGCGATCAGCAAAGGTCGTCACTCCTCCGGGATCGTGAAAGGTTGAGAACTCCCAATGCCACGGTTCAGGGTTGGAGCCAGACCTTCGGACCCGGCTCGGATTGATCCACCCTGCCTCGTCGGCGTTCTCTGGGAGCCACGCGTGCTGGGGAGTGTCGAAGGGCTCGGCCCCGCCGCAGAGGTCGACCGCCAATCCCCAGACGTGGTTGCTCATGCCGGGCCGCGCCGGGCCGCCAGCCCTGGTTTGGCGACGACGTAGAGTCGCCGCTGCGCATCGCGGCTCCCGGTAGACATCGGCCACTAGGGCACCATCCTTTGCGCGGCTATCTCATGGGTGTTCATGGAAGGGACTCGGCGGGGGCCGAGGTCACTAGGGCACGGTGCTTCACCGAACCGGTGCTCGTAGCGCCTCGACAAGCGCCACCCACCATCGCCGGCGTCCGCGCGCAGGTGAGGCTCCTCATCGACAGGTCGCACAAGTTCTCGTCCGGGAGTGGGTTTGCCCACGCGGCGTTGTCGGTTCGCTGTCTGTCGTCCTGCCCCCTGTGTCCGGACCGACGCGAATGCTCGAGTCGCCGCCCTGTGCTGTGGACCAGATCCCACGTGCCATTCACTCCTCACCAAGCTTCCCGGGCCACACGCGACGGCAACCGGATTGCTACTATACGAGTTAGTAGTCAATGACCCGAGAGCGCCTCTCAAGGAGGGAGAGTGAGACCGCGATGACTCGCCTCAGTCGTCGCCCGCATGTCTGGACCCCTCCACGTGCGCGCTTGCTGCGTCTGTAGTGCCTGCCGCCGCCCGACGGCAGAAAGGTCGATAGCTCTGGAGGCTCATGCTGTTGCGTGGCCACGTGCCCACCCCCGAGTCCCTGAACCGTTGTCAGCTGGCTCGTGGGGCGATGTCGCGGATCCGATAGCCGGTTGCGGACAGCGGGAAGGCCGCCGAATGCAGTTAGGCCGCTCAGGAATCTCTGGGCCGCGCCGATCAGACAGTCGCTGCCGCCGAACTGGTCGATGATGAGCTTGGTGCCCTAGCCGGACCCGCAGCCGATCTCAAGTGCATGCGCGCCGGGGGTGCGGCTGGCGAACCGCCGCAGCATCGGGGTTTCCAGGCAGCGTTGGAAGTCGCGGTTCGCGGCGCTGGTCACCAGGATGGTCTCGACCTTGTTCATCGGCATCGGGTCAGCCCTCCCCTTCCTCGGCGGTTGCCGCCTGTTGTGTAGATGGGGTGCTGAATGCGGTGTTGGAGGTTCCCTCGATGGTCGGTTTGCCCGGCAGCGACGCCGCCGTGAGCGCGGCACTGACGCCGGCGGCGATGGCGGTCGCCACGAGGACCAGGTTCATGCCATGCAGGTAGGCGTCGTTGGCGCTGGCCACGAGTGTGGGTTCTCCGAGGCGCGTCGCGACCGCGAGCGCTCCGGCGATCGACTCCTGCGCTGCCGCCGCCGCCTCGGACGGCAACCCGGTGACGTTGAGTCGGTCGGTGTAGCCCTGGGCCAGCAGGCTGCCCAGTAGTGCGACGCCGAGCGCCCCGCCGGTTTGGCGTAAGGTCATGGTGATCGCGGTGCCGGATCCCGCCTGTTCGGGCGGGAGGGCGTCGAGCACCGCGTCCATGGCGGGTGCGAGCGCCATCCCGATGCCGAGGCCGGCCGTCAGTCATGCCGCGACGAACCCGTAGCCGGATGTCAGATCCGTGGTCGCTCCAAGTACCAGGCCGGCGGCAAGAACGGCCAGTCCGGCCGACACCGGCACCCGGTAACCGGCCCGGGCGGCCAGTCGCTCTCCCGCGGGCGCGCCGACGACCAGGCCTGCGATCAGCTGCAGCAGCCGGACACCGGTGCCAAGCGCGTCGTGTCCACCGACGAACTGCAGGTACTGCGGGACCACGAACAACAAGCCGAGGAGCCCGAAGGTGACCAGGACGCCTGCGATGCTGGCCCAGAGGAACTGGGGCTCGGCGAACAGGTGCAGGTCGATCATCGGGTCTGTCATCCGAAGTTCCCAGGCCACGAACAACGCCAGCAAGGCCAGCCCTGCGGCGATCGTCGCGACAGTGACGGGATCCGACCAGCCGCGCGTGGGGGCCGCGATCACCCCGTAGATCAGTGCCGTGAGACCGCCTGTGGAGAGCACCGCCCCGACGAGGTCGGGCCGGCGCGGCACCGGGTCGCGCGACTCGGGGAGCAGGAAGACGATGGCCAGTGCCCCGACGACCGCGATCGGGACGTTGATGAGGAAGATCGAGCCCCACCAGAAGTGCTCGAGCAGGTAGCCGCCCAGGATCGGGCCGAGCGGGATCTCCACGCCAAGCCCCACGACCAGCAGGGAAACCGCCCTGCCGCGTTCCTCGGGTCCGAACAGCACGGCCAGGACCGCGAACGCGACCGGCATCATGATGGCCGCGCCTGCTCCCATCATGCCTCGCGCGGCAATCACCAGGGCCGCGGAGTCGGCCCAGGCGGCCGCGGCGGACGCCGCCCGAACAGGCTCAGACCGAGCAGCAGCAGCCGTTTGCGGCCGTACCGGTCGCCGAGGGCGCCGCAAGTGAGCATCAGACCGGCGAGCACCAGAACGTAGGAGTTGATTATCCATTGCAGGGCGTCGGTGCCGACCTCCAGCTCGGTGGCGATGGTGGGCAGGGCGACGTTCATGATGGTGATGTCGAATCCGAGGGTCAGGACGGCCAGGGCGAGGGCGGCCAGGGCCCACCAGCGCCGCGGATCGTCGTACGCAGTGGTCATGGTGTTCCTCCGTTTCGTGTGGCCCGGTGGGTCAGTCGGTCAAGCCCAGCCGGTCGTGCAGCCGCCGTAGCGGCGCGGGGGCCCACCAGTTGGCCTCGCCGGCCAGGCGCATGATGGCGGGGACGAGCAGGCCGCGGACGATGGTGGGGTCGAGGACGACGGCGAGGGTCAGGCCGACGCCGATGACCTTCAGGGCGGTGAGGTTCGAGGCGGCGAGGGCGAGGAAGACGGTGACCAATACGGCGGCCGCGGCGGTGATCAGCCCCCCGGTGCGTTGCAGACCCTGGGCTACGGCTTCGGTGGTGGTGGCGCCGTTGCGGTGGGCCTCGGTGATTCTGGAGAGCAGGAAGACCTCGTAGTCCATCGACAGGCCGAAGGCGATGCAGAAGACCAGCACCGGCAACGTGGTCTCCAGGGTTCGGGTCGGGGTGAAGTCGCCGACCAGCCAGCGCAGGTGGCCTTCCTGGAACACATAGACCAGGGCTCCGAAGGTCGCGCTGAGGCTGAGCAGGTTGGTCACGATCGCCTTCACCGGGATCAGCAGCGACCCGGTGAACAGGAACAGCAGGACGAAGGTGGACAGCGCGATCACGCCCAGTGCCCAGGGCAGCCGGTCGGCGATGGTGTCGGTTGCATCCACCAGGGTGGCCGCCGAGCCGCCGACCAGCACCTCCTCGGGTGCGGGCTGGTCGCGGATGTCGCGTACGACGCTGCGGGCGTCGGCGGGGTCCGCGGCAGACGGGGTGACGGCCACCCAGGTTCCAGCTGCCGAGGTGTAGCGGGCATTCAGATCGTCAGCTTGCTGGCCGGTCGTAGCCGTTGGTTGCCCGTCGCCGTACTGCCCGGTGGTGGTCTCCACGGTGGCCACCCCGGGCAGGGTTGAGAGCCGGGCGGCATACTCGTCCAACTCGTCCTCGCCCACCGGCGCGGCGTCGCGTCCTGGCATCACCACGGTGATCGGGTCCTCGGCCGCGCCGGGGAAGTCTCGTGCCAACCGTTCGGCGGATTCGGCCACCGGGTGGCCCGCGGGGAGGGTCCGGTGGTCCAGCAACCCGAACCGCACCCCGGCGAACGGCAGCACCAGCAGGACAAGCACCGCGCTGACAGCGAGCCGCTCCTCCCCCACCCGGGCACGGCGCCGGGTCATCCGCCGGCGGATCGGGGCGAACAGGTCGGCCCGGTCGAGCCGGTGCCCGACCAAGGCGAGAAGCGCGGGAACGAGGATCACCGCAGTGAGGGCGGCCAGCGCGGTGACCGCGATCCCGGCGTACCCCAGTGACCGCAAGAACGGCATCGGGAACAGCAGCAGCGCCGAGAGCGAGAGCGCCACCGTGAGTGCGGAGAACACCACGGTGCGGCCCGCGGTGCGCACGGCGATGACCACCGCCGAGTCGACGCTACGGCCCGCGCGGCGTTCCTCGCGAAACCGGGTGACCAGGAACAGGCTGTAGTCCACCGCCAGCCCGAACCCCAGGGCGGTGGTCAGGTTCAGTGCGTAGGTCGACATCGTGGTGGCCTCGGCGAGCAGGCCGAGCACCGCCAGCGTGCCGACCACCGCACCGGCCCCCACCAGCAGTGGCAGGCCGGCCGCGCTCGCGGAGCCGAACACCAGCAGCAGTACCAGCAGGGTGATCGGCAATGTCACCATCTCCGCAGACACCAGGTCCCTCTCGGCCTGCTCGTCGACCGCCAGGCCCACCGCGGCGGGTCCGGTGGCGCTCATCCGCAACGCTCCCGAGTCCTCCTCGAGGTCGCCGATGATCCTCGCCGCGGTCTCCTGGGCGGCGTGCTCGCCGCCGGTCAGCTGCAACGCGATCAGCGTGGACCGGCCGTCGGCCGCGCGAAGCGACGGGTCCGGGGTGGCCCAGTAGGAGTGCACCCCGCCCACACCGGGCGTCTCGGCCTACTGCGCGGTGAGCTCGCGCCCCGACTCCACGGTTGCCGGAGAGTCGACGGTGCCGGTGCTCGCCTCGGCGATCAGGACCAGGTTCGGCGGCCCGCCGGGGAACTCCTGGGTCAGCAATTCGGCCGCGCGTTGCGACTCTGCGGAGGGGTCCAGATACGCGCCCGAGGTCAGTTTGTCTCCGACATCCCGCCCGGCCACACCAGCCAGCATCATGAGCAGCAGCGCCACCAACAGCACCAGTCCGCGGCGACGGAGCAGCAACCGCAGGAACGGACCCGCCTCCGTCCCCGGCTCGCGCTTCCCTCTCCGCACCCGGTGCCCCACCGTCGTCGTCGCCATCATCGAACCCTTCACGCATTGCCGCTGTCAGCGGAACTGGACGATCAATGATGCTCACGCTATCATCGGCATATGGCAATGACAACGGTCGAAACAGACTCTGCGCTGCGGCGCGGTGCTGCCCTGTTCCACGGCCTCGCGGACCGCAACCGGCTGGCGATCGTCCGACAGGTTGCCCATGGCGAGCGGCGGGTGGTGGACCTCACCAAGGCCCTCGGTCTGGCCCAGGGCACCGTGTCGGGCCATCTGGCCTGCCTGCGCGACTGCGGCCTGATCGTTGGCCGACCCGAGGGTCGGCAGATGTTCTACTCCATCGCCCACCCCGAGCTGATGGAACTGCTCGGCTCGGCCGAGAAGCTGCTCGCCCTGACCGGCGAGGCCGTCGAGCTCTGCCCCAACTACGGCTCCACCGACACCCACCCCGACATTCACATCGAGGCCACGCCCACCACGACGAAGGAATTGGCACCGTGACGGACGCCTGCGGCTGCGGCCACGACGAACCCAACATCGACGAGCCGGAGGAGAACGAGCCCGAACGGTTGTGGGAGGTCAGCGAGCTGCGCTTCGCCGCTGCTGCCGGAGTGTTCCTGCTCGCAGGGTTCCTCACGGGTTGGAACGACGGCCCCGAGCGCGTGGCCGCCGGTCTGAACGCCATTGCCCTGGCCCTGGGTGCCTGGACGTTCGTCCCCGGCACGCTGAGACGCCTGGTCAAGGGCAAGATCGGCGTGGGGACCCTGATGACGATCGCCGCCGTCGGCGCGGTCCTCCTTGGCGAAGTCGCCGAGGCCGCAGCGCTAGCCTTCTTGTACTCGATCAGCGAGGGCCTGGAGGAGTACGCCGTGGCCCGGACCCGCCGCGGTCTGCGGGCGCTGCTCTCCCTGGTCCCGGCCGAGGCGACCCTCCTCCGCGATGGCGCCCAGGTCACCGTACGCCCCGCCGACCTCGTCGTCGGCGACCTGATGCTGGTCCGGCCGGGCGAGCGACTGGCCACCGACGGCGTCATCCGCACCGGTCGCACCGCACTCGACGTCTCCGCCCTCACCGGGGAGTCCGTCCCGGTCGAGGCCGGCGTCGGGGCCGCCGTCTACGCCGGCTCCATCAACGGCACCGGCGTCCTTGAGGTCGAGGTCACCACCACCGCCGAGGACAACTCGCTGGCCCGGATCGTCAACATCGTCGAGGCCGAGCAGTCCCGCAAGGGCGACGCCCAGCGGTTGGCCGACCGGATCGCCAAGCCTCTGGTCCCCGGGATCATGATCCTCGCCGCCCTGATCGCCATTACCGGCAGTCTTCTCGGTGACCCCGCCACCTGGATCGAACGCGCCCTGGTCGTCCTGGTCGCCGCTTCCCCGTGTGCGCTGGCGATCGCGGTGCCGGTCACCGTGGTCGCGGCCATCGGTGCCGCAAGCCGCATCGGCGCCCTGGTCAAGGGCGGTGCCGCGCTGGAGGCGTTGGGCCGGATCCGCGCCGTCGCCCTGGACAAGACCGGGACCCTGACCCGCAACCAGCCTGCCGTGGTCGACGTCGCCACCGCTCCTGGCCACACCCGGGAGCAGGTCCTCGACCTCGCCGCCGCCCTGGAGTCCCGCAGCGAACACCCGCTGGCCCGCGCCATCCTCGCCGCTGTTCCGGAGCACCGTGACGCCGAGGGCGTCGAGGCGGTCACCGGCGCCGGCCTGACCGGAACCATCGACGGCCGGCAGGCTCGCCTCGGCCGACCGGGCTGGATCGACGGCGGCGAGCTCGCTGAGCAAGTCACCGCCATGCAGGAGGCTGGCGCCACGGCGGTGCTGGTCGAGTACGACGGGGTCGTGATCGGCGCCGTGGCGGTCCGCGACGACCTGCGCCCCGAGGCCGCCGAGGTGGTCGCTCGGCTCCGTGCCGGTGGCTACCAGGTCGCCATGCTCACCGGCGACAACGAGCGCACCGCTACCGCGCTGGCCGCCCGGGCCGGCATCACCGATGTACACGCCGATCTCCGCCCCGAGGACAAGTCGGCCATCATCCGCCGGCTCCGGGCGAACACCCCGACTGCGATGGTCGGTGACGGTGTCAACGATGCGCCCGCCCTGGCCACCGCCGACGTGGGAATCGCGATGGGTGCGATGGGCAGCGACGTGGCCATCGAAACCGCCGACGTCGCGCTCATGGGCGAGGACCTGCGGCACCTGCCGCACACCCTGACCCACGCACGGCGTGCCAGGTCGATCATGCTGCAGAACGTCGGCCTGTCCCTCGCGCTGATCGCCATCCTGATCCCGCTCGCGGCCCTCGGGGTGCTCGGGCTGGCCGCGGTCGTGCTGGTCCACGAAGTGGCCGAGATCTTCGTGATCGGCAACGGCGTGCGCGCCGGTCGCGTCCGCCCCCTTGCACCCGCGCCAGCGGCCACGCCCGCGGTGGCTGCGGTCCCGGCAGAAGCCGGGGCCAGGTGAGCGCCGGCCTGGCGGAGGCCGGGACGCGTGCGCGTACGGGTCGTGTCGTGGTCGTGCTGGCAGCGGCGGCGGTCGCCGCGGTCGATCTGCCATCGTCGATCCCGTCGAGCTCATCGACGCCTACGGAATCGATGCCCTTCGGTGGTGGATCACGCGTGAGGTGCCCCTGCTGGGCGACACGGAGTTCACGACCGCTCGCCTGGTCCAGGCGTACAACAATGATCTGGCCAACGGGCTGGGCAACCTCGCCAACCGCACGCTGACCCTGCTGCACAAGCACTACGAAGGAAAGCTGCACGCCGATGACGAGCCGGTCACCGGGCCCAGTTGGAGCAGCGTCGAGCTCGAGACCGCCTGCGCTGCCCTGCCCTCGAAGATCGACGCGGCCCTCGAGACGGCGGACTTCCGCTCGGCGACGGGCCACCTCGTGGCAAGCGTCGACCTCGCCAACCAGCTCCTGAACGCCGCGGAGCCCTGGAAGGACGTCAAAAGCCCAAACGGCGACCCGCGACGCACACACCGACTGCTCAGCACCGTCGCACGGGCATGCAGAACCATCGCAACGGAGCTGACGCCCTACTGTCCCACGGGCGCGACGGGCCTGAGCGGCCAGTTGGGAAAAGGCGATCGTGCGTCGGCACCCGAGCCGGTGTTTGCGCGGCTGGGCTGAGCTCCTGCGCCGTGCCTC
>JBPPMQ010000176.1:0-2429 GCA_051306135.1 Nocardioides sp. | reverse complement strand
CTGTTATGGGCCACGATCTTGCTCGGGAGGTGCGCCCGCTTCACGTCACCTCGCCGAGAGCCGTCCACAGGTTCTGATCATTGCTCGGACAGCCATCATGAACATCGGAATTCGGCGCACTGCGTCTCGAGGAGCGTTCACTTTCAGCATTGGCTCGGCGGCGTGAAGGCCCCGGAGGGCTCCCTGTGAAGGTTGTCTGAAGACGACTGCCCATCGTTGCGGCGCAGTCGTTCGAGATCCTCATCGTCGATAGGGCCGTGGTCCGGACCGCTGGCAGCGGCGATCCGCGGACCTCGGGGCCACCTCGGAAGGCCACAGCTCCGAGGCGGGATCCAGCGCGAGGGCGACGATGACACCCGCGAGGTCTCAAGGGCGCCGACGGACGCAAGCGACCGCAGGCTCCTCCCCCGCGGAAGGTACGCTGGCCACCCGGCGTGATGACCTGACCTCGAGCGCTTGCTCGAGGGCGCCCGCCGCGAAAGCGCGGACTTCCCAGCCAGGATGCCGGCCCGTACGTCAGTCGCTCCGCCCTCGTCGTGCCCACGCGGTGGGGAGATGGAACAATCTGAGCAACACCGACGAAGGGCGAGTGGCCGATGGCGACCGAGGAACACAGCGAGGTCGAGCGGAAGTACGACGTCGACCCTGAGGTCGCACTACCCGACCTCAGCGTGCTCCCGGGAGTGGTTGGCGTCGCACCGTCCATCGAGGTCGAGCAGACCGCCACGTACTTGGACACCCCGGACCTCAAGCTCCTGGCCGCGCAGGTCACGCTGCGCCGGCGGACCGGTGGGCTCGACGATGGCTGGCACCTCAAGCTGCCCCACGACGGTGACCGACGAGAAGAGGTGCGGGTGCCCCTCGACGAGGCCGTGGAACCGCCGAGCGAGCTGATCGAGCGAGTCCGCGGGCTGACCCGGGGCGCGCGGCTCGAGCCGTCCGCGGTGCTGGTGACGCGTCGCCGTGTGCACCGGCTGCTCGGTGAGGGGGGCGTGGTACTGGCCGAGCTCTGCGACGACCGGGTGACGGCGACGACCTCCAGCCAAGCGCCCACCATCGAAGAGTGGCGGGAGTGGGAGCTCGAGCTCGTCGAGGGGGGCGAGGAGCTGCTCGACGCGGCTGAGCCGCTACTTGTCGAGGCTGGCGCGCGGCCCAGCGCGGCGCCCTCGAAGCTGGCGCGCGTGCTGGCCGAGGCCCTGTCGACCCGACCGAGGTGGCAGGAGCGCGCCTCGCTCGACGGCAACCCCACTGTGGGCCAAGTGCTGTGCGCCTACATCGCGCGGCACCTGGCAAACCTCGAGCGGCAGGACCAGTTCGTCCGCTCCGGCGACCAGGAAGGGGTGCACCAGCTGCGAGTGGCCGCCCGACGGCTGCGGTCCGCGCTGACGACCTACACGCCGATCCTCGATCCGGACGTCGTGACCGACCTGCGGGCGGAGCTCAAGTGGTTCGGGGGTGTCCTGTCGGGGGCCCGCGACGCCCAGGTGCAGCGTCAGCGACTGAGTGCACTCGTGGGGGATCAGCCGGCCGAGCTGGTCCTCGGCCCTGTGGCCGACCGCATCACTGAGGAGCTGCGGGAGAGGTTCGTTGCGGGCAGGGCAGTCGCGGTCGCGGCACTCGATGGCGAGCGGTACTTCCGGCTCGTGGACCGGCTCGAGGACTTCCTGCTGGCTCCCCCGTTGATGGCGGAGGCAGGAATGCGAGCCCGGAAGGCTGTTCCGGATCTGGTCCAGGCCGAGCTGGACAGGCTGCGCAAGCGGGACCGCGTCCATCGGCGGGCCAGTTCGCCGCGAGCACGCGACCTGGCGCTTCACGAGGTGCGCAAGTCGGCCAAGCGGCTGCGCTATGCCGCGGAGACCGCCCAGCCGGTGTTCGGCAAGAGAGCGACCCAGCTCGCTGCTCGCGCGGAGGCCCTGCAGGAGCTCCTCGGCGAGCACCAGGACAGCGTCGTCAGCCGGGCGACCCTGTACGAGCTGGGTGTCCGAGCCCACGAGGCCGGGGCGAACGCGTTCACGTTCGGGCTCCTCTACGCCGCGGAGATCAGCCGCGCCGGCGTCGTGGAGCAGCGCTATCCCGACGTGCTCGCCCAACTGCCTCGCAAGGACCTCGGTGCCTGGCTCCGCAAGTGAGTCCCCATGGTTCACGGTCCTCTGGACCTTCGGTCCTGGACCGGAAACCGCCGATGCCCGTGTGAGCATCCGACCGACCGCGCCTGCCAGGGATGGCCCCGTCATCGTCGACCTCGACCACGCCCGAGCGCCAACTCCCCCGGCACCCGGACCCGAGCCGCGGCAGCTCCCGTTCAGGTTGGCGCCACCCACCGTTCGCCCGGCGGAGGCGGGGCACCCCTACCGTGGCTAACGTGTCCGACCCCGATGACCAGCTGCTGCGTGTCTACCGCGAGGTCGACGAGCTCAGGGAACGTGTGG
>JBPPMQ010000105.1:0-3087 GCA_051306135.1 Nocardioides sp. | reverse complement strand
TTCACCAGCTCGACCTCCTTCGCCAACCCGGCCGTCACGGTGGGCCGGATCTTCTCCGACACCTTCGCCGGCATCGCCCCCGCGTCGGTGCCCGCCTTCGTCGCCATGCAACTGATCGGGCTCGGCGTCGGAATCGCGGTGGTGCTCGCGCTCTATCCCGATGCCGGCGAGAGCGCCGACGAGGTCGTCATACCGAAGAGCCGCTGAGCACCGGGTTGTCCGGCGTGAAGGCACTTGAGGCGACTGTGCGCTCGGTGCCCTCGCGGATCGGAAGCGGCGACTGTCCGCAGTCACCAGGGGTCAAAGGCCCAGTGACCTCGCTGGTCCGACCGCGGTCAGCGGCGTTTGCGGTGAGTAGCTGAGCCTTCCAGACCCAGATCCGTCGGCCATCTTGGGCACCACCACCGTCGAGGTGGCGGGCCGGTGTTGCGGTGTCGCCTTGAGGGTGACTCGGACCTTCATCGGGATCTTTCGCGACTGGACCGCGATGGTCGAGTCGCCGGTCGCGCCCAGGGTGGCTGTGTCGAGGACCCGCTTGCCCACCATCAGGCGCACCTGTTCGCCCGCCCAGGATGAGGAGGAGCGCACCGTGATGACACCGTCGGCCCAGGTGGCGCTCAGAGCCGGCTTCACGCCGATCCGGACCACGTCGCTGTGGATCCCCCCGGTGACGAGTCGCAGCGACGTCGACGCTGCGAGGGCGGGGCTGGCCAGCGTGACCGCACCGATGGAGTCGGTTCGCGTGTGGGCGACCACGCGCCACGAACTGTTCGCGGTCCGCACCACCAGCGCGACCGCCCGATCGGGCATCGCCTTCCCAGCTTCGTCAGTCACCACGCCCGCGACGCTGACCGAGCCGCCTTCGCTCACTGTCGCGGCGGAAGCCTTTGCGGTGACGGCTTCAGGCTTGGGAGTGGGGACCGACGTCTGTGGCGCCGAGGGTGACCCCGAGGGGGTCGGTGCCTGCCCCGGCTGTGATGTGCCGGGAGGGCTGGTCGGGGTGGACGTCGGTTCCTGTGACGGCTGCTCGACCGTTGCCTGCGACGTCGGCCCGGGCGACTCAGATGTCGAAGCGATGTCTCCGGGGGTGTCGGGCGTGGTCGGGGTCGAGGAGGTCGCAGCAGACTCCTCCGACGGCAGCGGGTCGGCGGCGGCGTCAACCTCGGGGTCCGGCCCGGCCGGCTTCGGAACTCCGATCGAGCCGAAGGCACCGTGGGCGACGTCTTGAACCGGATCCGGCAGCAGGTTGGTCCACGCGGCGGCAGCGACTCCACCGGAGAGTCCGATCACGAGGACCGCGGTGGTGCCACCGAGTCCGAGGCGGCGCACGAGCCCGCCCCGACGCCGATGTTCGGATCTGTAGGCAGCCACGATGGCTTCTTCGCCGGCCAACTCGCTTGGGGTGCCGGGAGCCCGAAGTGCCCGCACCAGATCGTTGTCGTCATACTCGCTCACCGGTTCACCTCCATTCTGTCTGCCAATGTGTTCAGGCCACGGTGCACGGCGGTGCGCACTGCGCCGGGTTGCTTGCCGACGATCCTTGCCACGTCGGCGACGTCGAGGCCGGCGACGACCCGAAGCATCACCATTTCGGCCTGGGCGGCCGGCAGTGTCGCCACCAGCGACAGGGCTGCGGCCGTCGATGAGTTTTCGGTTGCCACACTCTCCGCACTGGGTGCCAGCACCGGTGCGGGACCGGCGAAGTCGGACGGCTCGGCCACCGGGATAGCCGGCCGGGAGGCGCGTCGTCGGCCGGCATCGACGGCCCGGTTACGCGCCACCGTGAACAGCCAGGCACGAAACTCCGCGACGGTGCCCTTGAACCGGTCGAGGTCTCGGATCACCTGGAGCCACGTCTCGCTGGCCAGGTCCTCGGGGGATTCCTCGCCGCGCACGGTGAGGTAGCGCAGCAACGGGGGTTGCAGTGCTCGCCACAGGTCCACGAAACCGGATTCCTGTCCAGACCTGGCGCGGTCCAGTGCTGTGTGCAGCACGTCGTCGACCCGGGGCACTGACTCCCCGGGTCGACTGTCGGTGTGCCGATCGCTGGTCAGCGACTCACCTTTCGGTCTGCAGAATGTTGTCGGATCCCTTCAACCGTTCAGCCGACGGTCAGGACCTTGCTCTGACTCGGAAGATAGCGCGTCGACCCGGGGAAGACGAGTCGGAAGTCGCCGCCTTCGGTGACCACGAACGCGACCCGACCCTTGCGGTTGGTCATCTCGGCGACGAGTTTCACCCAGCCAGCCTCGGTGCTCGTCTCAAGGACGACCTTCTTGGCGGGTAGCGGGTGAGCCTTGCTGGCGGCCTTGCCGAGAATGACGATCCCGTCGGCGCTGACGGCCGCCGAGGCGTCGACCTTGGTCGGCTTCTTGAGGTGGACCACCATCCGGTGGCTGATGGACTTGGAGAGCCCGTCCGCGCCGGTGAACTTGATCCGGTAGATCGTCCGTGTCGTCGGGGCGACGGTGAAACTCACCTTTCCGCTGTCGCCGGTCGAGGCCGTCTCGGCGACCACGAATCCGTTGTGAGCGGGAACTCGGCTGATCAGGGTGACCGACTGGCCGGCGAGTGGCTCGCCGGCAGCGAGCAGCGTCCCGGTGATGGTTGCGGATTCGCCGGCGGGGATCCAATGCGGGTCGACCGTTGCCTTGACGCGGACCGTCGTCGTGGTGTGTGCCTGGGCCGAAGTGTTGATGCCGACCAGAGCGATCGGGGCGGCCACGGCGAGCGTGGTTGCCAGGGTGGTGATGACAGGACGGAGCAGACGCATCCGAACCTCCTCATTGGGGTGACAGGACACCACCGACAGCGCAGCGGTCCCTCCCGGCGTTACAAGGTGCGCACATGATTGCCGGACTGGCTCCCCCCCCCGGGTGGCCGCGTCAGACATCATTCGGCGGCGCCGCGACCCACCCCGAGACCTCCACTGACCGGTCCGCTGGGAGGATGGGCGGGTGAGCACCATCACCAAGGTCGTCGTCCTCACCGGCGCAGGCATCTCTGCGGAGTCCGGCGTGCCCACCTTCCGCGACGCTGACGGATTGTGGGAGGGACATCGGGTCGAGGATGTGGCCACCCCCGAAG
>JBPPMQ010000093.1:0-22734 GCA_051306135.1 Nocardioides sp. | reverse complement strand
GTTCGCAGGACGAGGCCCTCGCGGCGGCGGCCGACGACCGTGCCGCGCTGATGGACCTGGTCGAGCGGGAGGGCATCGACACCGCCGACCCCGTCGTGGCCCTGCACGCCGTGATCGCCCGCGCGGCGTCGCGCCTGGTGCTCAGCTCGCCGACCGACGTCGTCGGCGAGCGTCGCCAGCCCAACCTGCCCGGCACGGTCGACGAGTACCCCAACTGGCGCATCCCGCTGCCGGTGTCGCTCGAGGAGTTCTTCGACGACCCGCACGTGGCCGAGGTCATCGCTCCACTGCGGGCAGAACGCCCCCCGGTCGTCGACTGACCTCACACCCGCGCGCGGGTTGCACCCCGGCGGAACGGGGTAGTAGACGTGGACCCATTCGACGACATCCTCTCAGGAGACCCCTTGCGCCCCTGGCCCGGAAGTGCCTATCCGTTGGGCGCCACGTACGACGGCGTCGGCACCAACTTCGCCCTGTTCTCGGAGGTCGCCGAGAAGGTCGAGCTCTGCTTGTTCGACGACGACGGCACCGAGACCCGGGTCACGCTCGAAGAGGTCGACGGCTTCGTCCACCACGGCTACCTGTCGGGCATCGGACCTGGCCAGCGCTACGGATACCGCGTGCACGGACCGTACGAGCCCGCGCAGGGCCTGCGCTGCAACCCCACCAAGCTGTTGATCGACCCCTACGCCAAGGCCTTCTCGCACGGCGTCGACTGGGACGACTCGCTGTTCGGCTACTCCTTCGACGACCCGGACGAGCGCAACGACCTCGACTCCGCGGGGCACGTGCCCTACTCGCTGGTCACCAACCCGTTCTTCGACTGGGCCAACGACCGCATGCCCCGCACCCCCTACAACGAGACCGTCGTCTACGAGGCGCACGTCAAGGGCCTGACCATGACGCACCCCGAGATCCCCGAGGACCTGCGTGGCACGTACGCCGGCCTGGCGCACCCGTCGGTCGTGGAGCACCTGCAGGGCCTCGGCGTGACGGCACTCGAGCTGCTGCCCGTGCACCAGTTCGTGACCGACCACTACCTGGTCGAGAAGGACCTCACCAACTACTGGGGCTACAACACGATCGGGTTCTTCGCCCCGCACGACGCCTACACCTCGCGCCCCGGAGCGCAGGTCGAGGAGTTCAAGGGCATGGTGCGGGCGATGCACGAGGCGGGCATCGAGGTCGTCCTCGACGTCGTCTACAACCACACCGCCGAGGGCAACCACCTCGGGCCGACGCTGTCGTTCAAGGGCATCGACAACCCGGCCTACTATCGGCTCGTCGAGGACGACCAGCAGTACTACATGGACTACACCGGCACCGGCAACAGTCTCAACGTCCGGCAGCCCCACTCACTCCAACTGATCATGGACTCGCTGCGCTACTGGGTCACCGAGATGCATGTCGACGGCTTCCGCTTCGATCTGGCCGCGACCCTGGCCCGGGAGTTCTACGACGTGGATCGGCTGTCCAGCTTCTTTGAAATGGTGCAGCAGGATCCGGTGATCTCGCGAGTCAAACTCATCGCGGAGCCCTGGGACGTCGGCCCCGGCGGCTACCAGGTCGGCGGGTTCCCACCCCAATGGACGGAGTGGAACGGCAAGTTCCGCGACACCGTCCGCGACTTCTGGCGCGGCGAACCGGCGCTCGGCGAGTTCGCCTCCCGGGTCGCGGGCTCCGCCGACCTGTATGAGACCACCGGCCGACGACCGTTCGCCTCGGTCAACTTCGTCACCGCCCACGACGGTATGACGCTGGAGGACCTGGTCTCCTACAACGAGAAGCACAACGAAGCCAACGGCGAGGACAACAACGACGGTGAGTCCCACAACCGCAGCAACAACCACGGCGTCGAGGGCCCAACCGACGATCCCGAGGTGCTCGCGGCGCGGGCCAAGGCGCAACGCAACATGCTCGCCACGCTGCTGCTCAGCCAGGGCACCCCGATGCTGCTGCACGGTGACGAGTTGGGACGCACCCAGCAGGGCAACAACAACGTCTACGCCCAAGACAACGAGTTGTCCTGGGTCGACTGGTCCGCGATCGACGGCCCGCTCTTCGAGTTCACCGCATCGCTGATCCGGCTCCGCCGGGCCCATCCCACCTTCAGGCGGCGCCGCTTCTTCACCGGCACCACGGTCCGCACCACGGCCGCGGGCGGAGAGGGCGAACGGCTCAACGACATCGTCTGGTTGGGTCTGGACGGGGAACCGATCCAGGACGCCGCCTGGGACGACGGCTCCCAGGCATTGGGGATGTACCTCAACGGGCAGGGCATCGCCGGCACCGACGCCCGAGGTGGGCGGATCACCGACGACCACTTCCTGCTCTACTTCAACGCCGGTGGCGAGGCGGAGGTGACCGTTCCGGGGGAGGAGTATGCGTCCTTGTGGGACATCGTCCTCGACACCGGCTCCTCGGCCGACGAGCACGAGCCACTCAAGGCGGGGGCGACCTTCACCCTGGCCGACTGCAGCGTGGTGCTGCTGCGCGAGTACACCGAGGCTGAACCGGTGCCCGACCGCTCGGTGGCCGCATCGGTGGCGGCGCTGACCACCACCCGGTGAGGACCGGTCCCGTGTCAGACCGGATCCCGTCGAACACCTACCGGCTCCAGATCACCGCTCAGTTCGACCTGTATGCCGCCGCCGAACGGGTGCCGCTGCTCCACGAACTGGGGGTGGACTGGGTCTACCTCTCGCCACTGCTGGCCGCTGAGGAGGGCAGCGATCACGGCTACGACGTGGTGGCTCACGACCACATCGACCCGGCGCGCGGCGGCCCCGACGGACTGGCAGCGCTGTCGGCCGCCGCCCACGAACGAGACATGGGGGTGCTGGTCGACATCGTTCCGAACCATGTCGGGATCGCGGTCCCCTCCCACGACCCCTGGTGGTGGGACGTGCTGCGCCTCGGTCGTGAGTCGACCCACGCGAACGCGTTCGACGTCGACTGGAACGCCGGTCACGAGCGGATCCAGATCCCCGTCGTCGGTGACGACGACCTGCGCCCCGACGGACACATCGAGCACCTCAGTGTGGACGTCGGAGCCGGCGAGCTTCGCTATCACGACAACGTCTATCCGTTGGCCCCCGGCAGCGCCGACGACCTCGGTGAGCCGATCACCGTCAACGGGGTGCGTTCGATGGTGGACGCCGATCTCGTGCACAGCCGCCAGCACTATGAGTTGGTCGGGTGGCGGCGCGCCGACGACGCGCTGAACTATCGACGGTTCTTCGCGGTGAACACCCTGGCCGCAGTCCGGGTGGAGGACCCCCAGGTGTTCGCCGAGACGCACGTGGAGATCTCCAGGTGGTTCCGCGACGGACTGGTCGACGGACTGCGAGTCGACCACCCCGACGGGCTCCGCGACCCGGCCGGCTACCTCGCCGACCTGGCTGACCTCACCGGCGGCGCCTACGTGCTGGTGGAGAAGATCCTGGAACCCGGGGAAACCCTGCCGGCCTGGCGGACCGCCGGCACCACCGGGTACGACGCCCTCGCCTTGGTCGACCGGTTGTTCGTCGACCCGGCCGGGCAGCCGGTTCTGGACGATCTGGAGACCGACCTGCGTGGAGCCCCGGTCGACTGGCCCGAACTGGTCCACGACCGCAAACGCGCGGTGGCCGACGGCATCCTGCGCTCCGAGGTCAAGCGGATCGTGCGGGAACTGCGACGCCACCTACCGGTGGTGCCGGCGTTCCGCGCCGAGGACGCGGTCGCGGAACTGATGGCCTGCTTCGAGGTGTATCGGTCCTACCTGCCGGACGGGTCGGACTACCTGGACCGGGCGTTCGCCCAGGCGGCCAGACGCCGCCCCGACCTGGACCCGACACTGGCCGCGCTGCGGCCCTGGCTGTCCAATCCGGACCTGGCAGCCACCAAGCGGTTCCAGCAGACCAGCGGGATGGTGATGGCCAAAGGCGTGGAGGACTGTGCCTTCTACCGCTGGTCGCGGCTGACCTCGCTCAACGAAGTCGGCGCCGACCCGAGCCAGTTCAGCATCTCGATCCAGGCGTTTCACGACGCCATGGAGGTGCGACACACAGACTGGCCAGCGGCGATGACCGCACTGTCGACCCATGACACCAAGCGGGGCGAGGATGTGCGCGCCCGGATCAGCGTGCTCGCCGAGATGCCCGACCTGTGGGCCGAGACCCTCGGTGCGATCCTGGCCGCCCACCAGCACCGCACCGGGTCGCCGACCCCCGACCCAGGGTTCGCCTCGCTGCTGATCCAGGCAGCGCTCGGCGCCTGGCCGATCACCCCGGACCGGCTGCACGCCTACGCCACCAAGGCGATGCGCGAGGCCGGCGAACACACCGGGTGGACCGACATCGACCAGACCTACGAAGACTGGGCCCACGACCTGGTGAGCGGGTTCTACGACCTCGCCGGCATCCGGGGCCCGTTCGAGGCGCTCGTCGAGACGATCGCCCCGCCGGGATGGGTCAACTCCCTGGGCGCGAAACTGGTGGCCCTGACGATGCCGGGCGTGCCCGACATCTACCAGGGCAGCGAACTGTGGGAGCAGAGCCTGGTCGACCCCGACAACCGGCGCCCGGTCGACTTCGATCGACGCGCGGCGATGCTGGCCCGCCTCGACGCCGATCCCGGCCGGATCCCCAGCCTCGGCGGGCTCGACGATGACGGGCTCGCGAAACTGCTGGTCACCTCGCGTGCCGCCAGGGTGCGCCGCGACCGGCCCGACCTCTTCACCGGGTATGCCGGCCTCACAGCCACCGGCCCGGCGGCCGACCACCTGATCGCCTTCGACCGCGGCGGGGCGATCACCCTGGCCACCCGACTGCCTCTCGGCCTGGCGGCCGGCGGCGGTTGGCGAGACACCGTGCTGGACCTGCCGGCCGGCCGATGGCGCGAGGTCTTCACCGGCCGGCTGATCGGGGTTGAGGCGGCCGGGACCGAGGTGGCCGGCATACTCGCCGATCTGCCGGTCGCGCTGTTGGTCAAGGAAGGTGAATGATGGCATTCGAGGTGTGGGCTCCGGCGCCGGAGCGGGTGCGGCTGGCGATCGGCGACGAGGTCGTGGAGATGACCGTCGACGCCGACGGTTGGTGGCACCCGAGCGGACCGGTGCCGTCCGGTGAGGTCGACTATGGGTATCTGCTCGACGACGACCCGACCCCACGGCCCGACCCCCGGTCGCGCCGCCAACCGGCCGGCGTACACGGGCCGAGCAGGCACTTCGACCCCGGCGCGTTCGCCTGGACCGACCAGGACTGGACCGGACGGCAACTCGCAGGAGCGGTGATCTATGAGCTGCACGTGGGCACCTTCACCCCCGAGGGCACCCTCGACGCGGCGATCTCGCGTTTGGACCACCTGGTCTCCTTGGGCGTGGACCTGGTCGAACTGATGCCGGTCAACGCCGTCAACGGCACCCACAACTGGGGATACGACGGGGTGGGCTGGTTCGCGGTCCACGAACCCTACGGCGGGCCGGCCGGCTATCAGCGATTCGTCGATGCCTGCCACGGCGCCGGGATCGGCGTGATCCAGGACGTGGTCTACAACCACCTCGGGCCCTCAGGCAACTATCTGCCGCTCTTCGGGCCCTACCTCAAACCCGGCTCGAACACCTGGGGAGACCTGGTCAACCTCGACGGCGAGGGATCCGACCAGGTGCGGCGCCTGATCCTCGACAACGTGCGGATGTGGCTGGAGGACTACCACGTCGACGCTCTTCGGCTCGACGCCGTGCACGCACTGTCGGACTCCTCGCGGCCGCACCTGCTGGAGCAGATGAGTGTGGAGGTGGCCGCTGTGTCGTCCCGGCTGGGCAGGCCGTTGAGCCTGATCGCCGAGTCCGACCTCAACGACACCTACCTGGTCACCCCCCGCGAAGCCCACGGCTACGGCCTGGACGGCCAGTGGTCCGACGACTTCCATCACGCCGTCCACGTGGCCCTCACCGGTGAGACGCAGGGCTACTACGCCGACTTCGCGCCGCTGGAGGCGCTCGCCAAGGTCTTCGAGCGGGGCTTCTTCCACGACGGCACCTGGTCCTCCTTCCGCGGCCGCAAGCACGGCCAGCCGGTCGACACCGGCCGGCTGCCGGCTTGGCGGCTGGTGGTCGCGACCCAGAACCACGACCAGGTCGGCAACCGGGCGGTCGGGGATCGGCTCAGTGAGCATCTCGACGACGACCAGCTCGCCTGCGCGGCTCTGCTGCTGCTGGCCGGCCCGTTCACACCGATGCTGTTCCAAGGCGAGGAGTGGGCGGCCCGCACGCCGTTCCAGTTCTTCACCTCTCACCCGGAGCCCGAGTTGGGGGAGGCGACCGCCAAGGGCCGGATCGCGGAGTTCGCCGAGCACGGCTGGGATCCCGACGCAGTGCCCGATCCGCAGGACCCGGAGACGTTCGCCCGGTCGAAGCTGGACTGGTCCGAACTTCAGACCTCGCGAGGCCAGACGATGCTGGGGCACTACCGCCGGCTGGCCGAGCTGCGCCGCAGCCTGCCCCAGCTGACCGAACCGTCGATGACTCACACTCGGGCGCGAGCCGAGGGCCGGGTTCTGGTGGTGCGGCGCACCTCGAGCTGGGCGCCCGGCGAGGCGGTGATCGTGGTCAACACCGGTGACAGGCCGGCCGAGGTCGACCTCGGAGTCGGCGAGGTCGTCTTCGAGACCCCCGGTGGGGTCTCGCTCAACGGATCGACCCTAGTGGTGCCGGCCCACGGCGGCGCGCTGGTCCGCTGCTCTCACGCCGAACGCAGGATGCCGGCCAGGAACGACGCCTGACCCAGGTGCTGGACGTCGTCATCGAGAATACTGACCAGCCGCACCCCGAGGGTCACCGGCGGATCCCAGCGGGAGTCCACGACCCGGTCCAGGTCAGATTCCGAGAGCCCCGACAAGAAGTCCATGGTCGCATCGTGAGTGGCTTGAAGGTAGTCCAGTAGCAGGTCGGCCGGGACGTCGACCTGACCGACCTCGTCGGCGGACTGGCCGTAACCGGATGCCTGCGGCGCGAACGGCAACCCGAACCGGTCGACATAACCTTGGCTGGTCCAGATCTCTTCGGCCTCGCAGACCTGCGCGATCTGGGCATCCTGCACCCGGGCAATGTGCCAGACCAGCCACGCGATGGTGTTCGTCTGCGGCGTCACCCGGGCGGTCAGGTGGGCCGGGTCGAGGTTGTGCACCAACCCGTCGACGCCCTCCAGGACACGGCCGAACCCTTCGGTCAGGACGTCGGACGGGCTCACTGGGCGACCGCGGTGGTGGCGGTGGCGGTGTTTCGGTGACCTCCGACGGTGTCTGTACCCATGTGCCTGACCTTAGCCCAGGGCGTGGCACCCGAATCGGCGGCGGTGCGATGCCCGGTCCCGGCATACTTCCTCTGGACCACAAACCCAGGAGGCTGCATGGGCTCGACCCCCCGGATCGACTTCGAGGCGATGGTGCTGGTGCTCGGCGCCGCCGTCGCCGGGTTGGTGTCGAACCTGTGGGTCAACTACCTCGCTGTGGGCGACGGCGACCAGGGTGCCGCCCACGGGTTCGACCGGGCCTCGGCGCTGGTGATGGCCGGCGCCGTGATCGTGCCCACCCTGCTCATGATGGCTCTGGCCGGGCTGGTCCGAACCAGCAGCGCCGACCTCGCCACGGTCGCCGTGGGCCTGTCCGGGGTCGTCGGGGTGGTCGCCGCGCTGTGGGCCGCCGGAGCCGCGGCGAGCCAGCACAGTGGGGTTCCGCTCTCGTTCGTGCTGGCCGGGTCGATCGGGATCATCCCGGGGGTGGTGCTGATCCGCGACCGCCAAGCGGACGCCGGCGACGTCGTAGACACCGATATCGGGGTAGAGGTAGGGGACGGTGGTGAGGCACCGACCGGCGCGCCAGTCGCACCGGGCCCCGTTCAGCCGAGGCGTCCAGACCTGCACAGCGCGGCCTCCCTGCGCCGGGCACCGCGGTGGATCTTCCACGTGGCCACCCTGCTGATGACCGTGGTCGCCACCGGGACCGCGGCGACGATCGCCGCGGCAGGCATCAGCGAGGGGTCGCTCCAGGCCGAAGCCGCCGGGCAGACCTCGACCATGGGCGACGTCGGCCCGCTGCTGGTGTTCATGGTGGCGGCGTTCATCATCGTGCCCACCGTCGGACTCGGGGTGGTCGCAGCCATCGACCGCTCCACCCTGGGGACCTCGGCAGCCTGTGCGGCCGGGCTCGCCGCTGCGGTCGGCGTCGCGGTCGTTGCGCTCAACTCCGCAACCCCCGCCCACTACTGGGATGAGCCGGTCCAGCAAGGCCTGCGGACCGCTGGATTCGTCGCATTGATCCCAGCGGCGGTTGCCTTGCTCGGCTGGGTCTTCGGCTGGCCGGCCCAGAGCACCGCACCCACTACTGATGTCGGCACCGACTCCTAGGCTGTCGCTGTGACCCCCGAGCGCAGCCCCATCCGGGCCGAATTCATCCTTGCCGACTTCGCCGAGGACGTGCTCGAACTGGTCGAGCGGATCCCGCCCGGCAAGGTGTTGACCTACGGCCGGATCGCGGAGTTCCTGGGCCGCGGGGGCGCCCGCGGGGTCGGTGGCGTGATGGCTCGCGACGGCCACGGCGTCGCCTGGTGGCGGGTGGTGCGGGCCGACGGCACGTTGCCGGCCCATCTGGTGCTCGACGCCCAGGAGCACTGGGAGTTGGAAGGCACCCCCCGTCGTCGGGGCGTGGTGGACGTGCCGGCAGCGATCTGGGCCCCCGATGTCCCCGGCGCCCTCTAGCGTCGCTGGTATGGCTGAAATCTTGCTGTTCCACCACGCCGGCGGATTGACCCCCGGGGTGACGGCCTTCGCCGACGACCTGCGCGCCGCCGGCCATCAGGTGCACACACCCGACGTCTTCGACGGGCACACCTTCGACGACGTGACCGACGGGGTCGCCTACATCGGTTCCATCGGGCACCCCGAACTCTATGGTCGGGCCGAAGCAGCCGTCGGCGACCTGAGGTTGGGAGCCTCGGTGGTGTATGCCGGCATGTCGATGGGCTGCGGGCTGGCGGCCAACCAGCTGCTCACCCGCCCGGACGCCCGAGCCGGCCTGTTCCTCTACGGCGCGGTCACCCCGCAGTGGTGGGAGGCGACCTGGCCCGCCGGTGTGCCGGCCCAGTCCCACCAGAGCGCCGACGACCCGTGGCGCGAGGCCGAGTCCGACGAGGCATTCATCAACGATGTGCCCGGCGGTGACCTGTTCATCTACCCGGGAGCCGG
The DNA here is from genome assembly GCA_051306135.1 of Nocardioides sp. GTDB lineage: Bacteria > Actinomycetota > Actinomycetes > Propionibacteriales > Nocardioidaceae > Nocardioides. Next base: position 13,510 of record JBPPMQ010000093.1, on the reverse strand, counting down.
TCACCTCTTTCTCGACCGTGGACACCTCGACTTCAACGCCGAGGCCGCAGCGCTGGCCACCTCCCGGATCCTCGATCTGCTGGCAGGGCTGGACGCCTGACTCACCCCGGCAGCGACCAGTCCATCGGGCTGGCGCCCTGGGCGATCAACTCCTCGTTGGCCCAGGAGAACGGCCGGGAGCCGAAGAACCCGCGGTGTGCCGACAACGGTGACGGATGCGCGGATTCCAGCGCCGGGATCTCGCCGAGCGCTCCCCGCAACGACTGGGCGTCGCGGCCCCACAACACGGCCACCATCGGGCCGCCGCGGGCCGCCAGGGCCTGGATCGCGCACATGGTGATCGGTTCCCACCCCTTCGTGCGGTGCGAGGCCGGGGAACCGGGACAGACCGTGAGCACGCGGTTGAGCAGCATCACCCCCCGGTCGGCCCATGGCGACAGGTCACCGTGGGCCGCAGGAACGATGTCGAGGTCGTTGGACAGTTCGGTGTAGATGTTGCGCAGCGACCCCGGCAGCGGACGCACGTGGGGCTCGACGGCGAACGACAGTCCGATGGGGTGGCCCCTGGTCGGGTAGGGGTCCTGCCCCACGATCAGCACCCGAACCTCGGCCAACGGGGTGCGGAAGGCCCGGAAGATGTGGTCACCGGCGGGGAGGTAGTCGCGACCGGCCGCGACCTCGGCGCGCAGGAACGCGCCCATCGCAGCCACCTGGTCATCCACCGGCGCCAAGGCCGCAGCCCAGTCGGGGGCCATCAGACCCCGGGAGACCAGCCTGGCCAAAGCACTCATCACCCCCAGGCTAGCCTGATCGATGGGGCGGCGGCAGGTCGCGCAAGCCGCCGCGGACTCTGCGAAGGAGCATTGATGAAGTTCGGAGCATTTATCCCGCAAGGCTGGCGCTACGACCTGGTCGACATACCGGATGACCAGCAGTGGCCACTGATGCGCGACCTTGCCCGGCACCTGGAGACCCAGGCGGTCGGCGAGGTGCCGGCCTGGGAGTCGATCTGGGTTTACGACCACTTCCACACCACCCCGGAACCGAGCGACGAGGCCACCCACGAGGCGTGGACCCTGATGGCCGCGTTCGCTGCCTCCACCGACCGGATCCGACTCGGCCAGATGTGCAGCTGCATGAGTTACCGCAATCCGGCCTACCTGGCCAAGATCGCCGCCACCGTGGACCACGTCTCCGCCGGACGCATCGAGATGGGCATCGGTGCCGGTTGGTATGAACATGAGTGGCGGGCTTATGGCTACGGGTTCCCCGAGGCCCGCGACCGGCTCGGCAGGCTGCGCGAGGGCGTGCAGATCTTCCGGCAGGCTTGGACCGAGGGAGTCTCGACCCTGGATGGGACCTACTACCAGGTTGACGGCGCGATCTGTCGACCGTTGCCCCTGCAGAAGGGCCGCAACGGCATACCGTTGTGGATCGCGGGCGGCGGCGAGAAAGTGACTCTCAAAATCGCCGCCCAGTATGCCGACTACACCAACTTCGACGGCACCCCCGAGGGGTTCGCCCGCAAGTCGGCTCTGTTGGCCGAGCACTGCAGCACAGTTGGCACCGACTTCGCAGCGATCACTCGCAGCGCCAACTACAACGTCTTCATCGGCGCCACCCAGGCCGAGGTCGAGGACCGGATCGGTTGGTACTCCGACCACATGACCCGGTGCCTGGGGGAGGCCGGCGGGGCGGAGCGGGCCCGTCGGATCACCGAACAGGGCTTGGTCGGCACCCCGGACCAGATCGTGGAGCAGCTCACCTCCTTGGAGGCGCTGGGGATGACCTATCCGATCACCTACTTCCCCGAGGCCGCCTACGACCGGTCGGGCCTCGACCTGTTCGCCGCCGAGGTGGTCCCCGCGCTGCTCTAAGCGCCGAGTCGGCGTACATGTACGCCGACTCGGCGGGGAGTTCAGGGTTTGCTCAGCCCCGGCACCAACCCGGCGGTGTCGAACCATTGGTCCATCAGCCGCCACGTCGAGGTGCGCGCCGAGCGACCCGTGAGCATGCCGAGGTGGCCGCCGGGAACGATCTCGAACCGCACCTGTGGCGCCCCGGAGAGCAGATCGACCACGGCGTGCACGGCCGGCATCGGTGCGATCCCGTCGCCCGACCCCGCGACGACCAACACCGGCACCGAAACCGCGGCCAGGTCGATGTCCCGGTCGCGCATCTGCATGGTGCCGGACTTGAGCTGGTTGGCGCGGGCCATCCGGTGGTAAAGCTGCCCGAACGACCGGCCGGGGTAGGCGATCATGTTGGCAGTGAACCGGTCGACCGCCTCCAATTGGGCCAGGAAGTCGGCGTCGTCGAGGTTGGCGGCCAGTGCGATCGGCTTGGTGATGAGTTTGTTGAAGCTGCTCAACTGGAAGGCCCAGCGCACCAACGGTCGTGGAGCGCCGCCCAACGCTTGGTAGGCGCGGGTGACGATCCGGCCCTCCTGGAAGTCGAACAGCGGTTTGAAGGGAGCCACCATCGGCACCTGGGCGATGTCGAACGGCGACCCGAGGATGGTCAGCGACGCGATCGGCAGGTCCTGGCCGTCGGCAGCGACCAGGGCAGCGAAGATGCCGCCCAGCGACCAGCCGACCAGATGGACGGGGCGTCCGCCGGCGTGCGCCGAGGTCTGTCGGATCGCCTCCGGGATCACCTCGTCGACCCAATGCTCCATGCCCAGTTCGCGGTCCCGGAAGGACACCTGGCCGTATTCCACCAGGTAGGTACGCCGGCCCTGGCCGACCAGATGCTCCACCACCGAGCAGCCACGGCGCAGGTCGAAGCAGAGCGCGGGAGCGGCCAGCGGGGTGACCAAGAGGATCGGGTCGCCGGACTCGCCGACCTCGGCGATCGGCCGGTAGTGGTAGACCTCGCGCAAGGTGCCGTCGTCGATCAGGGTCCGGGCCATCGGCCGCAGGTCCGCGAGACCGCCGTAGAGCAGCTTGTGGGCCAGGTTCCCGCCGGCGGCCACAATCTGGTCCGGCTTCGGGATCAGGTCCATGGGCGCTGAACCTACCTGTCTGTAACGCGATGTGCCAATAAACCTGGTCTGGACGATGTCTGTCGGGCGGCGGAGCACCCGATCCTCGGCTTCACAGCGTTGGTGTCAGGTTGTGGGTATGTCGCCGATCTAGGCTGGGCGCTATGAGGTTGAGTCACCTGGCCGGCGCTGCCGCCGTGGGACTGGGCGCGGTCGCGGTGCGCGATCTGACTCAGACCAAGCATGCGCTGAAGCGGAACTTCCCGATCATCGCCCACGCCCGCTACCTGTTGGAGAAGGTGGGACCCGAACTGCGGCAGTACATTGTGACCGGCAATGACGAGGAGCGGCCCTTCTCCCGCGACCAGCGCACCTGGATCTATACCTCGGCCAAGGGCGAGAACAACTACTTCGGGTTCGGTACCGACCTGGATGTCGAGCACGTCCAGGGACACGCCTACATCCGGCACCGCACCTTCGCCGACCAGTTGCCCGATGCCCACGATCCCGATGCCCGCCTGCCCGGAGCCAAGGTGCTCGGCGGCCCCCGCGGCCGGGCCCAGGCGTTCCGGCCGACGTCGGTGGTCAACGTCTCGGGGATGAGTTTCGGGGCGCTGTCCGCACCCGCGATCACCGCCCTGAATCGAGGCGCGGCACTGGCTGAGGCCCTGCACAACACCGGCGAGGGCGGTCTGTCCGACCACCACCGTCACGGTGGCGACCTGATCTTCCAGATCGGTACCGCCTACTTCGGCTGTCGTGACCCGCAGGGCAACTTCTCCTTGGGGGCATTGGTCGAACTGGTGGCCTCGGCTCCGGTCCGGGCGATTGAGATCAAGCTCTCCCAAGGCGCCAAGCCGGGGCTGGGCGGGTTGTTGCCCAGCGCCAAGATCACCGAGGAGATCGCCCAGATCCGGGGCATCGCGCGGGGCTCGGACTGTTCGAGCCCGTCTCGGCATACCGCGTTCACCGACGTCGACTCGCTTCTCGACTTCGTCGAGTCGGTGGCGGCCGCGACCGGACTGCCGGTGGGCATCAAGTCGGCCGTCGGCGAGGTCGAGTTCTGGTCCGACCTGGCCGACGCGATGGTCTCGGGGGAGCGTGGGGTCGACTTCGTGACCATCGACGGCGGCGAGGGCGGCACTGGAGCAGCGCCGCTGATCTTCACCGACTCGGTCTCGTTGCCGTTCCGGATGGGGTTCGCCACCGCGTACGCCGAGTTCGCCCGCCGTGGCTTGACTGATCGGGTGACCTTCATCGGGTCGGGCAAACTCGGCCTGCCAGAGAACGCTGTGGTGGCTTTCGCGCTCGGGGCCGACATGATCAACGTCGGCCGCGAGGCCATGATGTCGATCGGTTGCATCCAAGCGCAGAAGTGCCACACCGACCACTGCCCGACCGGGGTGGCCACCCAGAACCCGTGGCTGGTGCGTGGCCTGGACCCGACCGACAAGTCGGTGCGGTGTGCGACCTACCTCAAGACCCTTCGTCAGGAACTGTTGAAGGTCTCGGCCGCCGTCGGGGTCGCCCATCCGGGGCTGATCGGGACCGGCGACATCGACATCTTCACCGGCGACTACTCATCACGCCCCTTGGCTGAGGTCTACCGCTACCAGACCGGCTGGGGCCTGCTCGGGCCGGACCTGCGCGCCGAGGTGCTGCGGATCATGGACATCACCGACGCGTACGACGAGCCGGCCGTCGTCGCGATCCCCGGCGGCTGAGTCGACTCGAGCCCCGCCGAGCCATCAACTCAGGCAGACTCAGGCAGACTCCGGCGAGGTGTGCCCGAAGGGCAGCTGGTCGGCATACCCGAGGGCCACCAGCACCGACGGGGTGAGCGCTTTCGCGACGTGCTTATAGCCCTGGGCCGATGGGTGGAACTGGTCGACGGAGAACATTTCGTGGGGGTTCGCCACGAAGAACGGCCCGGCGACGGTGGCTAGGGTGACCGCGTGGGCACCCCGTTCGACGGCGGTACGACGCTGGGCGGCGGCCAGCTGCCGCGAGGCCCGCGAGGCCAGCGAACGCAACGGTTGCTGGAGGGCCGGCAGGGCCCCCAGGTCTGGGCAGGTGCCGACCACGACCTCGGTGCCATTGGCGCGGAGGCGGTCGATGGCCTCGGCCAGGTGTCGGATGGACTCGGCGACCGGAATCCGGTGGGTGACGTCGTTGCCGCCCACCACGATGATCGCCACGTCGGCGGAGTAGCCCGGCGGCAGCCCGTCGAGTTGGTCGGCAAGCTGCCAGGTCTCCGAACCGACCACGGCCGCGGTCCGCAAGGTCACCGCCCGGCCGGTCGCCTTGGAAACATAGCGGGCCAGCCGGGCGCCCAGCGTGCCGGAACCGGAGTCAGAGCCCAGCCCGGCGGCAATCGAGTCGCCGATGACCAGCAGGTTCAGCGGTGTGCCCCGACGTTTCTTATAGGTGCGGTCGGAGTCTGGAGCCACCTCGCCGTGTGGGTCGCCGATGATCGCCCGGGCGTGGGCGGCCTGACGGCGCAGCACCCACTGGGCCCCGACGACGAAGCCGGCAGCTGCCGCTGAGATGCCGGCAGTTGTTCGGAAGGCGAAGGTGACGGGTCGGTTCACAACCTTCCTTGTACCGCGCCGATATGAACCGACGGCGAACTCCCGGCCGAGGGGAGGCAAACGGCCCCGCGAGTGGAGGCTTGCGGCCCCGCGAGGGGAGGCTTGCGGCCCCGCGAGTGGAGGCTTGGTGCGATCAGCAGCTGGACGGGGTGGTCGTCAGAGGATGTTGGCGGCTTCGAAGGCGTCGTAGTTCGGCGCGATGGTCGCCGCTGGACCGACGAGTTCGGAGATCGAGTCGAGGGTCTTCAGGCCGTGACCGGTGTTGATGATGACCGTCTCCAGGGAGGGGTCCAACTGGCCGGTCTCGATGAGCTTCTTGGTGACGGCGAGTGTGGTGCCGCCGGCGGTCTCGGTGAAGATGCCCTCCGTGCGAGCCAAAAGCACGATGCCGTCGCGGATCTCGTCGTCGGTGACCTCCTCGACCGCGCCGCCGGTGGTGCGGGCGATGTCGAGGACGTAGATGCCGTCGGCCGGATTGCCGATGGCCAGCGACTTGGCGATGGTGTCCGGCTTGACCGGCCGAATCGCGTCGACCTCGGCTTTGAAGGCGGTCGCGACCGGGTTGCAGCCGGCGGCCTGGGCACCGAAGACCTTGTAGGGCTTCTCCTCGACCAGGCCGAGCTGGATCAGCTCCTGGAACGCCTTGTGCACCTTGGTCAGCTGCGAGCCGGACGCCACCGGGATGACGATCTGGTCGGGTAGGCGCCAGCCGAGTTGTTCGGCGATCTCATAGCCCAGCGTCTTGGAACCCTCGGCGTAGTAGGGGCGCACGTTGACGTTGACGAACGCCCAGCCGTCCTCTTCGGCGGCGATCTCCTGAGCGAGCTTGTTGACGTCGTCGTAGTTGCCGTCGACCGCGACCAGGTTGGCGGTGAAGATTGCAGAGTTGATCTGCTTGGGGTGCTCCAGGTTGGAGGGGATGAACACGACCGTTGTCATTCCCGCGCGGGCGCCGGCGGCCGCAACAGCGTTGGCTAGGTTGCCGGTCGAGGGGCAGGCGAACACCTTGGAGCCGAACTCACGTGCCGCGCTCAGCGCGCAGGCGACCACCCGGTCTTTGAAGGAGTTCGTCGGGTTGGTGGAGTCGTCCTTGACCCACAGCTTGCTCAGCCCAAGCTCGGCGGCGAGATTGTCGGCATTGAGCAGGCGGGTGAAGCCGGGCTCGGTGTTCGGGGAGGTCTCGATGTCGTCGGGCACCGGCAGCAGCGCCTTGTAGCGCCAGATGTTCGCCGGTCCGGCCTCGATCTCCTCCCGGGTCACCGCGGGGAACTCGTAGGCGACCTCCAGCGGGCCGAAACAGTCTCGACAGGCATACTCCGGCCCGAGTGGGATCTGTGCTCCGCACTCGCGACAAGTCAGTGCTACGGCGTTGCCGAAGGCGCCTTCACGCAGGCCCTGACCGGTCGTCTCCGTGGAAGCAGCACGCTCTGGGGCATCAACGCTCATGAGTCCTCCTCCTCATCTTCCCCGAACGCGACCGTCGCGCTGGGCCGGATTTAGCACCTGTGCACCACGTCCGTCTTCCGCACGTGTGTCAGGTGACGCGGTGCGGGCGGCGGAGGATCGTGGCCGGTTGCCGGGACTTCACTGGGCCGTTCCCTCAGTCCCTCTCGATGAGCAGTGCCCACGATAGCGGTAGCTCCTAGCCACCTTCCACCTGGTGTCCACGATGTGTCAGTGAGTCTCGCGATGTGGACCACGGTGGGTTTCGCGTCTGGCTGGTGCGGTGTTCAGGTGCGCTGGTGCGCTGGTATGACGACTGGTGCGTGGTCGTGCCACAGCGCAAGGCACCAGAGCACCGCGCAAGGCGGGCGGGATCGAGTCAGCTCGCGGTGACGTCGACGGAGAACTGCCGCAGGAAACCGAGGACTCCGTCGGGGCCAGGCACCACCACGTCAGCCAGCGGCATCAACGCGGACTCCTCGTCCGAGGCGGAGCAGACCAACAGGGTCGACATACCGTCCTTGCCGCGGGCGGCGACCGACTCGAAGGCCTCCACGTCACCGAGGTCGTCGCCGGCGAAGACGAAACCCTTGGCCCCTAGCTCCTCGACCAGTTTGTCGACCACGACTCCCTTGTTCATGCCCGGGGAGCGCACCTCGAGCACGTTGCGTCCGGGCTCGAGCATCAGGTTGTTCCCCTGGGCCATCCTGCGCAGCACCGGCAGCAGCCGGGAGTAGGCACCGGCAGGATCGCTCATCCGGCGAGTGTGGATCGCCAGCGCCAGACCCTTGTCCTCCACCCACGCCTCGGCTGCGTCGGCGTCACGCAGGGCTCGGGGCAGTTCACGCATGAAGCTGGCCAGCCCGGCGGGCGGCCGGGGGCCGATCACCGCGCGACGAGTCGCGGTCCAGCGCTGGTTGCCGTACTGGCCGAAGACGTAGAGCTGCTTGCCGGCCGCCATCAGGGCGTCCCCGACCTCCTCGAGCCCGCCGAGGTCCAACACCTGGCGCACCGGCCTACCGGTGACCACGGCAACCGCAGCGACGTGTTCGGCCAGATCGGCCAGAACCTCACCCGCGTCGGGGTGGATCCGCGCCTTCTCCGGGTCGTCGACGATCGGGGCCAGGGTGCCGTCGAAGTCGAGAGCGACCACGGTGTCCGAGGCCACCGCCACTAGGGCTTCGTACTTGGAAGGGCCGTCTGCGGAGGTGAACTCCATGCTCACAGTCCATCACGTCCGACGACGCCGTGGGTAGTTGACGGTTCAGCAGTGACAGAATCCACTGTTGAGACCCTATGACTACTCCCGCCACCACCTCGCCCCGGGCATCGGCATCGGCCGCCCGCTGGGGCCTGTTCCAGGTCACCGCAGCAGCGGTGCTGTGGGGCACCGGCGGGCTCGTCGTGCAACTGATTCGCGAGGACGAACCGTTCTCGCCGCTGACCTTGAGCGCAGTGCGCATGCTCATCGGCGCCGCAGCCCTGCTGGCCGTGGTGACGCTCGCCCGCAAAGCCGGCGAGGTGGCCCGTGTGCTGCGCGCACACCCGGTCGCTGCGGTGCTCACCGGATGTGGCACCGGGATCTACCAGGGCCTCTACTTCGTGGCAGTCACCCACGCAGGCGTGGCCGTGGCGACCGTGGTCAGTCTCGGCCTCGCACCCATCATCACTGCCGGCTATGAGGTGATCCGGCATCGCAACTGGCCGTCGCCACGGCTCATCCTCATCCTGGTGATCGCCCTGGCCGGGCTGGTGCTGGTCGCGGTGCCCCTCGGAGGAATCGCGGTCGGTCCCCGACCGACCAGCGGCGTGCTGCTCTCGGTCGCCTCCGGCACGGTGTATGCCGCGACCACCATCGTCGGTGCCCACGCCGCTCGCGGCACCGCCCCGCTGGCGCTGACCACCGTGGCCACCTGCTCCGGTGCGGTGTTGTTGGCTCCGCTGCTTTGGGTGGCACCCGGCCCGCTGGTTCCCGAAACGACAGGGGTCGCCGCCTGGCTGGTCTACCTCGGCGTCGGCACCATGGCACTGTCCTACCTGCTGCTGTATGCCGGCCTGCGCACGGTTCGCGCCGGGGTGGCGGTGATCGCGAGCCTGCTGGAGCCGGTCACCGCGGCGATGTTGGCCTGGCTGGTCCTCGACGAACAACTCGGTGCTTCCGCGGTGATCGGCACGATGCTGGTGTTGGCGGCGGTGGCCGGCCTCGGCAGCCAGGAGGGCCGGCCACGACTGGAGCCGACTCCGCGATCGTGACCGGTCAGCGGTCAGGAGTCAGGAGTCGAGCGGGCCGGTCAAGATGACCGACAGTCCGTCAGTGATCATCTGGCCGAGCGCCGGCTTGACCAGGTTGATGCCGAGGTCGAGGGCCAACTGCTCGGCCTCGGTGGAGAGCCCGGCGGCGTAGTAGACGGTCGACTCGGGGAAGGTGCCGTCCCAGTTGTCCGGCGTACCGACGTCCCAGCCGAGGTCTCCGAGACGGTCGTTGACATCAGCGGCCAGGCCCTTGATGGCGCTGGTGTTGTAGACCTCGACGCGGATCTGGGCCCGGTCCACCACCACCTCGGGCTTCTCGGTCGGGCTCGGCTTGACGGAGGGCTTCGGGGTGGCCGAACCGGTCGGCGTCGGGTCTGCGGTGACGTTGGTGACCTGCGAGGCCTCGGTCTTCTCCTTGTCCTGAGTGACCACGAAGGTCACCCCGGCCATCACCAGTGCGGCCACGGAGAGAAGCAGCACACTGGACGGCAGGAAGCCGCCCGATTCGGGCCGGCGTTCCATCTCAGAGCTCGAATCCGAGTCGTCGTGCGGAGCGCTGCCGTTGGCGGGCCGCACGCAGTCGGCGCAGGCGCCGCACCAGCAGTGGGTCGGACTCCAGGGCCTCCGGGCGGTCGATGAGCGCGTTGAGCACTTGGTAGTAGCGGGTGGTCGACATGTCGAACTGCTCGCGGATCGCGGTCTCCTTGGCGCCGGCATACTTCCACCAGTGGCGCTCGAAGTCGAGGATCTGACGGTCGCGGTCGCTGATCTCGCCGAGGACGGGACCGGCGTGGTCTTCGCTGCGTGCGGCGCCCATGATGCAACTCCTCGAAATGAGAATCGGCCTGATTCGGTCCCATCGTAGACGACGAATGACAGCTGTGTAGTTCTTGGTGTCGGCCTGTCGGTTTCGGTGGCCGAGCCACCGCATGATCTGAGCGCGGCCCGCCGTGATTCGGTGTCCGATCCACGCCGCGGAAACCCCTGCTGACACGTTAGGGTGGGGGTGTGCCGGCCAAGTTGCTGATCGTTGCCAACCGTCTCCCTGTCGATCGGGTCGAGATGAGTGACGGTACTCGCGGCTGGCGACCTTCTCCGGGTGGTCTGGTCACCGCGGTCGAACCGATCCTGCGTCACAACGACGGAGTCTGGATCGGTTGGCCGGGTGGCACCGACCAAGACCTCAAGCCGTTCGAATCCGACGGGCTCAACCTGGTCCCGATGTCGATGACCGAAATGGAGATCGAGCGCTACTACGAGGGTTTTTCCAACGACACGCTGTGGCCGCTCTATCACGACGTCGCCGCCAAGCCGGCCTTCCACCGCGAATGGTGGGACGTCTACCAATCAGTCAACCAGCGATTCGCCGACAAGGTCGCCCAGTTGGCGGCCCCCGGGGCCACCGTGTGGGTGCACGACTACCAACTTCAGTTGGTGCCGCAGATGCTGCGCGAGCAGCGCCCCGACCTGCGCATCGGGTTCTACCTGCACATTCCCTTCCCCCCGGCCGAGCTGTTTCAACAGTTGCCCTGGCGACGCCAGATCCTCGAGGGTCTCCTGGGTGCCGACCTGGTGGGGTTCCAGCTTCCCGAGGCGGCCGCCAACTTCATCCGGCTGGTCAAGCAGCGGGTCGGCCACCGCACCAAGGGCGATTCGGTGTTCTTGCCCGATGGCCGGGTGGTGCATGCTCGTGCCTTCCCGATCTCGATCGACGCGGCCGGCATGGAGGCGACGGCCCGCTCCGAGGGCGTGGAAGCACGCGCCAAGGAGATCCGAGAGCAGCTCGGCTCACCGCGCCAGATCTTCCTGGGCATCGACCGGCTCGACTACACCAAGGGCATCTTCGCTCGGCTGCGTGCCTTCGGCGAGCTGCTCTCCGACGGTGCCCTCGACGTCGAGGACGCGGTCTTCGTGCAGGTCGCGGTGCCTTCGCGAGAATCGGTGGAGCACTACCGGGTGCTGCGCGACGACATCGATCGGCTGGTCGGGCACATCAACGGAGACCTGGGCAGGATCGGCCGCCCGGCGATCTCCTATCTGCACACCTCGTTCGATCGTCAGGAGATGGCCGCGTTGTATCGCGCTGCGGACGTGATGGTGGTGACTCCCTACCGCGACGGCATGAACCTGGTCGCCAAGGAGTATGTCGCCTGTCGCTATGACGACACCGGTGCGTTGGTGCTTTCGGAGTTCGCCGGCGCCGCCGAGGAACTGCGGCAGGCCTGGTTGGTCAACCCCTATGACCTCAACGGCATGAAGGCCGCTCTGTTGGCGGCATACAACGCCGAGCCGAAGGAACTGACCCGACGGATGCGGGCGATGCGTCGTACCGTGTCCCACAACGACGTGCGCGCATGGGCCGACTCGTTCCTGGCGGATCTGGCCGGCGAGGTCTGAAGCGCCGACCCACCCGCGCAACGGTCAAATTGCCGGTGTTTTCGTCGATTTCAGCGGCAAATTCACCGTTACGCGGGGGTGTTGGTGACCGGTTGGTGACCGGTTGGTGACCCCCGCTTCTTGCACTCGCTTGGGTCGAGTGCTAAACATGAGATTGGCACTCTCGATGGTTGAGTGCTACCCGGCTGCGACACCGAGGCACCCGGGACACACAGACTGACCCACAGACTGAAGAAGGATCCGATGGCAAAGCTGATTGCTTTCAACGAGGAGGCCCGCCGCGGTCTCGAGCGGGGTATGAACACCCTCGCCGACGCGGTCAAGGTCACGCTTGGCCCCAAGGGCCGCAACGTCGTGCTGGAGAAGAAGTGGGGTGCCCCCACGATCACCAACGACGGTGTCTCCATCGCCAAGGAGATCGAGCTCGAGGACCCCTACGAGAAGATCGGCGCCGAGCTGGTTAAAGAGGTCGCCAAGAAGACCGACGACGTCGCCGGCGACGGTACGACGACCGCAACCGTGCTGGCTCAGGCGATGGTGCGCGAAGGCCTGCGCAACGTGGCCGCCGGCGCCAACCCGATGGGTCTCAAGCGCGGTATCGAGGCCGCGGTGGCATCCGTGACCGAGCAACTGCTCGGCGCTGCCAAGGAGATCGAGACCAAGGAAGAGATCGCCGCGACTGCCGGCATCTCGGCCGGCGACCCGTCCGTCGGCGAACTCATCGCCGAGGCCATGGACAAGGTCGGCAAGGAAGGCGTCATCACCGTCGAGGAGTCGAACACCTTCGGCCTCGACCTCGAGCTCACCGAGGGCATGCGCTTCGACAAGGGCTACATCTCGGCCTACTTCGTGACCGACCCCGAGCGGATGGAGACGGTCCTCGACGACCCTTACATCCTGATCGCCAACTCCAAGATCAGCGCTGTCAAGGACCTGCTGCCGATCCTGGAGAAGGTCATGCAGTCCGGCAAGCCGCTGCTGATCCTGGCCGAAGACGTCGACGGTGAAGCACTGTCGACCCTGGTCGTCAACAAGATCCGGGGGACCTTCAAGTCCGTCGCCGTCAAGGCCCCGGGCTTCGGTGACCGTCGCAAGGCCATGCTGCAGGACATCGCCATCCTCACCGGTGGCCAGGTCATCTCCGAGGAGGTCGGCCTCAAGTTGGAGTCGACCGACGTCTCGCTGCTGGGCACCGCCCGCCGCGTGATCATCACCAAGGACGAAACCACCATCGTCGACGGCGCCGGTGACACCGGTCAGGTCGAGGGTCGGGTCAACCAGATCCGCGCCGAGATCGAGAAGTCGGACTCCGACTACGACCGCGAGAAGCTGCAGGAGCGCCTGGCCAAGCTGGCCGGCGGTGTTGCGGTCATCAAGGCCGGAGCGGCCACCGAGGTGGAGCTCAAGGAGCGCAAGCACCGCATCGAGGACGCGGTGCGCAACGCCAAGGCCGCGGTCGAGGAGGGCATCGTCGCCGGCGGCGGCGTGGCCCTGCTCCAGGCCTCGGTGGGCGACGTCTTCTCGGGCCTCGGGCTCGACGGCGACGAGGCCACCGGTGCCAACATCGTCAAGGTGGCGCTCGAGGCGCCGCTGAAGCAGATCGCCGTGAACGCCGGCCTCGAGGGCGGCGTCGTGGCGGAGAAGGTCGCCGGTCTCGAGCCGGGCCACGGCCTGAACGCTGCCACGGGCGAGTACGTCGACCTGCTGGCCGCGGGCATCATCGACCCGGCCAAGGTCACCCGCTCGGCGCTGCAGAACGCCGCGTCCATCGCGGCACTGTTCCTCACCACGGAGGCCGTCGTGGCCGCCAAGCCGGAGCCCGCGGGCGCCGGCGGTGGCGCGC
>JBPPMQ010000040.1:0-39676 GCA_051306135.1 Nocardioides sp. | reverse complement strand
AGGTTCAAATCCTGTCAGCCCGACCGGCGTTTTCGCAGGTCAGGGGCCGTTTCCGGTGATCCGGAGCGGCCCCTTGCCACGACCGTGCACCAAGCACCAAAGGCGAGAGCGCCTTCCAGGAGCCTTTGCTGCGAATGGGACTTTCGAGCCTGCTTCTCTGGAACGCAGCCTGAACTTCTTCATCAACGCAGCGCCACTCCTGACAGTGCCCAGCCTCCTCGTCTTCCAAGCCCAGATCCCGGCCGAGCTTCAGGGACGCGCGTACGCCGCGCGAATCCTGATTACGAGGTCCCTGCTACCAGTCGCCTTCCTCGGGACCGGCTTGGTCGTGGACGAGTTCCTTGAGCAGCGGCTAACTCCGGGCGGTCCGTGGGCGGCCGATTGGGTGCGAACTCTCCTGGGAGCCGACGGGCCGCCCCACTCGCCCGAATCAGGTGAGGCCCGCGACGACTAGGTCGTCATAGCCGCCAGCGTTGACGACTCGGCTGAACCCGGCGTCGGCCATCACCTGGACCGCCTGGCCGGCCCGGTTTCCCGAAAGGCAGTACAAGACGTAGGAGTCGGACTTGTCCAGATCAGCGATGCCGGCCTCGAAGTCGCCCTGGAAGTCGATGTTGACCGCTTCGCCCAGGTGGCCGGCGTCGAACTCCGCCGGGGTGCGCACGTCGATCACAGTGGCTCCGTCGTCGATGAGGGTCGTGGCGAGGTCCACCGGGACGACACTGACGCTCAGCGCTGACGCTTCGGCCCGCGCAGCACCGTCGTCGCCGCTGTCACGCCCGGCCAGGAAAAGCCATGCTGCCGCCAGCACGGCCAGCACCAGGCCGGCCACCACGAAAGGGTTGACACTCGCCGCCGACCCAGACTCGCCGTGCCCGCCGCACCACTGGTCATTGGGAACGCCGGCCTTGACCTGGGCGACGTGCTGTCCACAGCCCGCCCAGGTGGTCTTACCGCAGGTCTTGCATTTCACTGCCCGACACATATTTGCCCCCTCAAACCGATTCGTCGCTGCAAGCCGGCGCGGTGGAGTGCTGGGTGCAGCGGGGACGACTCGCGCAGCACGATCTCTGCGTGGGCCGAGTCGTGGGTGACTACGTTCATGGATCCTTCTCCTATCCCCCCAGGGGGTTACTGATCCGAGGGTAGCAGACCCCCCGGAGGGGTTCAGAATCAGAAGACCTCGTGATCCCCGACCACGGACCCACCAGCGAGATCAGTCCGCGCTCTTGGACTCATACTTGTAGGAGGCGTAGCGATATCCGTAGTAGTCCTCGGCGTCAGCGCCCTTGGTGGGCACCTTGTTGAGTACGACGCCGAAGGTCGTTGCCTTGGCCCGTTCGAGCACTTGGTGGGCACGCTCCAGAATGTCGTATGTGGTCACCTTCGCCCGAGCGACGATGAACACCCCGTCGGCATGGTGCGAGAGCACGGCCGCGTCCGTCACCGGAAGCGCCGGAGGCGCATCAAGAAGGACGATGGCGTCCTGGCTAAGCTGGTTGACCAGATAACGCATCCGATCCGACCCCAGCACTTCGCTGGGGTTGGGTGGCAGTCGGCCAGTTCCCACGACCATCAACGGCAGCGCGGGGTCGGGGCTTTGGGCGACGTCGTCGATGTCGATGCGGCCCGCCAGCACGTCGGTCAGACCGGCGCCCTTGACGAGCCCGAACTTCTCGATCAGAGACGGCCGACGCAGATCGCAGTCCACCAGCCAGGTTCGTTGCCCGTTGGCCGCCAAGGCCAGAGCCAGGTTGGCGGCAATGGTGGACTTGCCGTCGCCGGGAGCCGGCGAGGTGATGACGATGACCCGCGGTTGGTGGTCGACGTCGATGAACTGGAGGTTGGTGCGCAACTCCCTCATCGACTCCTGAAGTGCGAAGGGCACCTTCCCGCCACCGGCGCCGGTCAGCTCCTCGACCGAGCCGCCACTGAGACGGCGCTCGTTGGGAATCGCGCCGAGGACCGCCAGACCCGTCTGCCGCTCCACTTCCAGGGCGGACCGGATCCGACGGTCGAGGGTGTTGCGGACCACCGCATAGCCGAACGCCAACAGCAGGCCCACCGCGATACCGAGGGCGATATCACGCCGCGGCTTCGGCGACGACGGCACCGACGGCAGACTGGCCAAGTCGCCGGCCACCAGGTTGACCGTGGCCGAGCCTGCCTTCCCATTGCCCTCCACATCGTCGATCTGCGCGATCATCGCCCGAACCCAGGCCTCGGCGATGTCGCGGGCTTCTTCGGGAGTGGGCGCGCTGGCGGAGACCTGGATATTGACCGTGTCGGGGTCGCTGGTCACCCCGACGCGGGTGACCAGCGCTTCTGGAGTGGTGTCCAGGTCGAGTTCGTCGATGACCGTCTCGGCCACCGCCCGCCAGGAACCGATAGTGACGAACGAGTCGACCTTGGCGGTGGCCAACTGCTGAGCCGCGAGAGAGAGTCCGACGTCCTGGCTACCGCCATCACCGTCGTTGACGGTGACATAGGGACTGGTACTTGCGGTGTAGACCTTCGGCTGGGTGATCGACCAGGCTCCAGCGATGGACGCCGTCACCGCGACAATCAACAGCATTCCGAACCAGTGCCTGCGTACAACCCGGATGTAATCGCGTAACTCCACCGGGTCACCCTATCCGGAGTCCCCTCGGCAACGTTGCGGTTCCAATCAGTGTTGCCTTCGCCATTGCCCAACCTCGACACCCGCGGTTCCGATGCATGCGGCTCCGAGGTTGTGGACCCCTCAGTCGCGAAGCTGGGTCGCGATGAGTTCGGCGAGCTGAACCGTGTTGAGAGCGGCGCCCTTGCGCAGGTTGTCGGAACTGATGAACATCGCCAGTCCGCGGTTTCCGTCGACACCGGGGTCTTGGCGAAGCCGCCCGACGTAGGAGGGGTCCTTGCCTGCGGCATGCAGCGGAGTGGGCACCTCGCGAAGCTCCACACCCGGGGCGTCTTGGAGCAGAGCGGCCGCCATCGCCGGGGTCATCTCAGACCCGAACTCGGCGTTGATGGCCAACGAGTGCCCGGTGAACACCGGCACCCGCACGCAGATGCCGCTCACCCGCAGATCCGGGATGCCCAGGATCTTGCGCGACTCGTTGCGCAACTTCTGCTCCTCGTCGGTCTCACCCAGGCCATCGTCGACGATCGAGCCGGCCAGCGGCAGCACGTTGTAGGCGATCGTGTCGACATACTTCTCAGGCTCCGGGAAGACGACAGCCTCACCGTCGTAGGCCAACTCCCGGGCCTTATCGCCGGCTGCCGATACCTCGGTGGCCAGTTCCTCGACGCCGGCGATGCCGGACCCGGAGACCGCTTGGTACGACGACACGATAAGACGAGTCAGGGTCGCAGCGTCGTGCAGCGGTTTGAGCACCGGCATCGCGGCCATGGTGGTGCAGTTCGGGTTCGCGACGATGCCGCGCCCAGCGGCGATTACCTGGTCCATGGCATCGGGGTTCACCTCGGAGACGACCAGCGGGATCGCAGGGTCCCTGCGGAACGCGGAGGAGTTGTCGACCACAATCACCCCCGCCTCGACGAACCTCGGCACCAACACCCGGCTTGCGGCCGCTCCGGCGGAGAAGAGTGCGATGTCCAGACCTGTCGGGTCGGCCGTCTCGGCGTCCTCGACCACGACACTGCGCAGGCCGTCGGGGCCGGCATACTCCAGCACGGTGCCGGCGCTGCGAGGACTGGCGAAGAAGCGGATCTGCCCGACCGGGAAGTTGCGCTCGGCCAGAATGGACCGCATCGCGACGCCGACCTGCCCGGTCGCGCCGACGACACCGATGTTGATCGGGCGTTGGCTCATCGGCCGGTTCCCCCGTAGACCACGGCCTCGACCTCGCCGGCGTCCAACTCGAACGCGGTGTGGGTCGCCCGTACCGCCGCCTCCACGTCGTTCTCGTCGACAACCACCGAGATGCGGATCTCCGAGGTCGAGATCATCTCGATGTTGACTCCGGCCGCGGCCAGCGCGGAGAAGAACTTGGCGGTGATGCCCGGGTGCGAACGCATCCCGGCACCGATCAGGGACACCTTGCCGACCTGGTCGGCGTACAACAGCTTGTCGTAGCCGACCTCGGCCTGGATGCGAGCCAAGGCCGCCATCGCGTTCTGCCCGTCGGTGCGCGGAAGGGTGAAAGAGATGTCGGTCAGCCCCGTTGCCGCGGCCGACACATTCTGCACCACCATGTCGATGTTGATCTCGGCCCCGGCGAGGGTCTCGAAGATCCGGGCGGCCTCGCCGACCTTGTCCGGTACGCCGACCACGGTGATCTTCGCCTCGGATCGGTCGTGGGCGACACCAGCGATGATGGCCTGTTCCATGGTTTCTCCTGCTGCATCGAGAGCGGTCGAGGGGACGATCCAGCTGCCTTCCTTGGCGGAGAAGGACGAGCGGACGTGGATGGGCATGTTGTAGCGCCGGGAGTATTCGACACAACGCAAGTGCAGGATCTTGGCTCCGGAGGCGGCCATCTCCAACATCTCTTCACTCGAGAGGCGGTCGAGCTTGCGGGCGTTCGGCACGATCCGCGGGTCCGCGGTGAAGACCCCGTCGACATCGCTGTAAATCTCGCAGACCTCGGCGCCCAACGCGGCCGCGAGTGCGACCGCTGTGGTGTCGGAGGCGCCCCGACCTAACGTGGTGACCTCCTTGGTGTCGGCCGAAACACCCTGGAATCCGGCGACGATGGCGATCGCGCCCTCGGAGAGCGCCTGCTCGATGCGCCCAGGCTTGATGTCGATGATCTTGGCCTTGCCGTGCACGGCGTCGGTGATCACGCCCGCCTGGGAGCCGGTGTACGACCGAGCCTCATGACCCAACTGGGCGATCGCCATGGCGACCAGCGCCATCGAGATTCGCTCGCCGGCGGTCAACAGCATGTCGAGTTCGCGCGGCGGCGGCAGCGGAGTGACCTGCTCGGCCAGATCGCGAAGTTCGTCGGTGGTGTCACCCATCGCTGAGACGACCACAACCACGTCGTGCCCGAGCCGCTTGGTGTTGACGATCCGCTGGGCCACGCGCTTGATGCCCGCGGCGTCCGCGACCGAACTCCCGCCGTACTTCTGCACGACAATGCCCACGATGGATCCCTGCTGTGTCGGGTGGTGCTGAATCGCCCAACCCTGGTGGGGAGGACCAGCGCCGATTCTACCGACTTCGGCAGCTAGGCCCGACCGGGTATCTCATCGGCCAAAATCTCGTCGGCGACAGCGATCTGGTCAGCGTCGATGACCGTTTCGGCATCGAGCCGGTCGTGCGCCACCACGGTGAGGAGGGCGTTGAGCACTGCGCCGGCCAGATTGCCCCAGTTGGACACATAGCTGAACTGCCACCACCACAGCGCCTCGTCCAGGTTGCCGAGTCGGAAATGGCGCAGTCCGTTCTCCAAGTCCAGGGCGATGCTGGTCAGATCGTCGGAGATCTGGGAGTCGATGACTTCGGGCAGATACGGGTCGAAGACGAAACTGTAGGTATCGACCGGACCGAGCATGTCGGCCAACCGCTCGCGCATCACCTCGACATCGGCTTCAGGGCCGACGTCGGGCTGGTACTGGCTGCCGGGACGGAAGTCCTGCTGGACGCCGAGCCGCGCCCCGGCGAGCAACACTTGACTGATCTCGAGCAGAAGCATGGGGATGGCCCGACCACCGTGGCCGTCTGTGGCGATCGCCTTGAGCGCGACCAGGAAACTCTCCACCTGATCGGCGATCTGTTGGGCGAAGTCCTCGGTCTCCGATCTCATGGCTCTCACACTAGGACTCCTGCCTGAGAAACGCCCGAGAGCGCCCAATCACTGACGCTGTGGTCGTGAAACGGGGCCCGGTGCGCCCAATCACTGACGCTGTGGTCGTGAGACGGGGCCCGGCGCGCCCAGTCACTGACGCTGTGGTCGTGAAACGACGAAATCACAGCAACAACGTCAGTGACTGGGGCCGTCGGGACCACAACGTCAGTGATTGGGAGGGGGCCGGCCGGGACCTGGTCTCAGGTGGCCGACTGGCGTCCAGCGAAGGCTCGGCCCAGGGTGACCTCATCGGCATACTCCAGGTCGCCACCGACGGGCAGGCCGCTGGCGAGCTTGGAGACCTGAACCCCCAATGGGGCAATCTGTCGCGTCAGGTAGGTTGCGGTGGCCTCGCCCTCCAGGTTGGGGTCGGTGGCCAAGATGATCTCGACGATCACCGGGTCGGAGAGCCGGCTAAGCAGTTCCTTGATGCGCAACTGCTCCGGGCCCACGCCGTCGATCGGGCTGATCGCTCCGCCGAGCACGTGATAACGACCGCGGAACTCCCTGGTCCGCTCGACCGCGACCACGTCCTTGTACTCCTCGACCACGCACAGCACACTGGGATCGCGGCGCGGATCACGACAGATCCGGCACTGCTCCTCCTCGGAGACGTTGAAGCAGATCGAGCAGAACTTCACGCGCTGCTTGACCTCCACCAGCAGATCCGCGAGCCGGCGTACGTCGACCGGGTCGGCCTGCAACAGGTGGAACGCGATCCGCTGCGCGCTCTTGGGTCCGACGCCGGGGAGTTGGCCCAGCTCGGCAATGAGGTCTTGGACAACGCCTTCGTACACGAGGGGAGTCTAGAACCCGAGTTTGCCGATGTCGGGAAGCCCCGGGCCTTCGCCGAGTCCACCGGTCAGCGGCGACAACGAGGCAGCGGCCATTTCGTCAGCTTGAGCCTTGGCGTCGCGGTAGGCGGCCACCACCAAGTCTCCCAGGTCAGTCAGGTCGTCGATGTCAGATCCGTCGAACTCACCTGCCCTGATGGCCACGGTGAGAAGTTCGCCGACGCCGTTGACCGTCACCGTGACTGCCCCACCGGCGACGGTGCCGTCGACGGTAGCCTCGGCCAGGCGCCGCTGGGCCTGCATCATCTGGTCCTGCATCTGCTGGGCCTGCGCCAACAGAGAGCCCATGTCGAGCCCACCGAGAGCTCCGGCCAGGCCATCCAAAGGGTTGTCGGTCATGAGGTTCTCCTGGTTGCTCAGTTGGGGATGTCTTCGATGATCTGCGCACCCAGTTCGCGGGTGAGCAACTCCGCGCCCGACAAGTCGTCGGACGCCACGATCGGGTCGTCGCCGCTGACCTCGTCATCGGCTGCCTGCACCGGGTCGACCGGCTCGCCCGGCACGGGTGCCGCAGTGGCCGCTTCGCGGGCGGAAACCATCGCAGCCGATGGTGCCGCCCGCGGCTTGGGCGCCGAAGAAGGGATCGGGTGCTGCTCTGCGGTCCTCGGAGTCGCCCCCGGGTCGTTGATGGGCTCGATCCGCCAGCGCGACCCGATCACCTCGTGGATCGCGGCCTGCACCACCTCGTCTGCCTTGGAGGCCACGAAGCTGTCTCGTGCACCGGTGTTGTTGAAGCCAATGGTCAGGACGTCGCCGTCTAAGCCGAGCACCTGGGCGTTGCTGGACAGGATCATCCAGGCCACCCGGCGGCGTGCCTTGACCGCATCGAGCACGTCTGGCCACATGGTGCGGATCTCCAGCAACCCGATCGTTGCCGCAGCCGAAGGCTGCCCTGCGGCGGGAGGCTGAGCAGCCACGGGGGCCTGCTGGGGAATCGATTCGGCCGACTCAGCAATGGGCGCCTCGGGCCACGGGGGGCGAGTGGAAGCGTCGGCGCGGTCCCCGGGCTCCCGGTGAGCCGCCGCGGCAGCAGCCGCTGGCGGTGCGGACTCGGCAGTTGGCGTTGCGACGAGCTCGCGGCGCACCGCCCCAGGGACCGAATCGCGGATCGGCTCGGGTTGGGGTGCCACCGCAGGGCTGGCCAGCGGCTCGGCGGCGGCGGGACCGGGGCTGATCGACATACGCCGTTCGAGTCGGTCCATTCGGGCGGCCAGGCCGTCCGTGGAGTGATCGGCACCGGGCAGCAGCACTCGAGCCAGGATCAGCTCCAACAGCAGCCGGGGGGCGGTCGCACCACGCATCTCGGTCAGGCCGGCCGCGATGAGGTCAGCGGCCCGGGACAGGTCGGCTGCACCGAACCGGGCGGCCTGGGCCGTGAGCCGTTCGGCCTGATCCTCGGCAACATCGATGAGTCCGGTCGCCGAGGCCTCCGGCACCGCCTTGACGATGACCAGGTCTCGCAGCCGCCGCAGCAGATCCTCGGTGAAGCGCCGCGGGTCCTGCCCCGTTTCGATGACCCGGTCGACCACCGCGAAGATGCCGGCCCCGTCTGAGGCGGCGATCGCATCGACGACTCCGTCGAGCAACGAATCGGGGGTGTAGCCGAGAAGACCGACCGCCAGGTCGTAGGTGACGCCGTCGGCGCCGGAACCGCCGATCAACTGGTCGAGCACTGACAAGGTGTCGCGGGCCGAACCGGCGCCGGCGCGCACGATCAACGGTAACGCCGCCGGTTCGATGCCGATGCCTTCCAACTCGCACAACTGCGCCACATAGGACGACAACAGCCGTGGCGGGATCAGCCGGAACGGGTAGTGGTGGGTGCGCGAGCGGATGGTCGCGATGACCTTGTCCGGCTCCGTGGTGGCAAAGATGAACCGCAGATGGTCGGGTGGCTCCTCGACCAGTTTCAGCAGGGCGTTGAAGCCCTGCGTAGTGACCATGTGGGCCTCGTCGATGATGTAGACCTTGTAGCGGCTCTTCACCGGCGCGAAGTAGGCCTTCTCCCGCAGGTCCCGGGCATCGTCGACACCACCGTGGGAGGCGGCGTCGATCTCGATGACGTCGATGCTGCCAGGGCCGCCGCGCGCCAGGTCGCGGCACGAGTCGCATTCGCCGCACGGGTCGGCGATCGGGGCCTTCTCGCAGTTCAGTGCGCGGGCCAGGATCCGGGCGGAGGTGGTCTTTCCGCAGCCGCGCGGACCGGAGAACAGATAAGCGTGATTGACCCGGTTGTGCGCCAACGCCGAACGCAGTGGTTCGGTGACGTGCTCCTGACCGATCACCTCGGTGAAGGTTTCCGGCCGATAGCGACGGTAGAGCGCGAGGGGCCCCTGCTTGGGCGCATCGGTAGTGAGCGCATCGGTCGGAGCGGTCGGATCCACCCTGGAAACCCTACTGGGCCGACCCGACAAATCCGAGGGGTGTCCGAGCGCAGGTCAAGCCTGCGGCCAATCGCCCCTCGCGCATGGCCCAGTAAAACCCAAACGCCCGCGGCCAACCACGTGGTGGCTGGCCGCGGGCGTTGTCATGGGCTGCGCGGGCCAGTACTCAGGCCTTAGAGGTTGATCGGGCGCAGGACCTTGTCGATCCCGTGCGCGACCTGCCGGTTGCCGCGGTTGATGTCCAACATCACGACGCTCGGGTTGGCATCGTCGGTGTCCTTGTCTTTGAGCAGGACACCGGACTTGTTGACGTTCACACGGAACGACTCACCCAGGGCGGTCTCGATCGCCTGGCCGTCGGCCTTCAACACCTTGGGGGAGGTGAGGATCTTGCCGGCCACCACGTGGTAGAGCAGGATCGCCTCGACCACGTCGACGCTGCCAGCGATCTCGACGACGTCGCCCAGCACGTTGGACTCCTTCGACACCGACTTGCCGGTGAGGTCCTTGACGAAGGCGCGGAAAGCCCCGTCAGTCGGCAGGAAGGCGGTGACGCGGGTCTTGCCGTTGGCAATTCGGCGAAGAGGACTCGTGGGTTTGGCGTCCAGCACTGCGTACAGGGCCGCCTCCACGATGTCGAAGTCCTTGGCCTTGTCGTCGAACTTCTGTCCGTCCGCTGCAAGAACCTTGGCCAGGCTGGTGGTGCCCAACTCGGGGTTCGCGGCGCCGGCCGGTCCAGCGGCGACAACCGTCGCCGACGCGGCCAGCCCGAAACCGACGAATGCCGCGCCGATCCGCCGGAATTGAGGATTCTTCATGATTCTTCTCCTTGTGTTGGTTTCACTGGTGGGTTGGTTTCACTGGTGGGTTGGTTTCACTGGTGGGTTCGGTTCGCTGGTGGCTACAGGTCGCGGGCGGTGGGGCCGTCGGCGTTGTAGGTGCCCCGCAGCACCGAGGTGACGCTGTGTTGGGGGTCCCCGTCGTCCGCCTCGAGACTCACGTCGATAGCCGAGTACGACGCCAGCAGTTCTTGGTCGAGACGGAAGGTCGCGGTTCCGCCGGGCTCTACCAGACCGAGCGGGAGCATCTTGTTGGTGTCGGGGTCGAGCAACCAGACGTAGTAGAAGTCGCCGTCGGGTGCGGCGGGCAGGCCCGTGGTCCGCACCGTCATCCGGGTGCTGTGGTCCTCGCTCGCAGTCATCTCCACCTCACCGGCACCCGAACCTTCGACCGGCTCCAGGACCGCGGAGACCCGCACCGATTCCGGCGGTTCGACCGAGTCAGGCGAGTCGTCGAAGACCCGTGTCGCCCCGGCACCCAGACCGATACCGGCAACCAGCACCGCGGCGGCGGCGGCACCCAGGAGCAACCGCGGTCGCTGGCGACTCCGGACTGACTCGAACGGCGGGACGCTGGTTCGGTCCGGATCCCGAGGCAGGTCAACGAGGGTGGGGGCGCTCCTGGTGAGCAGCGAGTGCCCGGCAACCGTCGCCACCAACTCCTCGCGACAGGAGGCACACCCCGCCAGGTGATCCTCGGTGGCGAGCACCTCCTCGTTGCTGAGCTCTCCTCTGACCAGGGCCACCAGATCACTGCCGTGGAGATCGATTTCGCTCATCGCGGTGCCTGCCCTTCTCGAAGAACTTCCGCCAACCGTCGCGTCCCGCGGGCGGCGCGCGCCTTGACGGTGCCGAGGGGGATTCCCAGGCGGTCGGCGATCTGCGGTTGGGTGAGGTCGGCGAAGTAGGCGAGCGCGAGAACCTCACGCTCGCCGGCGCTCAGAGCGTTCAGAGCAGCACGGACCTCGACTGCGTCGGCGTACCGCTCTGCGAGTTCGCGGCCATCCTCACCGACGAGGTCGCGCAGCGCCTCAACCTCGACCACATCGTGTTTACGAGCCCGCAAGGTGTCGACCGCGCGTCGATGAGCGATCGTGAACAGCCACGCGGACAGACGCTGGCGCGGGTCGTAGTTGTGGGCACTGCGCCAAGCGTCGAGGAAGGTGCGTTGCAGCACATCCTCGGCTTCGTTGGGTCCCACATATCGGCGCAAGAAGGCCAGGACGGCCGGGGCATACTCCTCGTACGCCTCTTCGAATGCCCCGCCGTCTCGTCGAGCGAGTCGCACGCCGATGGCACGCCCTGTCTCCATGTCTTGTTATTCGGCACCGACCGGCTCAGCGGTTGCATGGTGGGCAGAAAGTTTGCTGAGGTCGCACCGTCGGTCATCAACCACGGCCCGAGGCGCCGACGGCCTTCGATAGCCTCGATGCATGCGCCTGCCTGCATCTCGCTCCGTGCTCGACCTGGTGGCTTGCCTCGCTGCTGCCGCCGCGATCTCGACCCCGGTCGCAACGGTGTTGGCCATTCGCACGGTGAGCTTTTCGGACTACCTGGGCACCGTCCCCGTCGAGGTCAGCCTGTCCCACAACGGCACCTCCAGCCTGGACACCGGGATCTTCGGCACCGTGTATGCCGACCGCACCGGCCCGCTCGGGTTCGGCGCGACCGCACGGGTCACCGGCACCCCGCAGGCAGCCGGAACGCTGGCGTCCTATGTCGACCCGAAGTTCCTGCGGGTCTACGTGACGTTGATCGACGACCCCGACCAGGTGGTGGACGCCTACGGCACCATGTTCGGCCAGGCCCTGCGCACCGAGGTCCTGCGCAACGTCGGCCTCGGTGGGATCGGTTTGGGGGTGGTGCTCTTCTACCTGATTCCCAGGACCCGGTTGCGACAGATGCCGAGGGGCCAGATGATCGCTGCCTGTCTCGGACTGACGTTGGCTGGCACCGCCGTGTCGGGGGCGGCGGCCGGAATCATCTGGGACCGCTGGCCGGGCAGTGATCCGGTCTCAGAGACCTACGCGATGGATTCGGTCGACGGCCTCAGTTTCTCCAGCCCGCAGACCCGCGAGGTGGCCCAGCAGATTCAACCGTTCGTGAACAAGAACCTGACCCGGATGGAAACCGAGGCGAGGGCCTACGAAACCGCTGCGGGGGCCAGTTTCGCTGCGGCGTTGGCGACCACCACCGACGTGGCACCCCGGGACGGGGAGCGGATCGTGATCGCGGAGGCCGACACCCAAGGCTCCCAAGTCGGGGCCGCCGTACGCACCCAGATGTATGCCGACCTGGTCGCCCGTCTCGGGCCGGATGCCTTTGTGGTCCGCACCATCGCCGGCGACATCACCTCCAATGGCGCGGTGGCCGAATCGGGCTACCTGGCCGAGGAGGGCCGGGTCTCACCCACCATGCCGACCCTGGTCGCGGCCGGCGACCACGACTCGGAAACCACCTGGGAACAGTTCGCCGACGCTCGCCTGACCCCGGTCGACCTTGAGACGACCGAGGTGGACGGCATCCGGGTGGCGGGTGCCCACGACCGCGAACACAAGTCCCTGTTCGGGGCGCTGGTCACCAACCGGGAAGGCATCAGCGAGGAAGAACTCGGCCAACAGTTGCGCCGCACGGTCGATGACCAAGGTGAGCCGGTCGCTGCCATCATCCATCAGCCGGTGGCTGCCGCGGCCTACCTGGGCCTCGACGCGGTGCAGCAGTTAGCCGACCTGCCCCGCAGCCTGACCACCCCGGTCGACGACGGCGTTGCGGATGTGCCGGCCGGGTCGCTGAGTTATGGCCACTGGCACCAGGCCGACGGTCCGTGGGTGTTGTGGAACACCGACGGGGACCGGGTCACCTGGACTGTGGTCGACCAACTGGGCACGGCCGGCGGCGTCGAGAACGCGCCGACGATCTCGAGCTTCTCGACTCCGATCTCGGCGCCGCTCAAGGACGTGATGGTCCGGTTGCACTATGTCGACCAAGACTCGGGCCTGACCACTGGTTTCGTGACCATCGAATGCACCGTCCAGGGGATCTGCACCATCTCGGACCGTGTCGACGTGGGACTGCCAGGTGGTCAGCCGGGATGACCCCGGCCGACTCATTCGGTTGAGATCGCTGCCAGCACGTTGAGCCGCGAAGCCCGGATCGCCGGCAACACCGCTGCGATCACTCCGACGACTACCGAGATCACGAAGAACACCAGGAGTTGTCCCCAGGGGATCGCCAGAGCGGTGATGTCGTCCTCAAGGGCCCGACGCAGCAACGCGCCGACCAGCACCCCGAGCACCATCCCCAGCACGGCTCCAAGCACGGAGATAGCCACCGACTCCAAGGTGATCATCCGGCGAAGCCGAGCCCTGCTCATTCCGATGGCACGCAGCAGACCGATCTCGCGGGTCCGTTCGATCACCGAGAGGCCGAGGGTGTTGATGATCCCGATGACGGCGATCACGATCGCCAGGGCCAGCAGCCCATAGATCATGTAGAGCAGTTGATTGACCTGGTCTCGGATCGACTTGGCGAAGCTCTCCTTGTCGTAGACCGCGACCGTCTTGGCGGCCCCGGCGATGGAGTCGAGGCCGGCTTGAACGGCCGCCGGATCCGCGCCGGGGGCCACCATGATGGCGATCGAGGAGTCCTGCCGGTTCAGGCCCGCTTCGACCAGTTGATCGATGGCCACCACGACCGGCGCGGACGTCTCGGCGGGTTCGAAGATGCCGCCGACCGTCAACGAGATCGTGTTGCCTCCGGGGAAGCTCAGCTCGAAGTCGTCACCGACGGCCCAACCGTTGTCGGCGGCGATGTCGGTGTCGACCAGGGCGGTCTCGGCCCGAACCCGGGCGGTGCCGTCGATCATGTCGAGCTGGTGGAGTGCGGCGAAGGTCGGCTGCGCTCCGCTGATGAACACGGTGGTGTCGTCGCCAGAAGCGCTGGGCGTCCCAAGGATGGCACTGGCGAACTGTTGCCGGTCGAGGGTCTCGACGCCGTCGACCTGCTCCATCTGGTCACCGATGGCGGTGGTGAACGGTTGGAAGTTGGTCGACTGCACCAAGAAGTCGGAGGTGAACTGTTCGTCCACCGTGTCGTCGACCGTCTTGTTGAGCGAGGCGGCGAGGACCCCGATCACCGAGACCAGTGCCAACCCGATCATGAGCGCCGAGGCGGTGGCGCCGGTGCGTCGGGGGTCCCTCAGTGCGTTCTCCCCGGCCAACCGGCCCGCCATTCCGAACAGTCGACCGAAGACAGCCCGGCAGGCGACCAGCACCGGACGGCCCGCCACCGAACTGATCGCGGCAACGGTGAGCACCCACAGCAGCGCCGCCGCACCCACCCAGACGGCAGCGGGGCCCGGGGCTCCGCCGATCCCGGCGACCGCCAGCCCGGCACCGAAGACGATGATGACGACGCCGATGATGGTGCGGCGACGAAGTGAGGCGGCGGGTTGGGCGCCGTCGCTGCGCATGGCTGCCACCGGCGCCACCTTTCCGGCACGTCGGGCGGGCAGGTATGCCGCGACCAGGGTGACCAGGACACCCACCAGGTAGCTGGTGATCACCGCGGCGGGGGTCAACACCAACGCGGAACCGGAGATCTCCAGCCCGACCGCACCAAACAGGGCGGCCAGGCCGCGAGCCAGGGCCCAGCCGATGCCGATGCCGATGGTGGTGGCGATCAGGGCCATCACCAGCGCTTCGGTGAGAACTGACCGGGTGACCTGGTTGCGCGAGGCACCCAGGGCGCGGAGCAGGGCGAGTTCCTTGATCCGTTGGGCGACCAGGATCGAGAAGGTGTTCACGATGATGAAACCACCGACCAGCACCGCGATGAGGGCGAAGACGAGCAGGAAGGTCGAGATGACTCCGAGGATCGCGCCGACGGTCGACTGGGCGTCCTCAACGATCTGGTCGCCGGTGACTGCCTCGAAACCGTCCGGGACGACCTGGTTGACGGCCGCGACCAGGTCGGTCTGGCTGACGCCGTCGACAGCGGTCAAGGCCACCGACGTGAACGCGTCGGCGCCGCCGAGGAAGATGTCTTGGGCCTGTTCGGTGTCGAAGAGCACCAGGGTTGCCCCGGCGGTGCCGCCGCCGTTGAAGTTGGCGGTGCCGACCAGGGTGGCGGCGCGGTCGACCTCGCCGTACGGCGCCAACATCGTGACGGTGTCGCCGAGTTCATAATCTGCCCGATCGGCCGAACTGGCGTCGAGCACGACCTCCCCGGGCGCGGTCGGCCATTTCCCGGAGTCCAACACCAGGATCTGCTGGCCGTCCATATTGAGGGTGTCGTTGTAGTTGAACGCCAGAGTCGGAGCACCGGTGCCCCCGACCAGGGCCCCGTCGGAGTCGAGCAGGCTGAGTCCGAGACCGTCGACTCCTCCGTCGGCACGAGCTACCTCCGGCACCGCCGCGATGGCGGCGATCTGGTCGGGAGTGATCAACTGGGCGCTGGTACCGAGGCCGTCAGCAGAGAAGTTGTCGAGTCCGGTCAACCGCACTTGGGCGTCGGGGGTGCTGCCCTTGATGATGGTGTCGAAGGTGGTGGACAGGCCATTGCTGAAGACGAGTACGCCGGCCAGGAAGGCGACCCCGAGCACGATTGCAAGACCGCTCATCACCAACCGCACCTTGCGGGCGAACAGGTTGCGCAGCGTCAGCCGCCACATCACAGGTCCCCACCGGGTGCCGAGCCAACCTGCAAGGCGGTCATATGCTCCCCGATGGTCTCGCGGGAAGGGCTGCGGAGTTCGTCGACGATCCGACCGTCGCGCAAGAACACCACCCGGTCGCAATAGGACGCAGCCACGGCGTCGTGAGTGACCATCACGACGGTCTGCCCGAACTCATCGACACTGCGGCGCAGGAATCCGAGCACCTCCGCCCCGGAGGTGGAGTCGAGGTTTCCGGTGGGCTCGTCGGCGAACACGATCGACGGTTTGCTGACCAACGCGCGGGCGCAGGCGACTCGCTGCTGCTGCCCGCCGGACATCTGGTTGGGGCGATGTCCGAGCCGGTCGGCCAGTCCGACGGCGCCGATCACCTGGTCGAACCACTCCTGGTCGGGCTTGGCCCCGGCGAGGTCGACCGGCAGCAGGATGTTCTCCTTGGCGGTCAGGGTGGGGATCAGGTTGAACGACTGGAACACGAAGCCGACCCGCTCGCGGCGCAGCGTGGTCAGGGCCTTGTCGTTGAGAGTGGACAGTTCGACTCCGTCGACGACCACGGATCCGCCGGTGGGGGTGTCCAGCGCGGCCAGGCAGTGCATCAGGGTCGACTTGCCCGATCCGGACGGCCCCATGATGGCAGT
The DNA here is from genome assembly GCA_051306135.1 of Nocardioides sp. Classification (GTDB taxonomy): domain Bacteria; phylum Actinomycetota; class Actinomycetes; order Propionibacteriales; family Nocardioidaceae; genus Nocardioides. The sequence continues at coordinate 23,492 of JBPPMQ010000040.1, read as the reverse complement.
GAACTCGCCTTGATTGAAGTCGATGGTGACGCCGTCGAGGGCGCGCACCTCGGAGTCCCCGGCGCCGTAGGTCTTGCGAAGATCGGATGCGGAGGCGGCCACAGCTCGAGGCGGCGTTGTCGTCATGACGACGAGTCTGTCCCATCGCTGTGCACGGGTCGATCGGGATTTCCCCTGAGTCGCCTCGGGGTGGACCCCGAGGCGCCCGGTCAAGGTCTGCGAGGCGGACGACATGAAAAGGCCCCCCACGTACCCGACAGAGCTCGCTTATCCTTGCTGCCTTCCGGCCCTGGGGAGGTTCGACAAGATGCCGCCACATGGGGGGTTGACCCGATCCTAGGCGCTCACCGTCGTGCGCTCCAATCCGGCGTCACCGATTTCGGGGGCGACCGCCTCGGCGGGTAGCCTCGTCGGCGGAGGTGTCGCCTAGTGGCCTATGGCGCTCGCTTGGAAAGCGGGTTGGGTTAATAGCCCTCGGGGGTTCGAATCCCCCTACCTCCGCCAGTTGAGTCAGGATTGAACCCTCGCTGGGCGTAAGCCCGGCGGGGGTTCTTTCGTTGTGGCTGGTGGTGACGATCCCCGTGCTGACGTGGTTGCTGGTAGGCCTCCTCGATCGCCGGGGCCGTGGTTGCCGACATGCTGCACTAGGTTTGTGGCTGCTGCCAGACGCGTTGTAGCGGCCCGATGCTCCGCCGGCCAGACGCCTGCGACAGCCCCCGGTTCGACACCATTCACCTGCCCGACACCGCCCGGGCCCCCGCGCTGGTTAGGCTGCCGAGCCATGAGACGACGGGGTGCGATCGGCACCATGATGATGACACTCGGGCTCGCGATGGCGGCGCCGGTGGTGGCCGAGGCACCGGCCCGAGCCGACGTACCCTCAGCCAGACCGTTCACGATCCAGCAGAACGTCTCGCTCAACGACCCCCTCAACAAAGGTGCCATCGCGCGACAGCTGCGCACCTACATTCAGCACACTCCGCGCGGGGCGACCATTTCTATCATGTCGTTCTACATCTCCTCCTCGATCACCTGGCCGGCGCTGCGGGAGGCCTACCAGCGCGGTGTGAACATCAGGGTGGTGCTCTACGGCGGCGACAACGGCCACGCGCTCACCCCGCTCTCGTGGGAAGGCGCCAAGCTCCAGACGATGATCGACCAGGGCCGCAAGTCCGGCCGCACCGGCTCCTGGGTGGTGTGGACCAAGGACAGCGGTCGTGGCAACGCTCCCGAAGGCAATATGCACGCCAAGATGTGGCAGTTCTCCCGCGTCGGGGCCACCAAGAAGGTCACGATGATCGGTTCCTACAACAACGGCGACGGGCCGGACGGCCGGGCCTATGCAGCGATGGCCACGATGACCAACGCCAAGCTCTACGACCGCGCCCAGAGCATCTTCAATGCGACCGCCCAAGATCGATACGTCGGCGGCAACCCGCAACGGCGGTACAAGGGCACCAACTGGGACCTGTACGCGATGCCCTCTGCGCCGATCACCAAGGCCAACGACCCGGTGATGAAGCGGCTGTCCGCTATCCCCGCCAACGCCGACACCCGGATCAAGGTGTCGATGTATTCCTGGCAGGGCTACCGCGGAGCCTGGCTCGCCAAGAAGCTGGCCTCGATGGTCACCAGGGGCACCAGACTCACCGTCGTGGTTGGCCCCGACGTAGCCCCCTCCGTGGTCAAGACACTGCGCACCGCCGGCGCGAACATGCAGGACGGCTGCTGGCGCACCGGACGCAACGACTTCCCCTACGCCTACACCCACCATAAGGAGATGTCGGCAACCTGGGTCAGCAAGGGCAAACGCCGCTACGCCGCCTGGTTCGGCTCCGACGACTGGGGCAACGGGCCCGGAGGCTCGATGTCAGACCAACTCTCCCTCGGGATCCACCAGAAATGGGCATGGACCCGACTGGAGAAGGTCCTCAGCGGACAGATCGCCCACAGGCCCGACAAGTTCGAACACTGCGACCCCATCTGAGCGGTCGACGCCGTCGACGCCTCAGTAGACCGAGTCGGCGGCACCGGCCGCCGAGCCGTCCTGCGGCGGCTGGATCCGGAAGATCTCAGCCCGCTTGCGGATCACCTCGGCCCGCGCCAGACGCGGCTTGTCGGAGCCGTCGCGGACGACCCGGCCACCTTCCTCGAACTTGCGCAGGAAGTCGATCGCCCAGGCCACGTCAGCCGGACTCGGCGACATCGTCTCGTTGATCACCGCAGGCTGTTCTGCGTCCAGGCAGAGCTTGCCGGTCATCCCCATCCTGACGGCGTCGGCAGCCTGCTCGCGCAACAGCGGGTGGGAGTGTCCGACGGTCGGCCCGTCGATCGGGCCGGGAAGGCCGCCGATGCGTGAGGCAAGCACCAGTTTGGTGCGGGGGTAGGCCATCGCCAGCGGGTCGTTCTCCGCGCCGGTGTCCTTGCGGTAGTCGCCGCTGCCGAACGCCAATCGGTAGGCGCCCCGAGCCCTTGCGATGGTGGCGGCGTCCTCGATGCCCAACGCCGACTCCAGCAGCGGGATCACCGGGACGATGCCGCCGAGGCGCTGGAAGGTGTCGGTGACCTGCTCGGCGGACTCTGCCTTCGCCAGCATCACCCCGGCCAGGGACTCGACCCCGGCCAACGCCGCGAGATCCCCGGCCCAGTCGTCGGTGGTCCAGTCGTTGATGCGCACCCACGCCCGTCCGCCACCCTGAAGCCAGCCGACCACATTGTCGCGGGCCTGGTCCTTCAACGACCCGTCGATGGCGTCCTCCATGTCGAGGACGATCTGATCGGCGCGACCCAACTGGGCCTGGTCAAAGAACTCCACGCGCCGGGCCGAGACCAAGTGCCAGGAGCGGGCGTCGGTGCCGGCCACACGGTTCGCCTCACGCAGGGTGCGACGTTCGGACACGGCGCGGTCGATCTCGGACACGGGAACCAGCACTCGCTTTCAGGGGATGGGGCTGGGCGATCTCAGCCGGGCAGACCGAATCCGACGCCGGTGCGCTCCTCAGAGATCGCCCAGAGTCGTTCCGAAGCGGCCACGTCCCCAGCGGCGGCGGACCGGTCGTTCGGCCCGGGCGCGCCCCGCAGGCCGTTGAACTTCGTCGGTCCGACATACGTGTCGCCCGGCAGGTCGGCGACCACGGCGTGAACCGGTGGACGTGAGCCGAACTCGGCGCTCGTGGCGATCACTCGATTGCCCAGGGCCATCGCGCGCTTCATCCAGCCAGACGCGTGGTGGGACTGCAGATTGGTCGCGGAGTATCCGGGGTGAGCGGCCATCGCCTTCACGCTGGAACCGACGCCGTCCAGGCGCCGCTGGAGCGCGGAGGTGAACAGCAGGTTCGCCAGTTTGGAGCGTTGATAGGCCCGCGTCGGGGAGTACGTCGACGACGTGAACTCAAGATCGTCGAAGTTGATCTGTGGCCCACGGTGCAAGCCGGAGGACAGCGTGACCACCCGGTCGGTGACCTGGGCCAGCAGCAGATTGGTGAGCACGTAGTGGCCGATGTGATTGGTGCCGAACTGGCGCTCGAAACCATCCGCGGTCAGACCCTGAGCGACCATCATGATGCCGGCGTTGTTGATCAGCGTGGTGATCTCAGCGTCGAATCCGGCGGCGAACGAACGCACCGACGCCAGATCGGCCAGATCAAGTTCACGCACCTCGGTGCTGCCCGGGATCCGGCGAGCGGCCTCTTCTCCGCGGGCGGTGTCACGCACCGCCAACACGACGTGTCCCCCCGCGCCGGCCAGTTTGACGGCGGTCTCGAACCCCAGGCCGGAGTTGGCGCCGGTGATCACGTAGGTGCATCCGGTCAGGTCGGGCAGCGCAGGGGTCGACATACCTCAAGCCTACGGACCGTTCCCACACCCGATCCTGGGCGCGACGTCCACCAGCATGCACATGGTCACTGCTGAGCCAGCACCGAGGCAAGAGCCCCGACAGCGAGCCCCACCAGTGTCACGATCAGTCCGACAGCGACGGGCCGCAGCCATCCCGAGAGCGGCTCGGCTCGCCCGGTGACCAGGGCGCCGCGCAGTCGGGCGGCTTCGTAGCGGCGTGCCTCCAACTCGTCGGCAGTGGCGGTCATCGCTGCACCGCCGCGACCACGCCGGCAGTGCCCGCGACCAACGGCGGCAGGGCAGTCAACGCCAGCAGTTCGACCACTTCGGCCACCCGCCGCCGCACCAGGTTCGGCACCGGGATCTGCCCCACCACCCCGACGGTGGCTAGCCCACCCAGCAGCCACCACCACCGGTCGGACCAGACGACCAGCACCCCCGCCAGCACCGTCAGCAGGCCCACACAGGTCGCAGTCCACGCCTCGACCCGCACCGGAGGATCCAGCCAGAGTCGACCGCGCAGGCCGACCAGGACCGAACAGGTCACCGCCAGAGCCGCTCCGAGTGGACCGACACAAATCCCGCCCACCGAAGCACAGCCGAGGCTGAGCCCGACACCGCGCAGGCCCACCACCGCCACCCGTCGGCACCGAGCAGGGTCCGGACCACACAACGCCAGCGCAATCGCCGGCAGGGTCCAGGCCGTCAGCACGAGCAGTGCCATCAGCGACGCGGTTGCCATCGCAACCGTGCTCTGCGGTGCGGCCTGCCAGGCCGGCGCAACCGCCAACACCGCCACCGTGGTGAGCATCCACCACCCGCGCCACCCGCTCGAGGGGCGCCAAGGCCGCACCTGGGCGCGCACGTTCTCGGCCAGTTCGGTGGCAGGATCGGGCCGGATCAGCGGTGTCGGTAGCGACTCAGACGCAGGAGACAGACAGATGACCGCGCCGTTGACCACACCCTGCTCCCCCAGCGCTCGGGCGGTGGAGAGCGGGTGGCCGGCCAGGGAGGCCACCACGGGTTCGGCCACCCCCAGCACCGGCGCCAGATCGGCCAGCAGCAGCGCGACCGGTTCCTGAGCCGACAACGCCACGTCCACCCGCGGACCGTGGTCAACAGCGACGGTCACCTGCAACATCGGTCGACCTGCTCAGCTTCCGAAGGCCCGCGCGCCACGCTGGTCCGCAGCGGCATACTCGGCGTTGGAGGCAACCACCGCCGCCTGGGTCTGATCCAGCACCGAGGCCATCTCCGCGATCGCAGCATCCCATTGGGACTTGGCCATCAGATAGGCGGCCTGCGCAGCACCGCTCCAGTCGCTGCGCAGCGGCATCAGTTCGGCTTCGAGGTGATCCATCCGCCCCGCGATGGCGGCGACTGCGCGCCGCAGGTCGGCGGCCGCAGCCTCCAAGGAGGCATGGTGAACCAGAATCATCGCGCTCACCCCAACCGGCTCAACGTGGCCAGATACAGCTGCGACTGGCTCTCGTCGGTGCCGAGGTTGTCGGCCTCGGTGACCTGCAACGAGGCAGCGAAGTCGTCCAGGGCGGCCACCACCCGACGCTGGCGCTCGGTCCACGCCTGGTGGAGACCGAAGAAGGCACTCGCCCCAGCCCCCTGCCAGCGGGATCGGTGGCTCTCGATCTGACTGCTCAGGCCCGCGGCCATCTGGTCGAAGTCCGATTTGGCGTCGGCGACGAGTCCCGCCGCCCTCGACAAGGTCTGGTCACCCTGTCCGTAGATGTCATACATGGATCGGTCCCTTCTCAGCAAGGTCCGGAACGTCCGGACACCTTCCCTATCCCCCGAAAACGTCGATTCCATGCAGATGGTTGGTTTTCCACAGGCCGGCACTGGACCCTGTCGCCCGGGCGCGGTTCTACCTAGCGTCGGACGACATGGAGACTCTGCGCCCACCACCCCGCCTCGAGCGAGCCACCGGCAACGCGCTGTCCACGGCCGTACCGATGCTCGGCTCGATGGTGGGGGTCGGGGCGGTCGCCTCGATGGGAGCGCACACCGGCCCGACAGCCTGGATCAGCGCAGCCGCCCTGGGGCTCTCGACCTTGGCCTGGGTGCTGATCCAATGGGACCGCAGCGTGCGCCACGTCGCCGATGCCAGACACTTGGCCCGCACCGACTACCTGGCACATCTGGAAGCGGTACGCCGACGAGTCCTGGCCGCCGAGTCCGCCCGAGTGGAACTGCTCCAGCACACCGCGCCGCCCATCGAGGCGTTGCTCGTCGGCCTCAGGCCCGACCCGGACACCTTGCGACTGGGCCCCGGAGTGCTCCCGCCGGCGCTGCGGCTCCAACTGGGAGAACCCCCACCGGATGCCGACCCGGTGTGCGTGGCGGCCGCGGAACGGCTGGTGAGTCAGGTCCGCCAGGTCGCCGGCCTGCCACGGGTGATCGAGCTGCCTGAGCAGCGGTCCGATCTACGCCTGACGGCCTCCGAAGACGAAGCCCGAGCCATGCTGTGCCGGTTGGCCGCCGGCCACCCCCCGGACCGGTTGCGGCTCGCCATTCTCACCGACCAGCCGGCTTCGTGGACCTGGGCGCGGTGGTTGCCTCATCTGGCCGGCCCGCACGGACCACGGATCGGGGTCGGACCCTTCGACCAGGTCGACATACAGGTGGGCACGGGGGCCGACGCGCAGATCAGGGTGGTGCCGACCGCAACCGGCAACGACTCGGTGGATCCGGTGGTCGCCGAGGTGATCGCTCGACGCATCGCCGGCCAGTGGACCTCGCCGACCAATGCCACCGAGGTGGCCGACCCCCTTGCGGTCGAAGTGGGTCGAGCCGTCGATGGGCGTGTGGTGCGACTCGACCTGCGTGAGGCTGCCCAGGGAGGCGTCGGCCCGCACGGGCTGGTGGTGGGAGCCACCGGCTCGGGCAAGTCCGAACTGCTGCGCACTCTGCTGGTCGGGCTCATCGAGCACAACACCGCCGACCAGGTCCAGTTGCTGTTGATCGACTTCAAAGGGGGAGCCGCTTTCGCACCGTTCCGCGACATTGCGCACACCGCTGGGGTGGTCACCAACCTCGCCGGGGTCGGGTTGGTGGACCGGGTCCGGATCGCGGTGGAGGCCGAAGTGACCCGCCGGCAGAAGCTGCTGGCCGACCACGGCGGCGAGCGATTCGATCAGGTCGGCCTTCCGCGGCTGATGGTCGTGATCGATGAGTTCACCGAGCTGCTCAACCAGAGCCCCGACTTCGCCGACACCCTCGCCTCGGTCGGACGGCTCGGCCGGTCCCTGGGCATCCACCTGCTGTTGGCCACCCAACGACTCGAGGAGGGGCGAATGCGCGGCCTGGAGTCTCACCTGGGCTACCGGATCGCTCTGCGGACCCTGACCGCAACCGACTCCCACGCCGTGATCGGTTCCGCGCGGGCCAGCCAGCTGCCGACCACCCCGGGAGTCGGCCTGTTGCGCACCGACACCCTCACCCAGTTCACCGCGCGCCATGTGAGCGCTCCACCCCAGCCGCGGGTACGTCGACTCAGCCCCGACCTTGCACCGATCGGGCCTTCGGCCGACACCCCATCGCCCAGTGTGCTGACTCGAGCCCTGGCTGCGGCCACCGGCCGCCCGGCGCGCACTCTGTGGCTGCCTGGGTTGGACACCACGGTGCAACTGTCACCCCAACCGGGCACGCACCCGCTGTCGGTGACGGTCGGGGAGGTGGATCGTCCTGACCTGCAGTGCCGCCGACCGTTGCAGATCGATCTGCGGGCGGGTCACGTGGCCATCGCCGGACGCCCAGGGAGTGGACGCACCACAGCACTGACCACGATCGCGACCGCCGTGGCGGCCTGTTCCTCGCCCGACCAGGTCCGGATGCTCGGCATCGGGCTGGACCTCGACCTGCCGCACGTTCGGGGAGCAGGGCGTCACCCTGACCTGGTGGCCAGACTCTGGCAGGAAGTCCTCCAGGTGCATCGCGGCCGTTCGTCGGGCCGCTCTGATGAGTCCCCCTCCCCGGACTGGGTGGTGTTGGTCGACAGTGCGGCGCTCGACATCGACGCCCTGGCCACCATGATCGGCACTGCCTCGTCGCGAGGCATCCATCTGGTGATCGCGGTGAACCGCTGGATGGACCTTCGTCGGGGCACCCGAGAACTGATCGCGACGCGGATCGAGCTCCGACAGGGCGACGCACTCGACTCCGAGGTCGACCGACGGCTCGCCGCCCAGGTGCCCGTCGACCAACCCGGTCGCGGGTTGGGAGCCGACCGATTGCACCTTCGCTTCGCGGTCCCAGGGCCGGACCTTGCCGCGGCGGTGCGCTCCCGGTGGCCCGCGCAAGCGCGGCTGAGGCTGCCCCCGGACCGGGTCACCCTCGACGACCTGGACGACCTGGACGACCAGCAAGCCTCGGCTGCCGAGATCCGACTCGGGCTGGGTGCCGACGGCGTGGTGTTCCTGCCGAGGGACCTCGTGGTGCTCGGCGGCCCCGGATCAGGTCGCAGCACAGTGCTGCGCACGGTCGCCACGGAGATCATCCGCACCGATCCGACGGCCCAGATCGTGCTCGTCGACCCCCGCGGAAGCCTGGCCGGGACCGTTCCACCGGACCAGCTCCTGCACCACCTGACCTTCGACCATCTGACCGGGGACCACCCGGCTGGGAGCCAATCTCCCCCGTTCGACCGAGTGATCGCCGACCTGTCGAGATACTTCTCGAGCCGACCGCGCCGAGATGGCCCCGCCGTGTGGTTGCTGGTCGACGACCATGAGTTGGTCGACCAGCCGATGCGGGCGCTGGCAGCGTCGGTGCAGCGGAGCAAAGATCTCGGGCTGCGGGTGGTGGTCTCTCGTAGTGCCGGCTCGGCCTCCCGCGCGCTGCTCGACCCCTTCGTGGAGTCGGTCGACCATGCCGGTGCGGCAACACTGCTGCTCCCCGGTGATCCGAAACTGCCACCCCTGCCTGGCGGGTTGCGATTCACCGATGGGCCCCCGGGGCGAGCCCGGATGGTGTCCCGGGTCACCTCGGCTGCCGTCCAGATAGCCCTCGCGAGGTGACGATTCCCTTGCCAATAAGGGAAATCACAGTGAACAAGGCGCCCCGAAACATTCTCGTAACCGTCCGTCAATCTCACGGCGACCTTGGCCATGGACCATTTTGGAAAGAATTCGATCGATCCAAGTCAGGAGGACGTAATGGCGATTACCCCACAGGGCGCACCCATTGCAGACGCCGAGCTCGATCGGATCAGCCAGCAGCGCAACTCGCTGAAGCAACGCCACTCTCAAGCTCTGGTCAGACTCATGACCGAGCGCGAGGATCTTCGCGGCGTACACGCACTGGCCGATCTGGTTGATGACTCCGTCCGCTGGTCAGCCTGAGTTGTCGCATCGCCTCGACGGCGGTCGGACCTTCGGGTCTGCCGCCGTCGAGGCCATTTGACGCCCTCGTCCCACCGCGAATCCCCCCAGTCACTGACGTTGTGCCCCAATCACTGACCCTATGGTCGTCCTGACGCGAAATCGGAGCCATAACGTCAGTGACTGGGCGGGAACGTCAGTGACTGGGCGGGAACGTCAGTGACTAGGCGGGAACGTCAGTGACTGGGCGGGATGGGGCGCCGATCAGCGCTGCTGGCTATAGTCCCCACATGATCTTCAAGCGCGTTGGAGACGGCCGTCCCTACCCGGACCATGGCCTGACCCCGCGCCAGTGGGCTGCCCTGCCTCCGCGCCAGATCCGGCTCGACGAACTGATCACCACCAAAGACACCCTGCAGTTGTCGTCCCTGCTGGACGAAGACTCGACCTTCTACGGTGACCTGTTCGCCCACGTGGTGCAGTGGCGCGATGAGCTCTACCTCGAGGATGGACTGCACCGCGCGCTACGGGCGGCCCTGCAGCAGCGCCACGTCCTGCACGCCCGGGTGCACCTGGTGGACGAACCCCGATGACACGGGCGGCGCGATCCGGGATCACCCTGGCGGTCCTGTGCGTGATCCTCTTCGTGGGGCTCGCCTGGGGCTGGAAGGCTCTGACCTCACCGTTTCCTCCGTCGGCGGCCGAGACGTCATCCTGCTCCGAGGTCGAGATCGCCAAGGGTGACAAGATCAGCCGTAGCGACGTCACCGTCAGCGTGCTCAACGCCTCCGGCGAATCCGGTCTGGCCGGGCAAGTGATGGAGCAACTGGTGGCCCTCGGCTTCGCCGAGGGCGAGATCGCCAACGTCGACGCCGAGGTGGTGCACGCCCAGATCTGGACCGACTCCCCCGCGACACCGCTGGTCCAGCGCAATCTGGTCGAGGTCTACCTCGAGCCGACCCCGAACGAGTATCCGGGCATCGTGCTGGTGCTCGGCACCCAGTTCGACGGCATCTCCAAGGGGCCGACGTCCGTGACGGCGAAGTCCGCCGGCACGATCTGCTCACCTACCGTCTAGGCGGGCACCGCGTCTGGCCTGCCCGGACGACTAACGGTCCTCGAGCCACTGCGCGAGCCGACCGCGGGCGGCGACCTGGCGAAGTCGGCCCTCGGTGGCGGCCCGCTCCGACCTAGGGGTGACGATCAGCAGGGTGTCGCCGGTGCGAAGCACCGACCTTCCCTTCGGCGACATGGTCTGTCCGTCGCGAATGATCAACGACACCGACGCACCGGTCGGAAGGCGCAACTCGCCCACTTCGACCCCGCGCAGCTTCGAGCCCGGCACGATCTGGACCTGCAACAGATCGGCGGCCACTCGCTCCAGCGGTGCGACCTCCAGTTCGAGGCCCCGCGGAGCCGAATCGCGGGACACACCGAGCACCTTCGCAACCCACGGCAGGGTCGGCCCGGTGATCGCGGTCAGAACCACCACCATCACGAAGACGATGTCGAACAGGTCCTGGGAGTCGGTGACTCCGGCAGCCAGCGGGATGGTGGTCAGCACCACCGGGACCGCCCCACGCAGACCAGCCCACGACAAGAAGGCCATCTCGTTGAGACGCATCGGCTGAACCAGCGAGGAGATCAGCACCGACAGTGGCCGCGCGACCAAGGTCAGGACCAATCCAGCAGCCACCGCGATACCGACGTCGGACCAACCGATTCGACCGGGACTGAGCAGCAGACCGAGCATCACGAACAGACCGATCTGGGCCAGCCAGGCCAAGCCGTCCACGAACGATCGGGTGGCCGCCCGGTGCGGCAGATCGGCGTTGCCGAGCACCAGCGCAGCCACGTAGATCGCCGCGAACCCACTGCCGTGCAGCACTGCCGATCCGCTGTAGGCGATGAAGGTCAAGGTGAGCACCGCCAAGGGATACAACCCGGACGCCGGCAGAGCCGCCCGGCGCATCAGCCAGGCCCCGCCGTAGCCGGCTGCCAGGCCGATCAGGCAGCCCAGCAACAGTTCACCCACCACGATGCCGGCGCCCTCCAGGATGGAGTGGTGGCTACCGGAGGAGATCAGGGTGACCAGCACGACCGTCGGGGCGTCGTTGAAGCCCGACTCCGCCTCGAGGGCCCCGGTCAGCCGTCTAGGCAGCGGCACCACCCGCAGCACGGAGAACACCGCAGCCGCGTCGGTCGGTGAGGTCACCGCACCGAGCAGCACCGCCAACTGCCAACTCATGCCCAACACGAAGTGGGCGAAGCACGCCACGACACCGACCGAGACGACCACCCCGAGGGTGGCCAGCGCGAGTCCGATCGGAAGCGACGGTCGGACCTCACTCCAGTCGGTGGTCAGACCACCCTCGGCCAGGATCAGCGCCAGCGCCATGAAGCCCAGCGAGTGAGCCAGCTCGGCGTCGGAGAACTCGATACCGATGAACGACTCGCCCAGGATCACCCCCATCAGCAGGTAGATCAGCAGGCTGGGCAGTCCGGCGCGACTGGACAGCCGCACTGCGAGGATTCCGCACAGGGTGATGACACCCGCGGCCAGGACCATCTGGTCCAGCTCGTGGATCGTCATCTCACCTCCCGGTTGGCGTCACCCTATCGGTCCGTTGGGTCGCCGAGGTTTCGTCCACAGATCGGAGCCCATCGCACCCAGACTGCAAGAAACGGGGGGTGGCTGGGGATAGGGAAGGTATGACGTCCCTGATCGAGGCCCGTGACGACCTGCGTCAACGGGCAGCCTGGCTGCGTGAGCTTCCAGCCCGTCTGGAGTCCGCGTGGCGGGCCTGCGGGTGGACCGGATCGGCGGCCGATGCGTTGCATGCCGAGCTGGATCGGATCGGGGTCGACCTGGTGGCTTCGGCCGACCGCCATGAACGCGCCGCGGACGCACTGGCGGAACTGATGGCGCTGGCGGAGCTGATGGCACAGAGCGCCGCAGGTGGAGGCGGCCAGTCGTGGTGAGCGGCGCTGTGTCCGGGCACAGCGACCGCCTAGCCGAGCTGGCCGGCCGGTTGGTCGGTCTGGGCCGAGAGGTCGCCGCTGCAAGTGCCCACACCGGGTATGCCGTTTCGTCGGTGGGAGTGGCGGCGCTGATCACCCCGGCCCCGGCGTGGCAGGCAGCCCGGACGATCTCGGCCGCGGCCGCCTCACTGGCTTCCCCCGGCTTCGACCTTCAACGGGCCGGGGTGCAGATCGGCGCGTCCTGGGCGCTGGTGACCGCGGCCGACGCAGCTGTTGCGGAATGGATGACCACCATCGCAGAGGCTGCCGGTGTCGGCGCAACCCTCTTCGAGCCCGCCGGCACCCCCGAGGTGGCGCCGGCGGGGACCACCGACGTGGCGGCCCCACAGACCCTGACCGATCTGCTGACGGCGCTGAACGCGGTCAATGCCCTGGCCGACGGACAGATCGAGATCCAGACGCTGCACACCGCCGACGGACCGGTGCACGTGGTGCTGCTGCCGGGCACCGACGAGGCCCTCAGCTGGCCGGGGCAGCAGGGCTCCACGGTGCGAGATCTCGGGGAGAACCTGCTGCTGGCCTCCGGCAAGGGATCGAGCTACGCCGAAGGGGTCCTGTCCGCGTTGCAGTTGGCCGGTGTCGAGGTCCACGATCCGGTGCTGCTGGTGGGCCACTCCCAGGGCGGGATGGCAGCGATGGCGCTGGTCGCATCCGGTCGGCTCAACGTCGTCGGCGTACTCACAGCCGGCTCACCCATCGGCGGTGCAGACCCCGGCACGGTGCCGGTGGTCTCCTTGGAGAACAGTTGCGACCTGGTGCCCACCCTGGACGGCGGCCCGAACCCGGCGACGCCCTCCTGGACGACGATCCGGTTCACCGGTCCATGCACCTCGGTCACGGCCGATCATGGGCTGCCTTCCTATGTCGACGCAGCCGTGGCCGTCGAGGCGACGAATCTCGCAGCCGTGAGCCACCTCCTCGCCGCACTCGACGGCACCGGACCCCGAGCCCACGCCCAGGACTACCTGCTCTGGTTCGATCGGTGACCCCGTGCTCAGGCGAGGTCGTGCACGAACCCTGACAACTGCGTCAGGTTGCGGCACTCGTGCATCTCGACCACGGCGCCGTACCGGGTGGCGACCGAGTCGCCGGTGTCCCAGTTGCGGCGGCGTTCGGGGTTGAGCCAGTGCGCGTGCCGGGTCCGGCCGGCCAGGTCGCGCAACGCGTCCAGGTGCAGGTCGGAATAGTTGGACCGGGCATCACCCAGGATCAGCAACGAACTGCGTGGACCCAACGCGTCGACGTACTTCGACCGGAACGAGGTGAACGCGCTGCCGTAGTTGGTGCGTCCGAAGCGGGCCGCGTGGGCAGACATCTGCGCCAACTCGGTCATGGTCTCGGTCAGGTCTCGCCCGGCCCGGAATGCGGAGGTGACCTCGGTGACGTCGTCGACGAAGGTGAAGGCCCGCACGTTGCCGAACACCTCCCGCAGGGCGAAGACCAACATCAAGGTGAACTGGGCGAAGTTGGCCACCGACCCGGACACATCGCACAGCACCACCAGATCGGTGCGGTGCGGGCGTCGGGGCCGGTATCGCAGGTCCACCGGCACGCCACCGGTGGCCAACGATGCCCGCACGGTGCGGCGCATGTCGACCGCCCCACGACGGCCGGCATGGTGCTCCTGGGCCAGTCGGGTGGCGAGTCGCCGGGCCAGCGGATAGATCTCACGTCGCAGACTCTCCAGGTCCGAACGACGCGCGCTGAGGAAGTCCAATCGTTCCAGCGTGGGTCGGATGGTGGCGTCGGCGATGTGGTCGGGGCCCTTGTCCTCCGCGATTCGCCGCCGGGAGTCCTCCTCGACGAACCTGGTGAAGGTGCCGATCCGACGCGACACCGCTCGTTCGGCCTCCTCCCGACCCCACCCCTCGGCCTGAAGGGCGTCGACCAGCCTGGACACCACGGCGGAGGCATCCAGGCGTCGCAAGGCGGTGTAGGACGACCAGTTCGACATCGCGTTGCCTCGACCCGGCAGCGCACCGAGTCGAGCCATCGCCTCGGCGGCAATGGCACGCAGACCGTCCTCATCGCCGGCCTCCATCATCTCGGCGAGCCGCTGCTGAAGATCACCGACGACCTGCGCCTGAGCCGCCTTGGCGTCTGTGGCCGCCCGGTCGGGGTCGGTGTCGGCCTCAGCGCCGCTCGCGTCGTCGGAGGAGCCGGCGACCCCGGAGCCGACCATCCGCGGGAAGTAGATCTCGAACAGCGCATCGAAGGTCTCACGCTGGTTGGCCTTCTTGATCGTGGTGGCGGCATACACCTCGCGCACCTGCTCGCGCGAAGACCAACCCACCACCGAGAGGGCGTCGACCGCGTCGAGCCCTTCGGCCAGCGACACTCCCACACCGGCCCCGCGCAGCGAGGCCAGGAAAGCGGCGTGGCGGTCCAGCAGAGTCATCGGTGCCCTGTCATCGCCGCAGCCGCAACTCGCGCACGGCCCGGTCCACATCGGTGGCGTGCTTGAGGATCACACCGAGGGTGTCGTCGATGACCTTCTCAGAGACCTCCTCGATCTCGAGGGCGACCAGGGTGCGCGCCCAGTCGATCGACTCCGCGATCGACGGCGCCTTCTTCAGCTCCAGCTCCCGCAACCGGGTGACCACCGAGACCAACTGGCGGGCGACCTGGTCCGACAGACCCGGCACCCGCGAAGCGATGATGGCCCGCTCCCGGTCGGCCGTCGGATAGTCCAGGTGCAGATACAGGCAGCGGCGCTTGAGCGCCTCGGACAGCTCGCGGGTGGCATTGGAGGTGAGCACCACGAAGGGTCGCATCGTCGCTGTCACGGTGCCCAACTCCGGGATGGTGACCTGGAAGTCGCTGAGCACCTCCAACAGCAGGCCCTCCACCTCGACATCGGTCTTGTCGACCTCGTCGATGAGCAGCACCGTCGGATGGGTGCGCCGGATCGCGGTCAACAGCGGGCGGGGCAGCAGGAACTCTTCGGAGAAGATGTCGTCGTGGGTGGCCGACCAGTCCTCGCCACCGGAGGTCTGGATGCGCAGCAGTTGCTTCTTGTAGTTCCATTCATACAGCGCCCGGGCCTCATCCAACCCCTCGTAGCACTGCAGCCGCACCAACTCGGCGTCGCCGGCGGTCGCGATCGCCTTGGCAAGTTCGGTCTTGCCGACACCGGCCGGGCCCTCCAGCAACAGCGGTTTGCCGAGTACGCCGGCCAGGAAGCAGGTCAAGGAGGTGGCCGAGTCGGCCAGGTAGCCGGCCTCGGACAGCCGCGCCGAGGCGTCCTCGGCGGATGCGAACCACGTCATGACCCTCATCCTGACACTATCGGTATCGCCGTGGGTGGCGCTGGGGGTGTCAGGATGGGACCCGTGAGTGCAGACAAGCCCAAGGTGCTGGTCGTTGACGACGAGCCTGCGGTCCGTGATTCATTGCGTCGGTCCCTGGAGTTCAACGGTTACGAGGTGGCTCTGGCCAGGGACGGAGCCGAGGCGTTGGCCGGCATCGGCGCCTCCAACCCGGACGTGGTGATCATGGATGTGATGATGCCGCGCCTGGACGGCATCGAGACCACCCGGCTGTTGCGCACCGCCGGCAACGACGTGCCGATCCTGGTGCTGACCGCTCGGGACTCGGTGGGTGATCGGGTCGACGGCCTGGACGCCGGCGCCGACGACTACCTGACCAAGCCGTTTGCGCTGGCCGAACTGCTGGCCAGGCTGCGGGCACTGCTGCGACGCACCACCCCGGACCCCGACGAGGCCGCCGAGGTGCTCACCTTCGCCGACCTGTCGATGAATCTGGCCTCACGGGAGGTGACCCGCGGTGCCCGACAGTTGGAGCTGACCCGGACCGAGTTCACGCTGCTGGAAATGTTCCTGCGGCGCCCGCGCCGGGTGCTGGAGCGTAGTTTCATCCTCGAAGAGGTCTGGGGATTCGAC
The DNA here is from genome assembly GCA_051306135.1 of Nocardioides sp. Taxonomy (GTDB): domain Bacteria; phylum Actinomycetota; class Actinomycetes; order Propionibacteriales; family Nocardioidaceae; genus Nocardioides. The sequence goes on along the minus strand of JBPPMQ010000040.1, from coordinate 7,375 downwards.
TTCCCCACCACCGCCAACTCACTCGAGGTCTACGTCGGCTATCTGCGCCGCAAAACCGAGGCCGACGGCGAGGACCGGCTCATCCACACCGTCCGCGGGGTGGGCTACGTGCTCAAGCAGTGACTCTCAGGGCGCCTTCAGACTGACCTGTCAGTCTGGACCGTCATGCGACCCGCCCGGGTGGGCCGGGATCGGTCGAAGGAAATCGGGGGGTGAGTCGTGCGCAGGTGGTGGACTCCCCGCTCGCTGACGGCTCGGGTGACGTTGTTGACCATCACCGCCGTGGGCGGCGCGGTCGCTCTGGTGGCCGTCGGGGTCTACTTCACCGTCCGGGTGCAGTTGACCGGCACCCTGGATCAATCGCTGCTGCACCGAGCCCAGCGGGCCGCCAACTCCGACATCCTGGTGCAAATCTCCGGCAACGAACTGATCCCGTCGTGGGCGCTGGGTGCCGGCGACGTGCGAATCGCGTTCGTCAGCCCCGGCGTGGTGCGCACCCCGGACATGGGCGAACCCCTGCCGCTGGGCTCCGACAGCCCCGAAGTGGCGGTCGCCACCGGGCTACGGACCTGGTCGATCCGCACCATCACCACCGCCTCCGGCACCGACTACCGGGTCGTGGCGGTGCAGGCCAAAGCCAGCGACACCGCCCTGGTGATCGCCCAGTCGATGGATTCCCAGCAGGAGGTCCTGCACCGGTTGGGCGTCGTCATCGGTGGCTTCGGTCTGGCCGGACTGATCCTGGCTGGCGGTGCCGGCTGGGCAGTGGCAGCCAGCAGCCTGCGGCCGGTACGTCGACTCACCCACAATGTCGAACACGTGGCCCGAACCGAAGACCTCACCCCGCTGCCTGTGGAGGGCACCGACGAGATCGCCCGGCTCTCCTCGGCGTTCAACGAGATGCTGGTCTCGCTGTCGGCGTCGCGGGACCGTCAACGGCAACTGGTCGCCGACGCCGGTCACGAGTTACGGACGCCGCTGACCTCGATGCGCACCAACCTGGAGATGTTGACGATGGCGGGTCAGACCCTGTCGGCCGACGAGCGTGACGAGTTGACCTCCGACGTGATCGCCCAGATGGAGGAGCTGACCACGTTGATCGGGGATCTGGTCGAACTGTCTCGCGACGAGGGGGTCGCCCCGGAGATCACCACCGTGTCGCTGCCCGACATCGTCGAGGCGGCGGTCGCCCGGGTGCGTCGTCGGGCACCGTCGATCCCGTTCGACCTCGACCTCGAACCGTGGTGGCTGGAGGGCGACCCGGCCGCACTGGAACGCGCGGTCACCAACCTACTCGACAACGCCGCCAAGTTCTCTCAGGATGGGGCGGGCGTGCAGGTTCGGCTGGCTGACGGCGTCCTGACCGTCGACGACTCCGGCCCCGGCATCAGCGAGGACGACCTGCCGCACGTCTTCGACCGGTTCTACCGCTCGGCCGACGCTCGGTCGCTGCCGGGATCCGGTCTGGGCCTGGCGATCGTGCACCAGGTCGCCGAGCGGCACGCCGGCACGGTCACGGCCACCTCTGCTCCATCGGGTGGTGCCCGGTTGCGGCTCGAACTGCCCGGCAGCGCCGCAGGCTGAGCGTCCACGGACCGCGCAGGAGGCAAGGTACGCCGACCCGGAGGTCGTTGCTGGAGCCGGTCGTCGCTAGAGCCAGTCGTTGCGTTTGAAGATCCGGTAGAGCACCAGGCAGCTGACCAGCATCAGCGTCAGCGCCAACGGATAACCGAACTGCCAACCCAGTTCGGGCATGTGCTCGAAGTTCATCCCGTAGACCCCGGCGATCAGGGTCGGGGCGAAGAAGATCGCTGCCCAGGAGGAGATCTTCTTGACCCCCTCGGACTGGGCGAACGTAGCCTCGTTGAGCCGTTGGCCGACCAGGGTCGAGTTCACGGTCAGGATCGACTCCAGCAGCGCCCGGAAGGAATCCACTCGGTCGACCACCTTGAACACGTGGTCGGAGACGTCGCGCAGACGACGGCGCAGTTCCTCATCGACCTGGTACTTCTCGAATCCGCCTGACAACGCCGCCAGCATCGGCACCAACGGGTGGGTTGCCCGCTGGAACTCGATCACCTCGCGCAGCAACTCATAAATCCGGCGAGACACCGCCGGGTTGCCGTCGAAGACCTCGATCTCGATCTCGTCGATGTCGTTGGCCAAACCCTCGACGACCGGCTCATACTCATCGACCACCTGGTCGAGCATCGCGTAGAGCACCGACTCCGGACCGAGTCGCAACAACTCGGGGTTGGACTCCAACCGGCTTCGCACCACACCCAGGTCGGGGGTCTCGGCATACCGACTGGTGATCACCCAGTTGGGACCGGTGATGACGTGCAGTTCACCGAACTCGACCCGTTCGTCGGCGTCGACATACCGAGCGGGGCGCAGCACGGTGACCAGCACCGAGTCGTAGCGTTCGATCTTGGGCCGCTGGTGAGCCGTCTCCATGTCCTCCACGACCAGCGGGTGCAACGAGAACTCCGCGGCGACCGAGTTGAGTTCCTCGACGCTGGGGCGGTAGATCCCGATCCATCCCATGCCGCCGGTGGCGGCCATCGTTTCGTAGGTGACCTCCAGCGAACTGGGCACGGCGCGGCGCTGTCCGTCCGAGTAGACGACGTTGTTGACGATCATGGCCACCTCCTGACCGGGAGTCTCCCTCGCAGAACCTACCCGGTCTCCGGGGGTGATCAGAGGGTGGCGCGGTTGGCGGCACCGGATAGGTTCGAGCCCGTGGTGCGTGCGATGGTGGCTGGTCTGGTGGTAGTCGGTCTGGCGATGACGACCGCGGCCTGCGGCAGCGACTCCGAGGACCGAGCCGCCGAGGTGTTCAATCCGTGCGATCTCCTCGACGCGACGGCGTTGGCCAACGCGGTCGACTCCAGCGTGGTGGTGGATCTGGGCAATTCGAACGCCCCCCGGTGCACCCTGGTTCCCTCCGAGGACGGCAAGGCCGTGTTGGACATCAACTACATGAGTTGGACGAACCTGCCCGATGCCTGGGACTCCATGGACGCCCCGAAGTTGACCTACACCTCGCCGGCGATCGGCGACGCCGCACGGATCGTGGTCCAGACCGGCGAGGACGTGCTCGGAGTCACCGGGGTGGTGGAGTCGAACGGCAAGGTGTTCATGGTCAACGCCTTGGATCCCAAGCCCTATGCGGTCCGCGACCTCGGGGCCGCCGTGCGGATGGCGATGGTCCAGTTGGCCGACGGCGCCGCCAGCATCGCCCCGACACCATCGCCGTCGTCCTAAGCCACCTCAGCCTGGTCTGAGTCGACTCAGCCGGCCGTGTCGGTGGAGGTGTCCGGCTTCTCCCGCCAGGTCCGTTCGAAGGGCAGCCTCCAGGCGTTCGGGGCGATCATCTGGTGGATCGCGTTCGGCCCCCAACTGCCGGGGTGGTAGAGCCGCACGGGCGGCGGGTTGTCCAGCAGCGGCTGACTGATCTCCCACAGCGTCTCGATGCCTTCGGCGGTGTTGAACAGGGTGTGATCGCCACGCATCGCGTCATAGATGAGCCGTTCGTAGGCCTCTAGGACACCGACAGCCGACTTGGTCTCGTGAGTGGCGAACTGCATCGACAACTTCTCCAGATGCATGCCCGTGCCGGGCCGTTTGCCATAGAACGACAAGGAGAGCCGGGACTGGTCGGCCAGGTCGAAGGTCAGGTGGTCCGGACCCGCCGACCCTGCGTTCGAGCCGGCCGGGAACATCGTCAGCGGGGGCTCCTTGAAGGCGATCGAGATGATCCGCGCGCCCTCGGCCATCTTCTTGCCGGTGCGCAGGAAGAACGGGACCCCGGCCCATCGCCAGTTGTCGATGATCACCTTGAGGGCGATGAACGTCTCGTTGTCCGAGTCGGAGTCGACCTCCTCCTTGCCGCGGTAGCCGATGTACTGGCCACGGACCACGTTGTTGACCGGGTCGAGCGGCCGGAGCGAGCGAAAGACCTTGTTCTTCTCTTCGCTGATCGGACCGGGCAGCAGCGACGTCGGCGGCTCCATCGCCATGAAGGCCAGGATCTGCATCAGGTGAGTGACCACCATGTCCTTGTAGGCGCCGGTGGACTCATAGAACTTGGTGCGTCCCTCCAACCCGAGGGTCTCGGGTACGTCGATCTGGACGTGGTCGATGAAGTTGCGGTTCCAGATCGGTTCGAACAGACCGTTGGCGAACCGGAAGGCCAAGATGTTCTGGGCGGCCTCCTTGCCCAGGAAGTGGTCGATGCGGAAGATCTGTTCCTCGTCGAAGACTTCGTGGATGCGGGCGTTGAGCGCCTTGGCGCTGACCAGGTCGGTGCCGAACGGCTTCTCCATGATGATGCGGGCACGGTTGGTCAGGTCGGCCTCGGCGAGCTGACGAATGACGTCGAGGGCTGCCTTGGGAGGCACCGACAGATAGTGCAGCAGCCCCACATTGCCCTTCTCGGCCAAGTCTGCTTCGCAGTTCTTGACGTGATCGGCCAACGCATGAGGTCCCGCGCTGGTGGGCACCCAGTCGAGCATCTGGGCGAACTGCGTCCAGCGCTCGTCGGTGACCACGCCCTTGCCGAACTCCTCGCACGCCGTCCGGGCGAACTCGAGGAAGTCGTGGCGGGTCCAGTCCTCCAGCGAGGTGCCGATGATCTTGGCGTCGTGGATCAGGTCGGCTTCGTGCAGACGCAGCAGACCCGGCAGCAGCTTGCGCCTGGACAGGTCACCGGTGGCACCGAACAGGACGATCACGTGCGGATCAGCTGGCATGGTTCGAGCCTACCTTTGGATCGATCCACACGTCACGGGGCCAGCCCGATCTCGGCGTCTGCAGTCTGGCCGGTGAGGGCGGCGAGCAGCACTCGGGCCTTGAGTTCGGCTTCGGCGTACTCCTCGGCAAGATCCGAGCCGACGGTGATGCCGCCGCCGGTACCGATGCTCCAGGTGTGTCCGTCTGCGCTGGTCAGGCTGCGGATGATGACGCCGAGATCGGCGTGGCCATCACCGCCGATCCAGCCGAACGCGCCGGCATACACACCGCGGGGACTGGTCTCGGCGGCCTCGATGACCTCCATGGTGCGGCGTTTGGGGGCGCCGGTCATCGACCCGGCGGGGAAGATCTGGCGCAGCGCCTCCAACGTGCTGACGTCGTGGCGCAGTCGCCCTCGCACCGTGGTGACGAGTTGGTGGACCGAGGCATAGGATTCGACTTTCATCAGGTCCGGCACCTCGACCGTGCCGGCCTCGCAGACCATGCCGACGTCGTTGCGCAGCAGGTCGGCGATCATCAGGTTCTCGGCTCGGAACTTCGGGTCGGTCGCCAGCCGAACCCGCTGCGCCTCATCCTCGGTGGGGGTGGCTCCACGCGGGGTGGTGCCTTTGATCGGTCGGGTCTCGATGACCCTGCCCCCGCTCTGGTCATGGTCGATCAGGGCGTAACGCTCGGGGCTGGAACTGAGCAGCCAGGCGCTCGCGCCGGGCAGGTCGTGTTGCAGGAAGCCGGCGTAGGGGGCCGGGTTGAGCGCTCGCAATCGCAGATACAACTGTGCTGGGTCGAGGTCGGAGAACGCGATGTGACGGTAGGTCAGGTTGGTCTCATAGGTGTTCCCCGACCGCAGAGCGTGTTGGATCCGCTCGAAGCCATCGGCGTAGGCCGCCGGCACGGTTTTCCCTGATATCAGGGAAAACCGGAACTTGGCGCGGAAAGCTTCGCGTGCCATGTTCCGGTTTTCCGTGCCAAGTGGGCCGGGTATGTCGACCAAACGTAGGTGCGAGGGCCGCATCCACACCGCGTCGGGCGGGCCATCGTCGCAGACGGCGGCCGGCAGATCAGGTCGGCAGGCATAGCCGAAGTAGCCGAACCACTGGTCTGAGGGCTGCATCTCGTCCTCGAGGACCGCAAACGGGTCGTCCCCAACCAGGTGCGACCGACCCGAGGCGTGCCGGGTGACTTCGCGCCGCGCAGCGCAATAGGTCAGTGAGACGTCGTCTTCCTCGCACCAACCGAGCAGCGAGGTCTGGCGGGACCACTCCCGGGCGCCGCCGCCGTCGAGCCAGATGCAGCGGGACATCGAGCCGGCGATCTGGGTGAAGTCGGGGTTCATGACAAGAAGTTCCGGATCATCGCCGCGCCGTGCTCGGAGAGCACCGACTCCGGGTGGAACTGGACACCTTCCAGCGGCAGCGACCTGTGCCGGACGCCCATCACCACCCCGTCCTCGGATCGAGCCGTCACCTCCAACGGTTCGGGCACCGAGGTGGCGCCGAGGGAGTGGTAGCGCACCGCTTTGAAGCGAGGGGGAACCCCCGCGAACACCCCGCGGCCGTCGTGGGTCACGGTCGCGACCTCGCCGTGGGCCGCGGTGATCGTGGTGACCTCTCCGCCGTAGCCGAGCACGAGGCCCTGCATACCGAGGAACACTCCGAGCACCGGCCGGTCGGCGGCGGCCAACACCGCCCGGCCGACCCCGAAGTCGGCCGGAGTCTTCGGATCACCCGGCCCCGGCGACAACACCAGGTGTGTGTATGGCGCCAAGTCGTCGAAGCGGACCTCGTCGTGCTGGACCACCTCCGGCAGCATCCCGGTCACCGAAGCAACGAGGTGGGCGAGGTTCCACGTGTAAGAGTCGTGGTGGTCCACGATGACGACCCGCACACTCATCCGCTCAGCCTAGGCCGGGGGCAGGGCAGCGGTCGGCCCCGCCCCCGGGGGTTGGGCGGGGCCGACCTAGGACTGTCGAGGTCCGGGCTCTACCTGCGGATCTTGACCTCCTTGACCACGGTGGACTTGACGATGCCCACGGTCACGGTGGTGCGCAGCCAAACCCGGTGGGTCCTCAGGTAGCGCTTCTTGACGTTCTTCTTGACCTTCAACTTGACGATCTTGGCCTTGCCGGGGGCGACCTTCACCTTCTCGGCCTTGGTGCCCGGGCGGGAGCTCTTGCCCTTGGCCAGACCCTGAGCCTTGATGACACACGAGGTGGGCTTGGCGACCTTCGGGCACCGCAACTTGACCTTGATCTTTCCCTTGGCCATCGAGACCTTGTCAGGCACGACCGTGGTCTTGATCAGCTTGGTCAGTTGGCCCGACGTGGTGACGCCGCTGGGGCCGTTGGCGCCCATCGTGGTCAGCGAGACGTTGTCGTATCCGACGCTGCCCGAAGCCAGCACTGCCGCCACGGAGTTGAACTTCGTGGTGATCTGCAACTGGTAGCTGGAGCCGGTGACCAGCGCTCCGGGATTGATGGATGCCGCCGGAATCGCCGCCCAGACGGTGCTGGCGCTCAGCATGGTCTCGGGCACAACCGTGACCTCAGTGGAGTCCGCCACCGAGACCAGAGCGACCCGGTAGGAGGAGGTGTTGCCCAGATCGACGCCGAGCAGAGCGCCGA